>NZ_CP063120.1:417500-769410 GCF_014931395.1 Haemophilus parainfluenzae | reverse complement strand
AACATTATTTATCTACTTTATATGGGGTATGATCTCAAATCCAATTCTTCAATGTGGAATCATTAGATATGCATTAACTGGAAAATGGTTAGAATTATTAAATATACCGAAAAACATCTTATTTCTAATGGCTAATTTACATAATTTCTTAAAGTTTTATGTTTTTTATCTAGTCACAGTATTGCTTTTAATAATCCTTGATTCGTTATTATTATTTATAGCATTTCCTATTGAGATTTTGTTGCTACCATTTTTACTTGCTCTCTATTATGGTTCAGTTTCGCATGAGTTAGGGCATCTAGCAAAAAATGCATTTCTCAAGCAGGTTAATAGGAAAAAAGATTTAACTGCTGATAATCCAACAGATTATATTGAAAATAAACGTTCACATTAAGAGGATTAGTTATGATTGAAAAATCGTTATTTACATACTTTATTGAAGCATTTACTAAAAACTATGCAAACTTTAAAGGGCGTGCTAGACGAAAAGAGTATTGGGGATTTACTTTATTTTATGCGTTAATATTCGCTATTTTAGGTGCATTTGCTTTTACAGGTATTGGAGTAATACTTTTTTTAGTAGTTTTTGTTGTTACCTTACCACCTTCAATATCCCTAATAGTCCGTAGATTACACGATATAAATTTATCGGGTTGGTTTACTTTATATATGTTAATTATGCTAATTCCTGTTATTGGTGAAGCGATTGCAATCATCATATCAATTGTCATCGGAGTTGTGCAAGGTAGTGCCGAATCGAATAAATTTGGCGAAAATCCTGTAATATCGAATAAATAATTACGGACACTAGCGATAACAAATAATAGATAAAAGCAACTTCGTGAGGAATTGCTTTTTTTATTTGACGAAAAATCTTCAAACGACTATATTTACGCTGATTTGCAGGGAAAACTTACTACAAATTATAGAATTAGCCAAAGAATGCAACTTTATTCAATCACCAATTAATACACATTAACAGGTGTGTAGCGAATGTTTAGGTGGCAGAAAATTTCATCTTGTAAATTTCCTGTTTTAACAATCGCAATTTCACTCATTTTAAATGAGCCTTCCACAAGTTCCTTGTGGGTAACGGTATTCGAGGCATAAACGCTTTGAGCCGATCTGAATTTTTCAGATGGGCGTTTTTTTGTGTCTGGCGTTTAGCAAATCTCGGATGCCTTGTACTACACAAGGAAATTCGCAATGGCTCAACATTATTTACTTTCAAGCAAATCAAAAAACATCAATTTAAAAGATATTTTACGCCTTACTGAAGAAGATGCTTTTCACCTTTTAAAAACTCACCGTTGGGGAAACCCTGATAATGTTCGTGATGTATGCTGTCCGCATTGTAGTATTCGCCACGAAGCCTATTTCCTTTCTTCTCGTAAACGTTGGTGTTGTAAACATTGCAAACGCCATTTTTATATTACAACAAATACAGCCTTTGCCTTTCATAAAGTTGATTTAGTCGATATTCTTGCTGTCATCTTAATGATGGTAAATAGCTCAAAAGGCATTAGTGCGATTGATGTTAGTCGTCATCTTAATTTGAACTACAAAACGGCATTTGTACTTTGTGGGAAAGTTCGCGAAGCCTTATTTAAAACACGCGATTTAAGTCCATTGTCAGGCGAAATTCACGAAGATGGAATGTTGATCAACTTTACCCTGCGCCCAACTAATTTTCGTAAAAACAATTATAAACAACGTCAAAAAGCCGATGAGAAAGGTCGCAAATATCCTAAATTTAGAGCGACTAAACGTTGTCTATTCGCTATTACACAACGTGCTGCAAATGATAGTAATATATCTGGAGCAAATCGTACCATTGTCGCAATGGATTACACCGAAAATGCTGATACTGTTTTTGCATTAAATCAACGCTTTGTCAAAGCAGGCAGTGATATTATGTGTGATGAAAACCCTGCTTATAAAAGTCTTGATTTTCATTACACCCGTTGGTCGGTGAATCATCAAGAGGCTTATAGTGCGAAAGGTGTAAATAATAACCTTGCGGAATCCTTCAATGCAAGAATGCGTGATTTAATGCGTGGCACACATCATAAAGTCGATAATAAATATGCCTTGCACTATGCTAATCAAGCCGCATTCTTTTCAGATAACCGCCGAGAATCTAACGGGAAACTTTTTGAAGATGTCCTCAAACGTTGTTTATGGGTTCTGCCATTTAAAGAATGGGTTGATTATTGGCAGGGAAATCATCGTGAAGGTGAGCTTCTCGGTATGAAAGCCTTTGCACCTAACGAAATTTCATCACACTACTTTAAGCGACTTGAAGAACAAGCTGCATACGATGAAATTCTGATGGCAGCATAGAATCTTATATACGCTAATAGACTTAGATAGAAATAAATAGCTTACCTGAATGAAGGTTGAGCGGAATAGCTACGCCTTGAGTTTGAAAAAATAGAAAATTGATGTGAAAAATTGCGAGGTTAAAGTTAGAATTTGAGGTAAAAGAAATGCCTTTCACAATTTTCATTTGGAAAGGCATTCAAATTTATGCGGTAAATTAGTCAATTTTCGGACTTTGTGCAACTGCTACATAATACCGATGTTTTTGACCGCACTTTATATTTTGAGGAAATATATTACCGATAAATACTCGTACAATACGTCAGAGCTTGTCTTATGGCTTTTCCTAATTCTTCATCCGAAATACTCTTATCATATTTAAATTCTAATGCTGAATTGTCAGGAAGTGAAATTCCTGTACTTCCATCTAAAGAATCTTGATGAAGAGGCGAAATAGTTATATATAAATTATCTTGTTCTAAAGATAAAAAAGACATATCCTTATAGATAGATTTTTTATTTTTGTATCCATAGCGTTTTTTCATCTCTTCCTCAAGTCTTTTTTGTAACCCCTTCATTTTCTCAGAATTAAAAATAGCTTGAAATTCCTGGAGGGATACTTCTCTGCTTTCATCAAGTTTTTCTCTAACCAACTTTCCAAAATATGAATCTGTAATATCAACTTGATTAAAAATAAAATCTTGATCTGGATCTGTCATTCCAATCATCCCTCTAATAATAGAAGTCACTAATAAGAATTCATTATTTACTATAACTGAAACAGTTTTTGGTTTATTCATATCAATTTACCTTATTAACAATAATATTAGTTCCTTTCGATCTAGTATACATTAAACAATTACCTAATTTACCACTTTGACTTGTTATGCTATCTATAGTGATATTTCTACAGAAAAATGAATGTGAAATTATAAGGTTTACTTAGAATAATCACCTTTGGAAACAAAAGCGCGGTCAAAATTTCTTGTGTTTTTGACCGCACTTTTACTTCATCAATCAACTATACTGCTGCCGATACTTCTCTAAATTATCTTGAAAATGCTGAATGTAGTATTCGATATCTTTTTCTGGGTAGCCAAGAATTCGGCCGATTTCACGTTCAACTTTTGGATCAAAACCATTCACAGTGCTTGCGGGAAGTAACACTTCCATTTGTTCAGCAAGTGCAAGAGATTGAGGTAAATAGACAATAAAATCGGTTAAGCAAACATCATTGACATGACGTTGCACTGTTTTTGAATGAAGCATTCCTAGCTCAAGATAAGGGAGAAAGGCGTCAGGAATACCGAGCTCCTGATTGAATAATGCCACTTGCTTTTCGCCCCTTAACATTAATTCCAGCTCCTTGCCTTCATGCGGCCCAAGAATACCTTTTTCCATAAGAATATTCCTTTCGTTGAAATAAAAAAGGGGATTGGATGATTGACCAGATCCCCTTCATTGTACGCCTATTTGGCCACAATGTTCATCTAAATGACGAAATTATTTTTTCCAATTTTTCAACGCATCGGCAAAGGCATTCCCCATCGCACTATTTCCTCTAGGATGACGATCTTGGCGAGGTGCATTACCTCTTGGTTTTGCACTTAAAGTGCGGTCAGATTTGCCGTCATTTTTGACCGCACTTTCATCTAATCGCATCGTTAACGCAATACGTTTACGCGGCACATCCACTTCTAAGACTTTCACTTTCACGATATCGCCAGTTTTCACCACTTGATGTGGATCTTCTACGAATTTATCGCTTAATGATGAAATATGTACTAAACCGTCTTGGTGAACACCAATATCCACAAATGCGCCGAAGTTGGTCACATTAGTGACGGTACCTTCTAAAATCATACCTGGTTTTAAATCGGTGATTTCTTCCACGCCCTCTGCGAATACAGCGGTTTTAAATTCACCACGCGGATCGCGCCCCGGTTTTTCCAACTCTTTGAAAATATCTTGAACGGTTGGTAAACCAAATTGCTCATCAATGAATTGTTTTGCATCAAGCTGACGTACCACACCCGCATTGCCCATTAAATCTTGGATAGATTGTGCTGTCGCTTGCAAGATTTTTTCGACCACAGGGTAAGCTTCAGGGTGAACCCCTGAAGCATCAAGTGGATTTTTCCCGCCTGCAATACGCATAAAGCCCGCACATTGCTCAAAAGCTTTTGGTCCTAAACGTGGTACTTTTTTCAATTCTGCACGGCTTTCAAAACGACCATTTTCATCACGATATTCCACAATGTTTTGCGCTAAGGTTTTTGTCATCCCCGCCACGCGAGCAAGCAATGGCGCCGATGCCGTATTCAAATCCACACCCACCGCGTTTACACAGTCTTCCACCACAGCATCAAGTTTACGCGCAAGTTGGGTTTGGTTTACATCGTGCTGATATTGCCCTACACCAATGGCTTTCGGTTCGATTTTCACTAGCTCCGCCAATGGATCTTGTAAACGACGAGCAATAGACACCGCTCCACGTAAAGATACATCTAAATTCGGGAATTCATTTGCGGCAAATTCAGAAGCAGAATAAACGGACGCCCCCGCTTCGCTCACTACAACGGTTTGCGGTTTATTTTCTTTGATTTCTTTAATCACTTCTTTCGCAAAACGTTCAGTTTCACGAGAAGCGGTACCGTTACCAATGGCAATTAATTCTACGTTATGTTTGCGGATCAAGCTGAAAATCACCACTTGCGCTTCAGCTTCACGCCCCGTGTGTGGATAAATGGTGGTGGTATCTAATAATTTACCTGTGTTATCCACCACAGCGACTTTAACACCTGTACGTAAGCCTGGGTCCAAGCCCATGGTACTTTTCGCCCCAGCCGGTGCAGCCATTAAAAGTGCGGTCAGATTTCGAGCAAAAACATCAATGGCCTCTTCTTCCGCTTTTTCACGTAAACTTGCCATTAATTCCGTTTCTAAATGCAACGAAACTTTGATTTTCCATGTCCACGCAATCACTTGCTCACGCCATTTATCTGCAGGCTGTCCCGTGAAACGGACATCTAAATAATCACGAATAATTTCTTCACAATAGCTTTGACGACCTCCCTCTTCCGCATCAGGATCCGCATTTAAGCTTAATTGTAAAATACCCTCATTACGTCCACGGAACATGGCTAATGCACGATGAGAAGGCACATTTTTCAATAATTCTTGGTGATCGAAATAATCTTGGAATTTTGCACCTTCCGTCTCTTTGCCTTCGATCACTTTGGATACAATAACGGCATTTTTCGCTAAATAATCACGTACTTTCGCTAATAAGCCCGCATCTTCAGCAAAACGCTCCATTAAAATATAGCGTGCGCCATCAAGTGCGACTTTAGTATCTGTTACACCTTTATCAGCATTTACAAATTCCGCTGCTGCCGTTTCAGGATCATTCTTTGGCTCGTTCCAAAGTAAATCAGCCAATGGTTCAAGACCGGCTTCAATCCCAATTTGCCCTTTCGTGCGACGTTTTGGTTTATATGGCAAATACAAATCTTCTAATTCAGTTTTGCTTTGTGTCGCATGGATTTTGTCACGCAATTCATCAGTCAATTTCCCTTGCTCTTCAATAGATTTCAAAATGGTTTGACGACGATCTTCTAATTCACGTAAATAAATTAAACGGGTTTCAAAATGACGAAGTTGAGTGTCATCCAAGCCACCAGTAGCTTCTTTACGGTAACGAGCAATAAATGGAATGGTGTTACCATCATCTAATAATTGAATGGCGGCGAGGATTTGTTGGGGTTGAACAGTTAATTCTGCCGCAATAATTTGGCTAATTTGTTGATTTAACATTGTCATACTTCTTTGTTATTAAAGGATTCGATAAAAACGGGAATAGAATACTGGTTTTAGACAACAGGCTCAAATATAATTCAAAAAAATTTCTTTTATTTTCATTATGGCAAAATCAAATTACATTACTCGTCAAGGCTGGCTTGCGCTTGACCAAGAACTTAAATTTTTGTGGAAAGAAGAACGCCCTAAAGTTACTCAAGCGGTTTCAGATGCCGCGGCTCTAGGTGACCGCAGTGAAAACGCAGAATATATTTACGGCAAACGTCGTTTACGGGAAATTGATCGCCGTGTGCGTTTTCTTTCTAAACGCTTAGAAGTGCTACAAATCGTGGATTACCACCCGAAACAAGAAGGTAAGGTGTTTTTTGGTGCCTGGGTTGAGCTAGAAGATGAAGAAGGCGAAGTGAAGCAATATCGCCTTGTCGGCTGCGATGAATTCGATCCCGCTAAAAACTGGATCTCCATTGATTCTCCCGTCGCTCGTGCCTTAATCGGAAAAGGTGTTGATGATGAAATTCATGTTGAGACACCCTCTGGTAAAGTGGTGCTCTATGTGAACCGAATTTGGTATGAAAAATAGCGAAAGCGAAATAGAAAAAACAAAAGAGCGGTCAAAATTGACCGCTCTTTTTTCAAGCATTTCAAGATTAGAATGTCATACCAAAACGAATGCCTAAACCTTTTTGACGACCAGCATAGCCTTGTAAGGTTGTATTAAATTGTTTACCTGTAAGTTTATAATCTACCCCAGCTTCCGCAATAGTTGTACCACCTTTCATTGTTGGCGTTGGTAATGCATAACCTTGGTATTGTGCACGTACATCACCATTCCACTCACGTTCATAAGCCACACCAAAGTGCATACCTAAATTGTTTAAATTATGGTTATACTGCACACCCACGCGACCACGTTTAGAGCGAACTGATGAGAAATGGTAAGTTTCACCAGAACTTAACTTCGCTTCATCACCTGAAGTATGTGAATAAAAATATTTCACATAGGTGTCTAAGGAGTTATTCTCACCTAACTGCCACACTTTACCAAAACCGACATGGCTAGCAAGATAATTTGCATTGCTCTTATATCTTACACCTGTACCATTTGCGTGAACGAAGTCATCACTACGATAATCATTCCATACGCGTCCTGCACGTAAACTTACTTGTGCATATAGGCCATTATTCCATAAGTAATTGCTAAATACATTTGCACCAAGATTCCAGGCTTTACCTTTACCTTTTGTACCGTCATCTAAATGAGTTGTATAATGGCTATAGCCATATTCAGCCGCTACACCATATAACCAATTGCCAGAAACACTCGGTTTATTCCAAGCATAGCCTGCATCCAATGTAACCCCTTTCAAGTTAACATAACTTCCAGTCGTAATATCACGATCAGTTGCACCAGCCTGAACAAACCCGCTTTCATTTGCACCAGTTTGGTTTAAATTAGCGTCTTGATACAACGAATTCAAACCTCCAGCAAGATAACTTGCCCCATTATTAACTAACGCAGGTGCAACTAAACGACCTTGTACTAATGATTTAGTTTTTGGATTTACTGTTGTAATTGATGCTGTATCTGTATTCACCACTGGATTATTTGTTGTTGCCGTTGTATTGGTATTTACAACCGGTTTAGTTGCTGTTTCTGTTGTATTGGTATTCACAACTGGTTTAGTTGGAGTTCCCGTTGTATTGTTATTCTCAACCGGTTTAGTGGTTGTATCTGTAACTGGCGTAGTATTTTGTTGATTATTACGTTTAAAGGTAAGATCTAGATTTTTATTGTCTTCTGTCAGCGCAATACTCGCTAAATCATGCGTTAAAGTAATGCCTTGATACACATTTCCTTTACCACTCCAGTATAATCCGTCTTTAGCTTTAATCAAATGTACCACATCACCAGAATGTAAATTCGCATTGCCTGGCACATAAGCATTCATTGTTGTATTACCTAGATCAAGATACAACGTAGAAAGATTTAGAGCCGTATCGTTATGACGAACATTTTCAGGTAAATAGAAATTGATGGTATCGAAATTTAACACTTCCTCAGCTGTCAGTTTATTCATTTCAATACCTTCTCTGGCTGTACCTAAATTAAGTACATTACCTTTTGAATTAAAGCTAGTGCCACCTACGATATTTTTATCTACGGTTCCGGCAAAAAGCGTCACTGTGTTATTGCTAGACTCACTTTGTGCTGAACCTCCGCCAACACCGCCAATATGAAAGCCTTTATCTAGCACTATTGTGTTATTGTTTGCCGTTGTTAATGCATTACCACCAATAATAATACCCGCTACTTTAGCATTCTTACCTATCAGTACCGTGTTATTATGTGCATTCCCCTCACCAGCAACCGCAGAATAAGCATCACCACCTGTCACAAAATTAGCTACTAAATTTTTACCAACTTGAACGGTATTATTCAATACATTACCCGATGCTGAACGTGCACCATAAATCTCCCCCGCTACCGCATCTGCTCCAATTGTTACGGAATTATTGGCAACTTTTGAACTTTCCCACCCTTCAGCACCACTTACAAATACGGTATGACTGCGCTCTCCAATAGTTACTCTGTTATCAGTGGCCACATTATTTTTGCTAAAAACCGCATTGGCAACCCCTCCATATATCCAGGCTATTTGAGCATCATCACCAATATGAACAATATTTGAGTTTGCTTCTTGACTCATGAAATCAGACTTCACAGAAGCCCCGCCCCCCTCAACAATACCACCATTAGCGAGTGAAACTTCACGCCCAACTTTAACACCATTACCAATAATGACTTCATTAAAAGAAGAGGTTTTTCCACCGTCACCACCACTTACCGAAGAAGTGATATTAGAAAGGTCACCAATATGCACGCTATTACTCGATGCACTCACGTTATTCGCAACTGATTTATTATAGGAGCCTCCTGAGCCGCCAATCACACTACCAATAACAGTGGTATTTGTACCAATACGAACAGCATTAAAATCTGAGTGAGATTCAATTGATGTACCGCCCCGAACACCACCGCCATTTCTGCCCGTACCGATTTGAGCATTATTCCCAATTACTACTTCATTATGATTCGCTTCTTTTTCGCTCGTAAAACCACCATAAACGCTTGATGTCACATTCGCACCATGCGCTATATTTACACGGTTATTATTTGCGGTGCCATCTGCAAATCCACCAAAAACAGCACCGTCATTTTTTTGATTTAAACCAACTGAAGCAGAACAACCATTTGCGTTTTCAACCTTAATAAGAGAAGTGTTGTGACAACCGTAGAGATCTTCGGCTTGAGCTGATGTGGAAAATATCCCCATAAGGATACAAGTTAGAGCGGTTAATTTAACCTTTAATGCCCCACCACCCAAAGAGGTGTTTTTGTTTTGAATATGCATAGTTCACCTTAAATATGAAGTTAATAAAATACCGTTATATAAAGCCAGTCATTGAGTACTACATTCACTAGAATTAAAAAACGAATAATAAACAAGACAATCACTAAAAATATCTCACAGAATACTTTATCAAATCAGTCAGACTTTATCAACATAAAAAAGAAAAGATAGAGACAAAATAGAAATAAAAATCAAGAAAACCCGAAGAAAAAATAAAATACCTCAATAAAACAATGATTAATAAGAATAATAAAAGTTAAAAATCATCTCTAATACACAATCAAAATAACAAAATATATTTCCTTACTATCTTTAAGGAAATAAATCAAATAAGATTTATGCATAATAAACTTAAGAAAGTTTGTCAAAAAAAAGAGCAGTCAAAATTGACCGCTCTTTTTTATTCTATCAATCGGATAAATTATGCTTTATCACCAATTAATACAGACTCTAACGCAATTTCAATCATATCATTGAAGGTTAATTGACGTTCTTCCGCAGTAGTTTGTTCGTGTGTACGAATATGGTCTGAAACGGTACAGATACAAAGTGCTTTTGCACCATATTCTGCTGCCACACCATAGATACCAGCCGCTTCCATTTCTACGCCTAAGATGCCGTATTTTTCCATCACATCAAACATTTCAAAATCTGGTGTGTAGAAGAGGTCTGCAGAGAAAAGATTCCCTACGCGAACAAGCTTACCTTTTTCTTTCGCTGCTTGAACCGCTGCTTGTGCCATATCAAAATCAGCAATCGCTGCAAAATCGTTATCTTTGAAACGGATACGGTTTACTTTTGAATCGGTACATGCACCAAGACCAATGATAACATCACGTACTTTAACGTCCATACGTACGGCACCACAAGAACCAACACGGATGATTTTTTTCACCCCGTATTCAGTAATTAATTCTTTCGCATAAATTGAGCAAGATGGGATACCCATACCGTGACCCATAACAGAGATACGACGACCTTTATAAGTACCGGTATAACCCAACATATTGCGAACGTTAGTCACTTCTTTCGCATCTTCTAAGAATGTTTCAGCAATATATTTTGCACGAAGCGGATCGCCTGGCATTAATACAACATCTGCAAATGCGCCTTCAGGAGCATTAATATGTGGAGTCATTGTTTTTTCCTCTTGTTGATAAATAAAAAATCATTTAAGCAAACGTTTTCGCCTGCTTTAAAATACAACACCACGAACGATTCGTGGTGTTGAGAGATAAAGTGCGGTCAAAATTCACCACATTTTAATTACATTGCTACGCCGCTTAACTCGATGAATAAACCTGCGATAGTCGCACTCATTAAGTTAGCTAATGTACCTGCGACAACTGCTTTTAAACCTAAGCGAGCCACATCACCACGACGATTTGGTGCCATACCACCGATACCGCCGATTAAGATTGCGATAGAGCTGAAGTTAGCGAAACCACATAATGCGAAAGTAATGATGGCTTTAGTTTTTTCACTTAATACAACTGCTGTATCTGGTTGTAAGTATTTCGCGAACTCTAAGTACCCCACGAATTCGTTCACCGCTAATTTCATACCAATCATTTGACCCGCAATTGCAGATTCATCCCAAGATACACCAATTAAATACGCTAATGGTTTGAAGATCCAACCAAAGATTGATTGTAATGTTAAATCACCGTAACCGAACCAGCCGCCTACGCCACCTAAGATACCGTTAATTAAAGCGATTAAACCCACGAATGCGATTAACATCGCACCTACGTTTAACGCTAATTGCATACCTGCACTCGCACCACCTGCCATTGCTTCAAGCACGTTGGTTGGTTTTTCGCTATCATCCGTTTCAGGTTGTTTATCGTTAAATTGTTCAGTTTGTGGGAATAAAATTTTCGCAAATAATAAACCTGCTGGTGCAGCCATGAAAGATGCTGCGATTAAGTAAGTCAATGGTACGCCCATTCCTGCATAACCTGCCATTACTGAACCCGCGATAGAAGCTGTACCACCCGCCATAATAGCGAACAATTCAGATTGGGTCATATTTTTAATGTAAGGGCGAACCACTAAAGGTGCTTCAGTTTGACCAACGAAGATATTCGCGGCTGCAGACATTGATTCTGCTTTAGATGTACCTAACGCAGCTTGCAATGCACCACCAATCACTTTGATGACCACTTGCATGATGCCTAAATAGTAAAGCACCGAAATTAAACCAGAGAAAAAGACGATGATTGGTAACACTTTCACCGCAAAGATAAAGCCGGCATTTGAAGGATCTGCTAAGCCACCAAAGACGAAGTTAATCCCTTCATTACCATAAGCGATAACATTTGATACACCATTTGCTGTCGCTTGTAATGCATAACGACCAAACGGCACATACAAAATAAGGGCCGCAAATCCGATTTGGATCGCCAAAGCCCCTAATACAGTACGTAAATTAATCGCCTTACGATTATTTGAAAATAATACGGCAATGACCAGTAATACGACAATGCCTAAAACGCTACCTAAAATACCCATTTTTTTCCCCTAGGTTGGTTAGATAAGTAAGTGAATAAAATTGTCCTATTCTACTTGTTTTTCGGTAAAAAGTCGGAATATTTTTACTACTTTTTGGCATGTTTGCTTATAAAATGGTCACAATTTTGGTCAGACCACAAGATTTCGCATAGTTTTCAAGTGCTTGGGTCTGTTCAACAGTTGGGACATAAGGCGTGAGTCCTTCGGCGTCTCGTGCACCTTTTGTGTGCATTCGGATAATTTTGAACAACACATCCGGATAGTCTTTCAATAAGGACGCGACTTTTTCCACCAACTGTTCTGCATCAAAAAAATTTGCCACATAAACTAACCGCACTTCTTCCACTTTATTTAATGGCAATAATTGCGCCAAGTTCTTCAAATTGCGATCTAAATTTTCTTGTTTGATATGTTGATGAGTAGGAATAATGTTTTGAGGGACAATGCCTTGCCGATTTTGCCTATCAAAGCACAAACTTTGCAAGCCAAGCCCTTCTCCTTTCAGGTCAAAGAGAAATTTGTCTGTGACATCAATTAAAGGACGAATTGCGTCAAATTCAAAGAAACCACTGCTATCTAAATAGCAAGTTAGCCCTTCCTCACGTAGTTTTTGAAACAATGGAACGAGCTTTTTATGATGAATGGTGGGTTCACCGCCAGAAACGGTTACGCCACGAATGAAAGGAACTGCATCCATTACTTGCTCATACAAATACTGCAGGCTGACTTGATGAGCGCCTTCTGCATAACGAGGAATGGTTTCTGGATTATGGCAATAAAGACAGTTTAACTTACAACCTTGTAAGAAAATACTGGTACGATTCCCCTGCCCTTCTACATTAGAAAAAGGAATAATACGATGCAGGGGAACATAAATATCAGAAAGTGCGGTCACAAATAGCGCTTTTTTCTAGAGTAAGTTATCACTTACACAAGCTTCATTTGGAAAATCACTAATTCCGCTTGGCAGCAGAATGTGAAAACCGCTTTAAGTACATATCCCTCTTCAACCTGTTGAATTTCAGATTGAATTTGGCAAGGTTCACTTTCTACATCACGTGCTTTTAATGTGAAATATTCCAATGCGCCTTCTGCATCTTGACGAGTCGCGTAAAACTGTTCGATAGGGAAACTACAATCACTGTTATCAAACAATGATTTCATATCGAAAGTATTACAGCCTACACATTCAATAGGTTTTTCTGTTTGAATGGCCATCTTTTTCTCCTTATCTAAAAAAGCCGTGATATAACACGGCTTATTAAGTTTAAAATTATTTTGCAGCGACAAAGCCGACGGCTTCGTACACTTTGGCAAGGGTTTCTTTCGCTCTTGCACGGGCTTTTTCTGCACCTTGACGTAAAATCTCGTCTAAAAGTGCTTCATCGTTACGATATTGATAGAAACGTTCTTGTAAACCCGCAAGTAAGTTTGACACTTCGTCAGCCACCGCTGTTTTTAAGTGTCCATACATTTTGCCTTCAAATTCTTTTTCAAGGTCTGCCACAGATTTATCCGTTACTGCAGAAAGGATATCTAATAAGTTAGACACGCCCGCTTTGTTTTTCACGTCATAACGAACAACAGGCGGTTCATCAGAGTCTGTCACCGCGCGTTTGATTTTTTTCGCTACCGATTTAGGATCTTCAAGCAAGGTCACCACGTTATTGCGGTTATCATCTGATTTAGACATTTTTTTATCAGGATCTTGCAAAGACATAATACGCGCACCTGCTTTGCCTAAGAAAATTTCAGGAATCGTGAAAATATCACCATAAAGCGCATTAAAACGAGCGGCAATATCACGGGTGATTTCTAAATGTTGTTTTTGGTCATCCCCTACCGGCACGCTTTTCGCTTGGTAAAGTAAGATATCTGCTGCCATTAAAACCGGATAATCAAATAAACCCACGTTAATATTTTCAGCATAACGTGCTGATTTATCTTTAAATTGAGTCATACGGCTCATTTCACCAAAATAGGTGTAACAGTTTAACACCCAGCTTAGTTGAGTATGCTCTGGTACATGAGATTGCACAAAGATCGTGCTTTTATTCGGATCAATGCCACAAGCCAAGTAAAGGGCGAGCACATCAAGAGTCGCTTTGCGAAGTGCTACAGGGTCTTGACGTACCGTGATGGCATGTAAATCCACCACACAGAAAATACACTCATAATCTTCTTGCATTTTCACCCAGTTGCGAAGTGCACCTAAATAATTCCCGATAGTTAATTCGCCGGAAGGCTGCACGCCACTGAATACAATTGGTTTTGTCATTGGTTATCCTTTTATTCTGTAAACTGAATTGGCGCTATGATAACAAAAGATAGGGCGTTTTTTAATGATTGAGTTCAAAACAATGTGTAAAAATGCTATATTACGCCAAAAATTTCTGCAGCTCACAATTTATAATCCCAATGAAAAATTATAATGATATGGCTCTGGCACTTGCCGGTGTTTGTCAATCAGTCTTATTAATCAGTCAATTAGCACAAAAAGGCGAAGTTGATAACCAAGATGCATTCCAAACGACCATTCATTCTCTTCTCATTACTCAACCTGAAGATACATTAGCCGTATTTGGCGGTGATGTTCAACATCTTAAAGTGGGATTAAACACGCTTATTGAGCAACTCACCCAATTAAACGACAAAAATTTATTAAACTACTGGGGCAGCTTGTTAGCGTTAGAGAGCAAATTAAACAAACAACCTGAAATCAAACAAGAACTTGGCCGCCGTATTGCCCGTTTACCGGAACAACTTGCTTATCACGACAATCAATTTGATGATGAGATGTTTTCTATCATGGCAAACATTTATGTCGATACGATTAGCCCTTTAGGCAAACGCATCCACATTATTGGTTCGGCATATCATTTGCAGCAACAAAGCGTGCAAGACAAAATTCGTGCGTGTTTACTTGCCGGCATTCGTTCTGCCGTTTTGTGGCGTCAAGTCGGCGGCAGCAAATGGCAACTGTTGTTTCATCGTAAAAAATTAGTGCAAGCGGCACGACAACTCTACTTAACTTTAAATTAATCCTTGGAGAACTCTTATGCAACTTTCCGCATTAACCGCTCTTTCCCCGATTGACGGTCGTTATCAAGATAAAGCCACCGCATTACGTGGTATTTTCAGTGAATTTGGCTTGCTCAAATTCCGTGTCACCGTGGAAGTACGTTGGTTACAAAAATTGGCGGCGACCGCTGAAATCCAAGAAGTTTCTTCTTTGTCCAAAGAAGCAAACGATTACCTTAATAAAATTGTGGAAGAATTCAGTCTTCAAGATGCTGAACGTATCAAAGAAATTGAACGCACTACGAATCATGACGTAAAAGCAGTTGAGTATTTCTTAAAAGAAAAAAGTGAAGTTTTACCAGAATTAGCCAAAGTCTCTGAATTTATTCACTTTGCTTGTACCTCGGAAGATATTAACAACCTTTCTCACGCCTTAATGTTAAAAACAGCACGTGAAGAAGTAATCTTACCGGAATGGCAAAAACTGATTGATGAAATCACTCGTTTAGCAAACGAATACAAAACCATCCCATTACTTTCTCGTACACATGGTCAACCTGCCTCTCCTAGTACTGTAGGTAAAGAAATGGCAAACGTGGTTTACCGTTTAAAACGCCAATTCAAACAACTCCAACAAAATGAAATCTTGGGTAAAATCAACGGTGCTGTGGGTAACTACAATGCGCATTTATCAGCTTATCCAAATATTAACTGGCATAAATTCAGTGAAGAATTCGTCACTTCATTAGGTTTAGATTGGAACCCATACACTACTCAAATTGAGCCACATGATTACATTGCTGAATACTTTGATGCCGTGGTTCGTTTTAATACCATCATCATCGACTTCGATCGTGACTTATGGGGTTACATTGCGTTAAATCACTTTAAACAGCGCACTATTGCAGGTGAAATTGGTTCATCTACCATGCCACATAAAGTAAATCCTATCGATTTCGAAAACTCAGAAGGCAACTTAGGTTTAGCCAATGCGGTGATGACTCACCTAGGTCAAAAATTACCAATTTCTCGCTGGCAACGTGACTTAACCGACTCCACTGTATTACGTAACTTAGGTGTGGGTTTAGGTTATTGCTTAATTGCATATGCCGCAACGCGTAAAGGTATCAGCAAATTAGAAGTGAACGAACAACATCTCCGTGATGAACTCAACCAAAACTGGGAAGTTTTAGCTGAGCCAATTCAAACCGTGATGCGTCGCTATGGTATTGAAAAACCATACGAAAAATTAAAAGAGCTGACTCGTGGTAAACGTGTTGATGAAAAAGCAATGCGTGAATTCATCGAAAAACTGGATATCCCAGCCGATGAAAAAGCACGTTTACAACAACTCACTCCTGCAACCTATATTGGTGCAGCCATTGAGTTAGTGGAAAAACTTTAATAAAGAAAAGGGCAGCTTTTCATGCCCTAAAAAATCAAAGTGCGGTCAAAAACATCTTAGATTTTGACCGCACTTTTTTATTTCTTCTCTTACCTATTGCATCATTCACGCTTAATAAACAGTAATCGCGCGTGATCATACACCCAATTAAAAATAAAGGTATAAACGGTCACCATCACCGTTAAGCTGAAATCCATCATAAAAGCTGTAATCCAATCCACTTTTAAAAAGTAAGCAATGATCGGCACGGTGAAAATAAGCAAACCGCCCTCAAATGAAATGGCATGTAAAGTACGAAATATCACACCACGCTTTTCTCGCGGGCCCGTGAAAATTTTATCGAGGAAATAATTAAAGATCATATTCCATAGCATGGCGGTTAAGGAAACCAGTACCATGGACCCAAAGAGAATAGAAACACTTTCTTCTGTAAAGAAATACAAAGCAAAAACAGAAAGCAACACAACCGTGGTTTCAAACAAGATTGCGTGAAAAAGTCGCTCAAGAAAACTCATTTGTCATCCTTTACAAAGCAAAAGTGCGGTCAAATTCACCGCACTTTTCATCAATATTTGATTAATTGGTTTTTAATTTATTCCAATATTTTTCGTAAATATCAACCGCTTCACCCACATCACCTTGCATAATGCCTTTTTCAATGTTTTCAGCAGATGGGAACAAGGTTGGATTATTCGCCATTTCAGGTGAAAGTAACGCTTTCACACCTTCGTTTGGCATAGAGAAGCCCATTTTTTCAACCACTAATTTCGCATTTTCAGGGCGAAGTAAGAAGTCGATAAATTTATAAGCGCCCTCTGTATTTTTCGCACCTTTTGGAATCGCGTAGTTATCCATCCAGAAAATCGCGCCTTCTTTTGGGTACACAAATTGGATACTTGGATTTTCTTTGTGTGCTAAATAAGCTGAACCATTCCATAACATACCGATAGAAGCTTCACCTTGAACAAACGGCACTTCTGGCGAATCAGAGTTAAAGGTCACCACATTTGGTAACAATTTCACTAAGCGCTCATAAGCCGCTTTAATGTCTTCTTCATTCTTAGTGTTCGGTGATTTACCATCTAAAAGTAATGCAATGTGGAACACTTCACGCGCATCACTGGTTAATAACACTTTACCTTTAAATTCCGGATTCCAAAAATCAGCCCAACTCGTAATTTTGCTTGGGTCAATATCATCCGCATTTACGCCGATACCAGTTAAGCCATAAACGTAAGGCAGAGAATATTTGTTATTTGGGTCAAATTCCTTGTTTAATAAATTTGCTGGAATTTGTTTAAAATTACTTAATTTGCTGTGATCAAGCTCTTGTAACATGTCTTCTTTCGCCATTTTGTTGACGTAATAGCTTGATGGGAAAACTAAATCATAACCACTACCTGTACTAGAGGTCAGCTTCAATTTAGCATACATTTCTTCATTACTTTCAAATGTTGAATAAATCACTTCAATGCCGGTTTCTTTGGTAAATTCCGCAACCAAATTAGATGGCACATAGTCAGTCCAGTTATAAACATAAAGTTTTTCAGCAGCAAATGCCGCAGAGGTTGCGACGAATGCGACCGCAGACAGACAAAGTGATTTAATGTATTGAACAGCATTTTTTTTCAATTTATTGACCTCCTCAGGACAATCAAAATAAACCTAAGCAATCGTTTACTTATGTAAACTCGAAGGAGTATAGCACCTTTTTTGCAAAAGGTTTGACATATTTTCCCATCAGGGTAAGATTTCGCTTATCTCTATTTTATGTTAATCAGTCATCAACTATGCTCGAATTTGCTCATCAAGAACACGTCAAATCTTATTATCTCGATAGTCGAAATCAAACCTTTGAACTGCCGCCACTCACTCAGCAAGAAGAAGCGGATGTTTGTGTCATCGGTGCGGGCTTCTTTGGTTTATCCGCCGCCCTTGAATTAGCAGAAAAAGGCAAAAAAGTGATTGTTCTAGAAGGTGCGAGAGTTGGATTTGGCGCATCTGGTAGAAGTGGCGGTCAAGCCATCAACGGTTTTGAAGAAGGCATTGATGAATATATTGCTCAAGTAGGCTTTGATAAAGCGAAGCAACTTTGGGATATGTCACTCGAAGCCATTGATATTATTGATGAACGCATTGCGAAATATGGCATTCAATGCGATTGGAAAAAAGGTTATGCCACATTGGCGTTAAATGAACGTCGTATGGACGATCTCATTGAAATGGAAAAAGCCAGCCACGCAACTTTTGGCTATGACAAAATGCAACTTTGGGATAAAGCCAAACTGAAACAACATCTAGGCAGCGATATTTATGTAGGCGGGTTATACGATAGCAATTCTGGTCACCTACACCCATTAAATTATTGCTTAGGTTTAGCAAAAGCCTGCTTGGATTTAGGCGTACAGATTTACGAACAATCGCCCGTTGTGGATTTAATAGAAAAATCAGGTTGCATTGAAGTCAAAACCGATAAAAGTGCGGTCATTTCTCAAGATGTTATTTTAGCCACCAACGCTTATATTGATGCGCTACCAAAATCCATTCATCGAGGCATTAATCGTAAAATTTTGCCAGTAGAAAGCTTTATTATTGCAACCGAACCTTTAGATCAAGCCACGGCTGATTCAGTAATCAATAATGGTATGTCTGTTTGTGATAACAATATCTTGCTCGATTACTATCGTTTGAGTGCAGATAACCGCCTATTATTCGGCAGTGACTCAAGCTCCGAAAAAGATATGGTGCAAATTATGCGCCGCAATATGCTGCATGTTTTCCCACAATTAGAAAATGTCAAAATTGATTATGGTTGGGCAGGACCGATTGATATGACAATGAACGCTACCCCACATTTCGGGCGTATCTCACCGCATATTTATTTTGCGCAGGGCTATTCTGGTCATGGTGTCGCACTAACCGGGCTTGCGGGACGTATTATTGCCGAAGCAATTTTAGGCAATGACGAACGTTTGAGAATTTTTGAAGGATTGAAAGTGCCTTCGTTTTACGGTGGAAAATCCCTCAAAAACTTAGCCACCAAGATCGGCGTACTCTATTACAAATTCCTCGATCGTTATCGTTAATCAAAAAAAGCAAAGGCGTGTATCAAACACGCCTGTATTGTTTCGATGACATTTAAGGTTTAATGTCTCGTAAAATAGGATTTTGCATGGAAATCAAGGTTTCCGTTGATTGAATTTCATCAATTAACTGGATCTTAGTCGCCAACACGGAATGTAATTCAGCAATGGTGTGTGTCATCACTTTGATAAAAATAGAATAATTTCCCGTGGTATAATAGGCTTCCACCACTTCATCAAAGGTCTCTAGCTTTTTAATCACTTTTTCGTAATCTTTTGCGCTTTTCAAAATAATGCCAATAAAGCAGCACACATCATAACCCAGTTTACGCTCATCAATAATCGCTTTTGTGCCTTCAATCAGACCAGACTGACGCATTTTCTCTACGCGAACATGAATCGTACCTGGGCTCACGCCAAAGTTTTTGGCCATCTCTGCATAAGGTGTACGCGCATCTTTAGTCAGCACACGGAGAATTTGGCGATCAAGTGTATCGATATTGTTCATAAAACACTCCTTATTAGATCTTTTTCAAAATATCTTCTTTATTTTTGATAATATTCAACATTTAAAACAATGTAAAGAAATTACTTGAAATAATTTGTCATTTTATTGAATAATGCTCAACAAATCTTACCAGTTATTATAAAAAGAAGGATAAATATGAAAAAGACGTTTATTTTACAACAACAAGAAATTAGCTTTGTGAAGAACACCTTTACTCAAAACTTGATTGAACAACTTGGCATTATCGAAGTACAAGGTCCAATCCTTAGTGAAGTTGGCAACGGTATGCAAGATAACTTATCAGGCATTGAGAAAGCGGTTCAAGTAAACGTGAAATGTATCCCAAATGCGGTTTATGAAGTGGTTCACTCATTAGCTAAATGGAAACGCCATACTCTCGCACGTTTCCATTTCAAAGAAGGTGAAGGCTTATTTGTTCATATGAAAGCATTACGTCCAGATGAAGATTCATTGGATCAAACTCACTCAGTTTATGTAGACCAATGGGACTGGGAAAAAGTGATTCCTGAAGGTCGCCGTAACTTTGCTTATTTAAAAGAAACGGTACGTTCTATCTATCGTGCAATCCGTTTAACTGAATTAGCCGTAGAAGCTCGCTTTGACATTCCATCAAGCTTACCGAAAGAAATCACCTTCGTTCACAGCGAAGATTTAGTGAAACGCTACCCGGATTTAAGCAGTAAAGAACGTGAAAACGCCATTTGTAAAGAATATGGCGCCGTGTTCTTAATTGGTATCGGTGGCAAATTGTCAGATGGTAAACCACATGATGGTCGTGCACCAGACTACGATGACTGGACAACTGAATCAGAAAACGGCTACAAAGGTTTAAACGGCGATATTTTGGTGTGGAACTCTGAGTTAGGTAAAGCGTTTGAGCTTTCTTCAATGGGTATTCGTGTAGATGAATCTGCATTACGTTTACAAGTTGGTTTAACCGGTGATGAAGATCGCTTAAAAATGGATTGGCACCAAGATTTATTAAACGGCAAATTACCTCTCACTATCGGTGGTGGTATCGGTCAATCTCGTATGGCAATGCTTTTACTTCATAAAAAACACATTGGTGAAGTGCAATCAAGCGTATGGCCAAAAGAAATGTTAGAACAATATCAACATATTCTTTAATCGAAAGAGAAAATAAAAAAGTGCGGTGAAATTTCACCGCACTTTTGTTTTTTGGAAAGATTAATTAATCTTGCAATGGCCCGCAGTTAAACATTGGCAATCCCATGGTTTTTAAGCTGTCACGATAAATACCCAGCAAGTCTTTCTCCGTAATTTTTTGTAACTGATCTAACGGTTTATCTAATGCGGCGACCGTTTCAATCACAAGACCTTGTGGACCGGATTCTTGTGTAGCAATTTCAAATAATGCTTGTCCACGACGAACATGGCTACCTGAGCTAATCAACACGGCATGTTTGATTTTGTGTTTCGCTAAAGAGTAACGAGAGAAAAGCGCATTTTCGACTGTTGAACGTGCATAGTTGTCCGAATAAATACGGCTTGCATCCACGCCTTTCTCAATTAACCATTGCTTCATTAAATCCCCTTCGGTTTTATTGTTTTGCGGTACTCCGCCTGTCACAATAATTAACGTATCTGGATTTTGATTTGCAATTTCTAAGGTTTTTTCTAAACGTTGCACTAAAATATCATGCATGCTGCCATCTGGATTTAAAGCGTATCCCAACGTAATAATCGCCGATTGCGCCGGTAACTTGGTTTCGAGTTTATCGGTAATTGGCTGGTTAGCCGCTTTATCAATCACCGCAAAAACTTTTTCTAATTTGCTCGCACTTTCAGGTGAAAGTTGTTTTAAGCGTTCTAAATGTTTTGTCGCTTCCGCTTGGTTGCCTTTAAAACGATTCCATGCAGCCAAGTAAGTATGAGCTTTCACATCATCTGGCGCCACATCAAGCACTTTTTGATAAAGCTCAATGGCTTTATCGGTATTGCCGTTATAAATATTAGCATTCGCTGCACCAAACAAAAAATCCACACGATAAGGCTCAAGCTTATACGCTTCTAATAAAAGATCCGCAATACGCTCCATATTGGAAGGAAGTTTCGCGGTAAAACCTGCATTTGAAACACGAGCGGGCGAGTTTTGGATTTTCACCGCTTGTTCAAGCAACTCATCCACAACCTGTCTTTGAGTAAGAAGTTGTTGATAATTTAATTGAGGCTCAAGTACTTTCACTTCTGCCGTGCTGGCGAAGCTGTTTACTGCAAGAGATGAAAGCACAGCAAGTAAAGAAACCTTGAAGATTTTTTGCATAATAGATTCTCCATATTGGATTGAATAACAAAAAGAGCGGTCACTTTTTTATCAGTTTCCGCTCTTTTCACTAAGCTTGATTCATCGACATACACAATAACGTCAATGGATGGATACAAGTCACATTAGATGACATATCGATCTGCCATTTACAAGTTTGGCATTCAGAGATCACGTAATCAAATCCGCCAGCATTGATGTTATCGAATAAGTTTTTACCGATAGATTGGGAAACCTCGTAGTTTTCTTCTTTGAAACCGTATGTTCCTGCAATACCACAACATTGTGATGGTAACATCACCACTTCTAAACCTGGAATTTGTTTTAACACTTCCAAGGTGTATGGTGCCCACCCCGCTTTATCTACGTGACACGCAGTGTGATAAGCCACTCGCAATTTCAATGGTTTAAGCGGTAAGGTTTTACCTTCTTTAAAGAGTTGATATAAGAATGGTGTCACCATGTGGATATGCGGACGAACTTTCGCATTATCGATACCTAAAATATGATGATATTCATCACGTAAATTTAAGGCACAACTTGATGCTTCACTGATCACATCCAAGCCATTTTCATCCACCATTTTGCCAATGTAATCGGTGTTAAATTGCGCAATTTTTTTCGCACGTTCAGGGAATTGGTTGACACTTAATGGCAAGCCGCAGCATTTTTCTTTTTCCAATAACACCACGCCAATGTCCATGGCATTAAACACTTGAATAAATTCTTTACCCAACTGTGGATTATTGTAGTTCACATAACAACCGTGATAATACGCCACTTTGCGTTCGAATTTTTGTTGGCTTTCCAACATTTTTTTCATATACCAGCTGCGGAACGTACCAAAGGAATATTTCGGTAACGTACGATGACGGCTGATTTTTAACGCTTTTTCCAACACAAATTTTGTCGCTTTCAAACCAGTGATGGTATTCACAATCGGCGCAAGCGGTGTATTAAGTGAACCCATAATATCGGTGTTACTTAAAATCGCATCACGTAATTTTTGCACAGCCGGTTTATGTTGTTGAGCAAGGTATTTGTTTCTTGCGCGAACGATAATGTCACCAATTTTTACATCAGACGGACACGCAATTTCACAACGTTTACAGTTAGTACAGTATTTCAATGCTTCATCATAAAGCTCGGCTGATTTTAAGCGTAAACGCTCACCATCCGGGCCCGATTGTTTTGGACCTGGATAGTTTGGATTTTGACGCGAAACCGGACATACCGCTGTACACGCCGTACATTTAATACAGCTCTCAAAGCTTTCATCAAAGACATGATGATGTTGTGGTGCATTAAGGGATTGTTTTGCATTTTCAATTAATTGTTGAATGTTCATAACGCCTCCTTAATGTGTGTTGTGAAGAATTTCATCAGCAACAGCAAGCGCTGTTACCACTGCCACGCCTGAACCACAACCAAGTTCTAATGCATTGAAACCACCAATCACATTACCCACCGCATATAAATTCGTTAAAAATTGACCGCTCTTTTGTACTTGGCATTGCGCATTAATCGCCACGCCTGCAGATTGATACGGTTGTGGATTTGAGAAACGGTGATCAGTCCAAGTAAAACGATCCGTATCGTTAAAGCCTTCCACACCGATGATGTCAGAATGGAATACAGGCTCGTAGATTTTATCGAATTCAGAGACTAAACCTTTACTGAAGAAACTGCCGGAAGCTAAGACAAAATGCTCAGCTGTAATTTCTTCCTCTTCGTGCAAACGAGTTTGAATAGCGCGAACTTTGTTGCCATGAAAATGCGCTTTTAATGCGCTATCACCATTCATCATGAGTCCGCCTAATTTCTCAAAACGATGACGTAATTGAATACGTTGACGCATACCTAATAAAGAAGGCGGTAAAGTTGGCAATTCAAATAATGGCAAGCCCGTTGCTTTACGAAGTGACTCCATAAACTCTTGATTTTCTAAGCCGAAACATGCTGGCAAGAAAATGGCTTCAGTGCCTTTCGCAGCTTCTTTCATTTCAGCTACAAGATCATCAAATTTCAGTTTATATTCTAAAACTTGAGCAATGTTTACACTGCGGAACTCACGAGAGTTTGCACGTAACTGATCTAATTCAGGGATATTTAAAAAGCCGGTTTTCACTTCACAATATGCAAATTGTGGATTGAGCGTAAGGTTATCTGCCAATAATTCTGGTTGGAAATCGTGATAGCCTTCAATGCCTAAAACCGCAATTTTTTTATAAGGGAATGGGGTTTCGCCTTGCACGGTTGGCACACTATTTGGTGAAAGCCATGCACCGCGTAAGCTACCTAAACCCGTCACACGAAGATGATTTTCTGCGGTTGAACCAATTAAATCTAAATTTAACGATTCCGCTAATTTCTCGAAATCTTGCGCTTTCGCTAATACACGTTCAGCACCCATAATGCTATAAGGGTGTTGTGGTAATTGAGCTGCAAGTGCGGTCAAATTTTCAGGAATATTTTTAACAAACGCACCATTTGGTAAACGGCTTAATAAATCTAATGAGCCGGATGCAAAATCAATCGCTGCTTGGCCGTTATTGATAATGACACAACGTTTGCCTTGTTCTTGTAGGGCGATGCCGCAAGTTAAACCTGCAAGACCGCCACCAATAATCACTACATCAAAATTCATTGTTATCCGTCCCTTGCTGTTTGTCAGTTTCAAGCGGTTGAACATCATTTAAGCCCAACACACTGCCATACATCCATGAAGTAAATTCTGCTTCACGAATCGCTTCACCCCATGCAATAGGCTCAATACCGCGCCAACGCTCTTCCATGAAAGCGGTTAATTGAGTGGTCGATTGACGAGGTGTTGCCACTTCAAAACGGTTCATTAAACCCGCTGCACGACATGCGCAAAGCTCAGCTTGGCAAGTCCCCATACCTACACGAGTACGGCGACGTAAATCCACTAAGTTATTCACATTTAATTCATCAACGGCATAACGTACTTCACCCGCTGTCACGGCTTCACATTCGCACACCATTGAACGGTCGAGACGTTCTTTATCTAATAAACGAGTGGCGCGAGAACCATGACGATACACGGCTGAATAACGAATCGTACTTGGAAGTGAAATGACTTTCTGATTGGTTTCTGCGCGGCTTTCAGTTGAACCCGGTAATGGACGCTCAGCAGTTGTACAACGTGCGGTTTTGTTGAGTTTTTTACAAACCAGATCCGTTGCCCATTCAGCCATTAAGCGATAAGTCATTAATTTACCGCCAGTGATCGTGATAAAGCCGTCTAAACCATCACGCTCTGCGTGGTCAAGTAACACGATACCACGACTCACATTACGACCAGATGGGTCATCATCAGACGCCACTAACGGACGTACACCGGCATAAGCACGTAATACACGAGTATGACGCAAGCTTGGCGCGAGTTTTTCACCTTCACGGAATAAGATATCTACTTCTTCTGGGGTGACTTCCATATTATCGATTTGATCGTAAGGAATACGGCTAGAGGTTGTACCGATAACACAAATGGTATCCCCTGGCACAAGAATGTCCGCATCCGCCGGTTTACGGCAACGGTTAATCACCATTTTGTTGATACGGTGCCCCATGACAAGTAATGCACCTTTTGCCGGGAACATTTTGATTTTGAGATCCGCATATTCTGCGATACCTTGCCCCCAAATACCACCTGCATTGACGACTAATGGCGCAAAGAATTTACGGTTTACGCGATTTTTGTGATCGTAAACATCCACACCGATTACTTTGCCACCTTCGCGAATTAAGCTTTTCACTTCGCAATAAGTGAACATTTTCGCGCCATTTTCGGTGGCATCCATCACGTTAGAAGCCGTTAAACGGAAAGGGTCGATTGAACCATCTGGCACCACAACGGCCCCCACTAAATCAGGGTTTACTGATGGTTCCATAATTTGGGCAAGTTTAGGATCAATGGCGACAGCTTCAATACCGGATTGGGTACAACTTTCGATGAAGGTTTTTTGATAATCAAGGGAATCTTCAGGTAAGGTAATAAATAAACCTTCCGTTTCATCCACACAGTGACGAGCGATATTGCGCAGAATTTTATTTTCTTTAATACATTCTTCTGCTGATTCCTGATCGTTTACGGCATAACGCGCACCACTATGTAACAAACCATGGTTACGGCCTGTTGCGCCTGTCGCAATATCACGACGCTCTAATAAAATACAGTTAATTCCACGCAATGCACAGTCACGAGCAATCCCCGCACCTGTCGCACCACCACCAATGATAATCACATCCGTCGAGATAGGGGAAAAATCTCCCACATCACGATACATATTAGGCGATAATCCCATTGTTACCCCCAAAGCCAAAATATTAATAAAAAGAAACGTAAAAACTGTTACAAATTCCATGGCTATTGTATGGGAGAGCGGTTAAATTCACAACATTCTGAGCGAAAAAGAAAGCTGTTTTGTGAGATAGATCACACAATTTTCGAATTCGCTCATTTGTTAAAAAATATTTTGTGAAATGCATCACATTTTTGAATTATTTCTCTTTTTAATTTCTATTTTTATTTTATCATGCACGCTATCCCCATCATGGGGGTGGACTCATAATTAAAATGATTTTGGAGAGAAATTATGTTTGGACCATTTAAACCCGCTCCGCATATTGCGGAACTTCCAGCGGAGAAAATTGATTCCACGTATAAACGCTTACGTTGGCAAGTGTTTGCAGGGATCTTCTTTGGTTATGCCGCTTACTATTTTGTACGTGCAAACTTTGACTTGGCACAACCCGGTTTAATTCAACAGGGCTTGTACACAAAAGCGCAACTAGGTGTTATCGGCTCAGCGGCTGGTCTTGCCTACGGTTTATCTAAGTTCGTAATGGCAGGTATGTCTGACCGTTCGAACCCTCGCGTATTCTTACCATTTGGTTTATTGCTTTCTGGTCTTTGTATGACCATGATGGGTTTATTCCCATGGGCAACCTCTGGCGTTGCCATCATGTGGGTAATGATCTTCTTAAATGGTTGGTTCCAAGGTATGGGGTGGCCTCCATGTGGTCGTACAATGGTACACTGGTGGTCTAAATCAGAACGCGGTACTATCGTATCTATCTGGAATACCGCGCACAACATCGGTGGTATGATGCCAGGTGCAATGGTGCTATTAGCAAGTGCCGTCTTCTTCAGCACTCATGGTGTCGAAGCACAAGCAAAAGATATTTGGCAACAATCCCTCTACTATCCGGGTATTGCTGCAATGATCTGTGCAATTCCAGTTTACTTCGTGATGCGTGATACTCCACAATCTTGTGGTTTACCATCAATCGAAAAATGGCGTAATGACTACCCAGATGACTATAACGAAAAAACTTACGAAAACGATTTAAGCACAAAAGAAATCTTCGTCACTTATGTATTGAAAAACAAATTGTTATGGTACATCGCGATTGCTAACGTATTCGTATACTTAATCCGCTACGGCGTATTGAAATGGTCTCCGGTTTACTTAAGTGAAGTCAAACACTTCAACATCAAAGGTACCGCATGGGCTTACACAATCTATGAATTAGCAGCAGTTCCAGGTACATTATTATGTGGTTGGGTATCAGATAAAGTCTTCAAAGGTAAACGTGGTTTAACCGGTTTCATCTTCATGATCTTAACTACCGCAGCAGTTGTAGCATACTGGATGAACCCAGCTACACCTGAAGCAGAGCTTGCAAACTATGCAGCTTGGTATGAAAACCCATATCAATTAACTGACTTCATCTTAATGACCTTAATCGGTTTCTTAATCTACGGTCCTGTAATGTTAATCGGCTTACATGCTCTTGAGCTAGCACCGAAAAAAGCAGCAGGTACAGCAGCAGGTTTCACCGGTTTATTCGGTTACTTAGGTGGTACTGTTTCAGCATCAGCTGTTATCGGTTGGGCAGCACAACACTACGGCTGGGACGGCGGTTTCTACGTTATGATCGGCGGTGGTATCTTAGCGGTGTTATTACTCTTCATCGTAATGGTTGAAGAAGGTAAACATAAAGCTAAATTAGGCGATACCTACGGTACTAAATAATCTATAAATTAAAGGCGACAGGCGAAGGCTTGCCGCCTTTTTTATTACAAAAACAACTGAATTTTTAACCGCACTTTAAAAGGAGATAATGTGATGAAATTGAATAAATTAACCATTATGTTAGGCGCGGCAGTTATGACAAATGCAGCATTCGCAAATCAAACTTGTGAAGCGCCCTATCGTTCAGCACTCCCCGCTTATACTTATAAATTAGACAAAGTACTCGAAGTCAACGGACGTCAAGGGATTACCACTGATGGTAAATATTTATACGTATCGGGTAGTAAAACGCTCGCCAAATACGATATGGATGGAAAACTGATTAAAGAAAATAAAGATCCTTTTGTCGGCTATCAAAAAGAAGCTAATCACATTGGCGACATTGATATCTACAACAATGAACTTTATGTTTCTTCCGAATGGTTTGATGCTGGCGTAGGTAAAAATATTCAAATTGCGATTCACGATCCTGAAACCCTCGCATTAAAAAGATCAGTTGATTTTAATCCTGAGTCAGGTCAAGTCGAAGTTTCCGGCATCACCGTAGATACCGTTCACAATTCAGTTTGGATGGCATCTTGGGTCGGTGAAGAAAGTGGCCGTTATTTATATGAATATGATCTTTCAACCGGTAAATATAAACGTAAAGTACATTTACAACCTGTTCCACAATGGATTCAAGGGGTTTATGCCTATAACGGTGATCTCTACGTCACATCTGATGATGGCACGGCGGATGAAAAAGAACCCGATCATATTTATCGTGTAGAAATTTCAGATAAAAATAATGAAGCTCGCGTTGTTTTAGAAAAAACATTGAATGACATTCGAGATGTCGGCGAAGTCGAAGGCTTGAATGTGAATCCGAAAACGAAACAACTGCTTGTCCATGCAAACCGAGGCAAACAAATTGTGTTAGGGATGCCAAAAGGATTTTATCCAGGATATGACCGTGAAATTAGTGAAATCTATTTTTACGACATGAAACCAAGATGTAATAAGTAAATCAAGGAGAACACACCATGAAACTCAAAACTTTAGCGCTTTCTTTATTAGCTGCAGGCGTACTTGCAGGATGTAGCGCACACTCTTCTGTGGACACGATGAAATCAGACAAAATTATCATTGCTCACCGTGGTGCAAGTGGTTACTTACCAGAGCATACACTTGAGTCTAAGGCGCTTGCATTTGCACAACACGCAGACTACTTAGAACAAGACTTAGCGATGACAAAAGACGGCCGTTTAGTGGTTATCCATGACCACTTCTTAGATGGTTTAACTGATGTCGCGAAAAAATTCCCAAATCGTCATCGTAAAGATGGTCGTTACTACGTAATCGACTTCACCTTAAAAGAAATTCAAAGTTTAGAAATGACTGAAAACTTTGAAACCAAAGACGGCAAACAAACTCAAGTATATCCAGGCCGTTTCCCGCTTTGGAAATCGCATTTCAGAATTCACACTTTTGAAGATGAAATCGAATTCATCCAAGGTTTAGAAAAATCGACTGGTAAAAAAGTGGGTATCTATCCTGAAATCAAAGCACCTTGGTTCCACCACCAAAATGGCAAAGACATTGCAGTTGAAACCCTTAAAGTGTTGAAAAAATACGGTTACGACAAGAAATCTGACATGGTTTACTTACAAACCTTCGACTTCAATGAGTTAAAACGAATCAAAAACGAATTGCTACCAAAAATGGGCATGGATTTAAAACTTGTTCAATTAGTGGCATACACCGACTGGCATGAAACTGAAGAAAAAGATGCAAAAGGCAAATGGGTGAACTACGATTACGATTGGATGTTCAAACCAGGTGCAATGGCAGAAGTGGTGAAATATGCTGACGGCGTTGGCCCAGGTTGGTACATGTTAGTGGATAAAGAAAAATCTAAACCAGGTAACATCGTATACACCCCATTAGTGAAAGAACTCGCACAATACAAAGTGGAATTACACCCATACACCGTGCGTAAAGATGCGTTACCTGAATTCTTCACTGACGTAAATCAAATGTACGATGCGTTATTGAATAAATCTGGTGCAACCGGGGTATTCACCGACTTCCCAGACACTGGCGTTGAGTTTTTGAAAAAACAAAAATAATACGTAAGTAAAAGTAATAAAAAGAGCGGTCAAAATTCGTTGTGATTTTTGACCGCTTTTTTAACATTTATATTATAAATATTCTAAAATAGAAACGTCTTCCATCTTATAAAATTACTATTCTCTGATACTAAGTTTAAATCCTCTGAAAAAATCAACTACTATAAAATTTTATGGTCATTATTTTTTATTATTTTCAGTCTTTTTGCTATTATTAACTTTTTTACTATCATTGGCTTTTTTACTATCATTGGCTTTTTTACTGAGATCAGCTTTTTTATAGTTCTTAGGAAAACCTCTTTTCATAAATTTAATATCTTCAGATGTAAAACTCAAACATCTAGAGAAATCTAATTTTTGATCATTCAACTTCTGATTATCTTCCTTTTCAAAATCATGCGGGCAGATAACTCTCACATTCCCTACATTCAGAATAAGATATCCATGAATATAAGTATAAGTTCTTTTATTAATAGTATTCACATATTTTTCGAATTTATTACGTTCTATTAACTCTAGAAAATCTCCATTTTTCAAAAGATATCCTCCGCTTTCTGATGGGCTTTGTGCAACACCAATAGGCTTTAATATCATTCTTTGTAATTTGAATTCATCTCCTATCATAGATAGACAGATAAATAATGCAACATAAAATAAAAAAGAACCCCATAAATATTTAACTATATCAATATCTAGATTAAAAAAAATTAAATTCCCAGCAATTAAAAATATTAAATATAAAATGACCAACCAAAAAAATACAGAAGTGCTATTGTTTGACATTTCAATAAATATATATGTTGGAATAATAAAGAATGAAGAAGATATAAAATAACAAAAAAAATATAAAACTATAAAACTAAATTTTTTTGAAAATAATTCACTTATTTCTGATGAATAAATCAACAACCTAATTAAAACAAAGGAAACTGCAAACAAAATATAACCATAAAGCACATTATCCAGAACGTTAGAATATAAAAGCATAAAAGATAAAAAAGACGATATTATAATAGGATGAGCTGTGATGTACAAAAATTTTTTAGATCTTAAAAAATTTGCAAAATCAGATTTATCAGATTTATCTGATAATAATACCTTAATAATTAAAGATGGCAAATTCAAAGCAGTAAATAACATTACAAAAAAAAATGGAATAGATAATACCCCATGAGAAGAAAAACTTGCTTGCGAAAAAATATACAATTTATCTATAGTTCTCAAATACATCCAAATAAATATAAAGCCTAGAATAGATAGAATAATAGCCAGGCTAGACAAATTTCCAAAAATAAGTTTTAATACATCTTCTTTTTTAGTGTTAGATTTACAATTATTAGACATGATATTAATTTATTAGCAATTATAGCGACAACCAGTTCCAAGCCATTCTGATTAGCAGAGGAGGTTGTAATCAAATTTTTAGGTGCGTGAGTTCTGTATATCCTTCATCATGACGATATAACTATCAGTATATAAATATTATCACTGCTTATTTACTACTAAGTTTTTTATATCTTAGTAAAAAAGCTTGCCGTTTATCCCAGCAAGCCTTTTAAAATCTAGCTATTACGCAAATTGTTTTTTATTATTTAAATAGCGTTTCGCACACTCTGCTGCAGCAACTAAGCCACCTGCCATCATAATAATATCTTTAATCACGAGTCGGCCAGCACCTGAGAGATATGGGAAGCCATAATTAGGTGTTGGGAAGTCCCCACCTAAATTCGGCACCCAGGTTTCTGGCGTAAATATCAGGAAGGACAGCGTGACTATCGACATACCAAACGTGAGTAAGCCTCCAAATAGCCCTAGTGTTGGTGACCAAATGCCTGCTAATACTAAAATACCAATTGTCACAATGATTGCGCCAATAATATAAGAAGCGGTATAGGTGCCATTGGCTTTATGCCATTCAATATTTTTTGCGACCATTTTGCCTTCAGGGTTTTTATATAAGGTATATTCTTTCACTAAAACACCCTTATCATTTGTCACTTCATTTGCACCGTTTTTGTAAAGGAAGCTTAAGAAAGGACTATTTGACACAAAGTGTGCGATACCATCTGCCTCATATTGGCAAACTTTTAAACCTCCAATCCAAACCATCACGACACAAATCGCAATGCGGATAAAGTTAATAAATTGACGTTGCAATGGCGCAACGATATTAGCTAGCAATGTAACTAATGCACTCATTTAGAACTCCTCATATAGTTCAATTGATATTACGAGCATAATGCCCAAGAATTTTTATATAAATTATTTACAATATTACTCTCTAATATTGTTGGCATTTTTTTATTACTCAGGTTTACGCAATAAAAAAGAGATACCAATTTGGTAGTATCTCTTATTTTTGATTAATTTTCTGTGAGCAATCTCACATTATTTGAAATTCACTCTCGCATTTCTAAAAATTCGCATCCAAGAACCATCTTTACACAATCTCATGAGCGGCATGAGGTTTCCCCGTAGAGAATACATATTTGGAACATGGAATATCACGACAATTACATTATTAAATACTATTAATCCCTTCCTTGTTATGAAGTTCTTTATATCTTAATAACAAAAAGCTTGCTGTTTATCCCAGCAAGCGCCTGTAACTAAAATGAAAAAGCACAAGCGTGGACGCTTGCGCTATCATGGGTGTGCCTAAATTCAGAGCATAAAAAAGCACGCATCAGGAGACGTGCGCTATCATAGAATACGTTGACAACAATATGTTATTGTAATTGTTGAGGGGCTTTAAAAACACGTTGTAAAATCTCAATTTCTTTTTGTGCGTTTACGTTTTGTAGACGATTTAACTCCTGAAGAATCTGTTTGTTCTTTTCTACTATCTGTTGTTGAGCATTCATCATACTTAGTTCCTGAATTATATTGGTCAACATTTCCATCTTCACTTTTTTCATTGAATTGTTCGGTATTTCCATTTTTTTCTCCTTGTTCCTCCAAATCTGAAATCTCACTTGAATCAGCTTGTACTATATGTTTTAGAACTATTGGATTCCCACCTAAGAGATTAAAGTCTGCACAGTAAGGTAAAACATCTTTTAAAAGAGTGCATAGTCTATCACAAGGCTTATAAACATTGTTAAATAATTTTTCAGCTTCTTTCCGGTCAATAACAAAACCATGAGATGGATATCCGGCAATTAGTGTTGATAATGCATTATCTTTTAATATCTTCGTCATCTCATTGAGTAACTCACCATATTTTTGGGCAATGCCAATAGCTCGTTGGTGTTCTCCTATTTTTATAGGATCAATTTGATTAGCTATTGGCTCAATAACAGAATGAACTAACTTTGCGGCAATATCAGCAGAAAGCCTTGTACTTACTCCGCTTCCAAAGCGAATAGCTGGTAAGTATTGGGAAAATTGTTCCATTACTCTGTTCTCAAGGAAGTTTATTGCTTTAAATATATCTAACCCTGAGCTTTGCTCCCCCATCTCGTCTGTTTTACGTAATTGAATATCTAAAGGCCCCAACTCTCCTTCGTTACCAATTATTATATTATTTGCGGCTATAGCCGTTAAAGTCCCCGAGCTTTTGCATAAACTTGGAGCAAATAAGGTTACGTTTCCTTCATAATAATGTTGCAAACATCGACCAATTCTATATCCTGCATCAGGATCTCCTCCAAAAGTCGACAAACATAGTAATACTTTTGTTTTTTTCTGCTCTATTGGTATACCTAAGACTCGCTTAGATAGCTCGGAGTAGCCTTGTCTATTAATTGATCCAATATAAATAAAAACGTCCGTTTCACTTTCATTAAATTGAAATATGTCCATTAGGTAATATCCTCACTGCATTCTTACTTTAGTGTAACTATAAAACTATTTTAGAAATGTATAAATTACTTAAAATTTACCCTCGCATTCCTAAATACACGCATCCAAGCCCCATCTTCGCCCCATTCTTCCGGATGCCATGAATTGCTCACGGTGCGGAAGACGCGTTCCGGATGTGGCATCATGACGGCAACGCGACCGTCCGTGTTGGAAAGGGCAGTGATGCCGAGGGCAGAGCCGTTTGGGTTTGCCGGGTACATTTCTGTCGGGGTGAGGTTATTGTCGATGTATTGTGCCACAATCAAGTTTTGTTCTTGAAGTGCGGTCAAATTTTCAGGTGTTTTGAATTCTACGCGACCTTCACCGTGAGAAACCGCAATCGGCATATGTGAACCAGCCATGCCTTTAAACCACAATGAGTTGGTGTCATTGATTTTCACCATCGCAGCACGCGCTTCAAAACGTTCTGATTTATTACGCACGAAACGTGGCCAGTTTTCTGCACCAGGAATAATTTCCGCAAGGGTGGAGATAAATTGGCAACCATTACATACACCTAATGAAAGAGTGTTTTCATTGGCGAAGAATTGGCTGAATTGATCGCGTAATTGCGGGTTGAATAAAATGGATTTCGCCCAGCCGCCACCAGCGCCTAATACGTCACCGTAAGAGAAGCCACCACAGGCCACCATCGCATTGAAGTCGTTTAAGTTGTAACGACCAGTCATTAAATCGCTCATGTGAACATCAATCGCCGCAAAGCCTGCACGGTCAAAAGCGGCTGCCATTTCAACGTGGCTGTTTACGCCTTGTTCACGTAATACGGCCACTTTTGGTTTCACGCCTTTGCTGATGTACGGCGCGGCAATATCTTCATTCACATCATAGGTTAAATGAGCGGATAAACCTTTGTTGTCTATTGCTTTTTTCACTTCAAATTCTTGGTCAGCACATTCTGGGTTATCACGTAAGCGTTGCATTTGGTGAGTGAGTTCTGCCCAAATACCGCGTAATTCAGAGCGTTTTTCGCTTAATAGTTTTTTGCTGCCTCGAGTGATTTCAAAACGATCTTCTGTACTTACAGAACCGAGTTCATAAGTTAAGCCAAGCAAATCATGGGCTTTTAATACCTCACGTACGGCGCTTAATTCACTTTCTGATACTTGGATTACCGCACCTAATTCTTCATTGAATAACACGGCTAAATCATTGTCGCCTAAGGCTGAAATATCCACATCTACGCCACAGTTACCCGCAAATGCCATTTCTGCAAGCGTAGTAATTAAACCACCGTCTGAACGGTCGTGGTAAGCCAATAATTTACGCTCTGCTACTAATGCTTGCATTGCATCGAAGAAGTTTTTCAGTTTAGCTACGTTCACCACATCGGCAGGTTTATCACCTAATTGTTTATACACTTGCGCAAGTGCGGTCGCGCCTAAGCGATTTTTTCTTTCACCTAAATCAATCAACAATAAACGGCTTGCGCCTTTGTCTGTGCGTAATTGAGGTGTCACGGTTTTGCGGACATCTTCCACGCGGGCAAAAGATGAAATCACTAGAGAAAGCGGAGCTGTTACTGATTTCTTCTCACCATTTTCTTCCCAAGTGGTTTTCATCGACATGGAGTCTTTACCTACTGGAATGGTAATGCCTAATGCAGGACAAAGCTCTTCGCCCACCGCTTTCACCGCTTCATATAACCCGGCATCTTCACCACCATGACCCGCTGCAGACATCCAGTTTGCAGAAAGTTTGATGCGTTTAATATCGCCGATATTGGTACCTGCAATGTTGGTAATGGATTCTACTACCGCTAAACGTGCAGAAGCACCAAAGTCTAATAATGCCACTGGCGCACGTTCGCCCATTGCCATGGCTTCACCGTGATAGCTGTCTAATGACGCGGTGGTAACAGCCACATCAGATACCGGAATTTGCCATGGACCGACCATTTGATCACGTGCCACCATACCGGTTACCGAGCGGTCGCCAATGGTGATTAAGAACGTTTTTTCTGCCACCACCGGTAAACGTAATACGCGATGGAAAGCTTCTTTTAATTGAATATTTTCTGTTGCAAGCGGTCGATTTTCGACAGTTTTTGACGAAACCTCGCGCGTCATTTTCGGGGTTTTGCCCAATAACACATTCATTGGTAAATCAATTGGATTATTGTCGAAATGACTATCGTGCAAGGTTAAATGTTTTTCTTCCGTTGCCTCACCAATGACCGCAAATGGCGCACGCTCACGTTCACAAAGTGCGGTAAATAATTCGAGTTTTTCTGGTGCAACGGCTAATACATAACGTTCTTGCGATTCGTTACACCAAATTTCTAATGGCGACATGCCTTTTTCATCACAAAGAATTGAGCGTAAATCAAATTTACCGCCACGTTCACCATCGTGCACCAATTCAGGCATGGCGTTGGATAAACCACCCGCACCCACATCGTGAATAAAGAGAATTGGGTTTTCTTCGCCTAATTGCCAGCAGCGATCAATCACCTCTTGGCAGCGGCGTTCCATTTCTGGGTTTTCGCGTTGCACAGAGGCAAAATCTAAATCTTCTTTTGATTTACCGCTGTCCATCGAAGACGCTGCCCCACCGCCTAAACCGATATTCATGGCAGGGCCGCCCAATACGATCAATTTCGCACCCACTGGAATTTCACCTTTTTGAACGTGTTCGCCACGAATATTACCGATACCACCTGCTAACATAATCGGTTTGTGATAACCTCGCACTTCTTCACCATTGAAGCTATTGACTTTCTCTTCATAGGTACGGAAATAGCCTAATAACGCAGGACGACCAAACTCGTTGTTAAATGCTGCGCCACCTAATGGGCCTTCGATCATAATATCTAAGGCTGAAGCAATACGGTTTGGTTTAGAAAGTGGATTTTCCCAAGGTTGTTCAAAGTTTGGAATGACAAGGTTTGATACGGAGAAACCGGTTAAACCTGCTTTTGGTTTTGCACCACGACCGGTTGCGCCCTCATCACGAATCTCACCGCCTGAACCTGTCGCAGCACCAGGGAATGGTGAAATTGCGGTTGGGTGGTTATGGGTTTCCACTTTCATTAAGATATGTGCATCTTCATTGTGATAGCGATATTGCCCATCTTGATCCGCAAAGAAACGGCCGACTTTTGAGCCTTCCATTACTGCAGCATTATCTTTATAGGCTGAAAGCACGAAATCAGGGGTTTTCTCAAAGGTATTTTTAATCATTTTAAACAGGGATTTATCCTGTTTTTTGCCGTCGATAATCCAATCTGCATTAAAGATTTTATGACGACAGTGCTCAGAGTTAGCTTGCGCGAACATATAAAGTTCAATATCGTGCGGATTGCGCCCTAATTGGGTGAAGTTTTCCACCAAATAATCAATTTCATCTTCTGCCAGCGCCAAACCTAATTCTACGTTAGCAGTCACCAAAGCTTCACGTCCACCTTTTAAAATATCCACAGTTTTAAATGGTTTCGGATCTTGATGACGGAATAAGATCTCTGCATCTTCAGGACGACGCACCACCGTTTCCATCATTCTGTCGTGTAAAAGTGCGGTCAATTTTTCTGTTGTTTTTTCATCAAGCGGTTGGCTTAACTCAAAATAATACGCCAAACCACGCTCAATACGCTCCACTTCACTTAAACCACAGTTATGCGCAATATCGGTCGCTTTAGAAGACCAAGAAGAAATCGTGCCAACGCGTGGAATCACGATAAAAGTTTCGCCTTTGGCATCGTGTTCTGCCAAGGTTGGGCCATAATGTAACAACGCTTTTAACTTAGCTTCCTGCTCGCTAACAAGCGGTCGATTTAATTCCACAAAATGCAGATATTCCGCATAAACCGATTTTACCGGTAATTGATTTTGTTGGAATTTTTGCATTAAGCCTTGAATACGGAATTCAGAAAGGGCGGGTGAGCCACGAAAAGTTTGAAACATACGGGTACCTTTGAGTTGTGTTTGAGGTAAAAATCGCGGGCTATTATAAAGGAAAAACACCAAAACGAAAACGTTTGCGTCAATCATTTTCAAATGATTTTCAGTGGGAGAAAGCATATAATCAGCAAGCAATTCAAAACAATCTGAAAACTAACCGCACTTTGGGGCGTCACTATGATCATCAACGACATCAATTTCAACGATCTCTATCAACAACATCTAAAATCCTGTAATCACTATAATCTTCCACCAACAAAGTGGGATAAAAAAGCCCCTAAAATGGCTGAGAATTTAGTGGGCAAACCAAGTCGTTATAATGAAACGTTACTCAAAGCCATGAATGTGCAACCTGATGAAACCGTATTAGATATCGGCTGTGGCCCTGGAACGTTTGTTATTCCTTTAGCCCAACAATGCCAAGCCGTGTATGCCCTCGATTACAGCCAAGGCATGTTAGAGATGGTTCAGCAATATAAAGAAAAGCATCAACTGAATAATATTACGCTTCTACATAAATCATGGTCGGATAACTGGGATGATGTGCCTCAAGCCGATGTAATACTCGCCTCTCGCTCGACGCTTGTGGATGATTTGGATGACATGATTGAAAAACTGCAAAGCAAGGCGAAAAAACGCGTCTTTTTAACCTCGGTGACACAACGCCATTTTCTTGATGAAGGCGTATTTGAAGCCATTGGCCGTGATGACGTTGGCTTCCCAACTTATATTTATTTAGTCAATCGTCTCTACCAAAAAGGCATTCACGCGAATGTGAGTTTTATTGAAACCGAATCCGGTCATTTCCAAGGCGAAACCTTTGAGGATTTATTAAATTCTGTGGAATTTTCTCTCGGCAATCTCACCGAAAAAGAAAAACAAGACTTAGCTCAATTCTATCAACAAAAACAAATAAATAATGAACCGATAAAGCACGGACAACGCAAATGGGCGTTGATTTGGTGGGAGGTTGAATAAAAAATAAATATTGTAATTTATTTTTGAATTAAAATACTTAACCTTATAAAATCAACTGACTTTATAGACAGGCTAAACTTGAAATGGTAGCCTCTAAGTTGTTTTACTTCTACTTTTTAAATAAGGAATATTATTATGCTCTCTTTAAATCATGTTTTTAAATTTGGTACCACTATATTAACCGCTTTAGTATTATCTGCTTGTGGTAGTAGCGGTGGTGGCGGTGATAATCAAGATAGCTCACCCGTAAATAACAATGAATTAAATCAATCAAATACTCTTGTTAATAACAATGTAGTTCAACAACAAGCCAATAAAAAAACAGGTACTGCATTTATCGATGATAATGGTTCCTTTCGTCGGGTAACAATCAATGGCTATAATACAACGAGCATCAATGTTGAGGGAATCAATCTAGAAATTGGATTTCCAAACATTTCAGCGGGGGGGTGGACTAAGACTACTGCCAATGACAGACGTATAGATGTATGCTGTGGACGTTATTCTGATATTCGTTTCGGTATTAACGATAGCTTAGATGACAATGGCAAATTTTATTTATTCTATAACGGTAACCCAACTCTTAATATGCCAACAAGCGGTAGCGCTTCTTATTCTGGTCAATCTATCCTTGCAATAGATATCACTGAATCGGATGAGGACGACTACCATATTGGTAACTCTCAATTTAGTGTTGATTTTGGTAATAAATCATTAAGCGGTTCATTAGGTATCAACGACATTCAATATGTAAATATTAATGCCTCTATTTCAGGTAACAGTTTTAATGGATATGCAAATACCTCTTTATTACCATCGTCAGTAGCAAGTGTAGAAGGTAAGTTTTATGGAGAACAAGCAAAACAACTTGCTGGTTTAGCCGAAGCTAATGATAACAATTGGGCTGCTGCATTTGGCGCACAAAAACAATAATGAGTTTTAACCCTGATATGATAAAGCAAGCCTTATGCTTGCTTTGTTTCCCTTTTGACATGACTAATAAATTTACAAAAATATAACTTAAATAATATTGTAATTTATCTCACAATTAATACACTTATAAATAACTTTATAGACAAATTAAAATTGAAATGATAGTCTTCGCAGGATATCTTCTAAAAGGTATTTTACTTCTACTGTTTAAATAAGGAATATTAGTATGTCTTCTTTAAATCATGTTTTAAAATTTGGTACAACTGCATTAGCAGCTTTAGTATTATCAGCATGTGGTAGCAGCGGTGGTGGTAGTGATGCCCCAGATGTTCCAGCTTCAACCAATCCGACTAAGCAAAGTCAGCCAAGCACTACTGCCAATAATACGACTCAGCAACCAAATACTACTACATCTACAAACAATCAGACAGCATCAAGCCAATCTACTCCAGCTGAAAATGTGGCTAAACCATCAACCCCTAATGCTCAGAGTGGTAATACTAATCGAGCACTCACAGATAAACATGCTAGCTTCATCATACCTAAAAAAGGTGGAACTATTCAAACAGCATCCATTTCTGGCAATCCAAATCTTTATGTGCTAGATGTTGAAGGTAAAAGTATTAATATAATTCCTGAAGGGATGGGGGCTGGAAAGGTTCTCAACATCACTGCCAACAATATTACCCGCATAGTTAACGGTTCATTATATAAAAATGTACGTTGGGGATTAATTACAGAGGATGGCTTAAATAATTATTACTTAGTCTCTTACGGTATCAATCCTACAACCGACATGCCAACTAGCGGTAGCGCTACCTATGTTGGACAAGGTGTACACGGTTATGCAGATAGTGGTTCAGCTATTGATACGTATCGCTTAAGTAACGCAAAATTTAATGTAAATTTTGCTGATAAGTCATTTGAAGGCTCTATTACTCCAGATGATGGAAAAGCATTTGGCAATATCAACGAGGTTAAACTTTCTGCGAAAATTGATGGTAACCAATTTAACGGTAAAACTGCTGAAGGTACAGAAGCTGTAGGTCGTTTCTACGGAAATAACGCTAGTGAGTTAGCTGGTAGCTATGTAAATGAAAAAGCCTCTTACCTTGGCGTATTCGGTGCTAAAAAACAATAATTAATTTTAATCCTAATATGAATAAAGCAAGCCTTGAGCTTGCTTTATTTCTCTTTTGATAACAAATGAAATTTACAAAAACTTTTTTATATACAGTATTAAGCATGATATGTGCTCAGTGGGCAAATGCCGAGGTAGCACAATCGAAAAATGACACCTTAGACAAAAATATTCAGGTTGCTGCACCAAAGCTTCAAGCACCTGCGATCCAACCGAAGACAAATAATGAAGGCTCAGTCTCGATGACTAAAGAAGAGCTAGCTCGTCATCCTGATTTAATCGTACGTGGAATGATTCCTTCTGTCTTACAAAATAACGAGGAAGCTGTTTCACTTTTATTACCTTTATATCGAGAACTCCCTAAAAAGGATCCTGTGCTATTGAGCTGGGCTGAAGCTATTGATGCCCGTCATAAAGGCAACTATAGTGAGGCTGCGCAACGTTATCGTACCCTATTCACCCAATACTCTGATAGTTTGCCATTACGTTATCAACTTGCTCAAGCGCTCTTTTTAAATAACGATAATGAAGCAGCAAAAGATCAGTTCCAAAAATTACGTGCGGAGCAAATGACGCCTGAAATGGCTGCCATTATTGATCAATATTTATCTGCATTAAATCAACGCGATCAATGGAAATTTTATGGTGGTGTAAGTTTCCTCAATGAAAGCAATATCAACAATGCGCCCAGAGCAGGTACTCATATTGGTAACTGGCAAGCTTGGCGCAAAGAAAGTGCACAAGGGCTTTCTTATTCATTAGGCGTTGAGAAAAAATGGTCTCTCGCAAATAACTTTTTCACCAAATTAGGCTTTGATGGACAAGGTAAATACTACTGGAATAACAAAAAATATAACGAATTAAATGCGCGTTTAGGTTGGGGATTAGGTTATCAAACTTCTCACCTAGAACTATCCTTAACACCATTTACCGAGAAACGTTGGTATAGTGGTGGCTCAAGTGGTAGCGATGCACTCAAACAATACTCTAAAAACTCAGGCGTACGTTTTGATATTAGTTACTGGCTTAATCCTCGTTGGCAAATTTCATCTGCTTTGGAATATGGCGAACAACGCTATGATTGGCGAAAACATTTAAACGGCAACAATTATTTATTTTCCAACACATTACTCTATGTTCCGAAAAGCGGACAACATTGGTTTGCTGGGGTAGATTATTCTCGTGAAAATACTCGAGACAAAGATAACGCCTACCAACGAGCAGGTGGACGCCTTGGTTGGGGACAAGAATGGCCATGGGGAATATCAAGCCGAGTCACGCTTTCATATGCTAAACGTCATTATCAAGCGGCTGATTTCTTTAACATTCGTCAGAAAAATAGAGAATATGCTTCAACGTTAACATTATGGCATCGCGATCTCTATTTCTGGGGAATTACGCCTAAGATTACATGGTCTTATCAAAAAGTGAAAAGTAATCATCCTTTCTATGGTTACGATAAAAATCGTGTATTCTTAGAAATGAGTAAAACATTTTAACCACAAAAAACGGTTGCTGAGACAAACTCAACAACCGTTTTGTTTATTATAAATTAAATACATCCTTGGCATAGCCATTAAAGCTATGCCATGAATTTTAACTTTTGGCTAAGCTTTAATTTGCCCTTTCAAGAAATCTAACAACTGATCTTTTGCAATCATTTGTTTTTCACCGGTGCGGCGATTTTTGTATTCGATTTCGCCGTTTGCGAGATTTTTCTCACCAATCACCACCATGTGTGGGACACCGATAAGTTCCATGTCCGCAAACATCACACCTGGGCGTTCTTTGCGGTCATCAAAGATCACTTCAACGCCTTGTGCTTGTAAAGTGCGGTACAATTCTTCCGCATATTGTTTAACGCTTTCAGATTTGTGCATATTCATTGGCACGACAGCTACGGTGAATGGCGCAATTTCATCTGTTGGCCATACAATACCGCGCTCGTCAAAATGCTGTTCAATCGCTGCCGCGACCACACGCGTTACACCAATACCGTAACATCCCATGGTTACGACCATTGGACGACCATCTTCACCTTGAACAGTCGCATTCATCGCTTCTGAGTATTTTTTACCTAATTGGAAAATGTGGCCTACTTCGATACCACGTTTAATCAATAAGGTACCTTTACCATCTGGGCTTGGGTCACCTTCAACTACGTTACGAATATCCGCCACTTTTGGTAACGCTACATCACGCTCCCAGTTGATATTGAAGTAATGTTTACCATCAATGTTTGCCCCCGCACTGAAATCAGACACTAATGCCACTGAACGGTCAACAATCACAGGAATATTGAGATTAACAGGGCCTAATGAACCGACACCCGCACCAATTTTAGCTTTGATAACAGCTTCATCCGCAAACTCAAATGGTGAAGCCACTTCTGGTAATTTTTCTGCTTTAATTTCATTTAATTCATGGTCACCACGAATCACTAATGCCACTAACGGTTGATCTTCGCTTGCACCTTTTACAATCAAGGTTTTAACCGTTTTCTCAATTGGCAAATTGAATTGTTCCACCAACTCTGCAATTGTTTTTGCATTTGGCGTATCAACTAATTCCATCGCTTTCGTTGGTGCGGCGCGCTCACCAATTGCCACCGCTTCCGCTAATTCAATGTTTGCAGCGTAATCAGATTCCGTAGAGAAAATCACATCATCTTCACCGCTGTTTGCTAACACTTGGAATTCATGTGATGCACTACCACCGATAGAACCGGTATCCGCTTGTACGGCACGGAAATCTAAACCTAAGCGATTGAAAATATTGCTATAAGTCTGGTACATCACATCATAAGTTTGTTGTAAGCTCGCATGATCCGCATGGAAAGAATACGCATCTTTCATGATAAATTCACGTGAACGCATGACACCGAAACGAGGACGCACTTCATCACGGAATTTGGTCTGAATTTGGTATAAATTGATCGGAAGTTGCTTGTATGATGACACTTCGCGACGAACTAAATCCGTAATCACTTCTTCATGTGTTGGACCTAATACAAAGTTACGGTTTCCGCGATCCTCAAAACGAAGTAATTCTGGACCATATTGTTCCCAACGACCTGATTCTTCCCATAATTCTGCTGGTTGCACGACTGGCATTTTGATTTCAAGTGCACCGCTTTTATCCATTTCTTCACGAATGATTTTTTCTACTTTACGGAGCACACGCCAGCCTGTTGGCATCCAGTTATAAAGACCTGAAGCAAGAGGGCGAATCATCCCCGCACGAAGCATTAATTGATGGCTTACAATGGCCGCTTCAGCCGGAGTTTCTTTTAATGTTGAGAATAAATATTGACTTGTACGCATTGAATTAACCTTAGATTCTAAGCATTGAGAAAAAATTGGTGAGAGTATAACAAAAAGTGCGGTCATTTTTAACCGCACTTTTTTCTGAGAAAAGATTATCTTCTCGGTAAGTATCTAACTGGATCGACAGATTTACCTTTATAACGGATCTCAAAGTGAAGTTTCACAGCATTGGTTCCAGTGCTACCCATTTTCGCAATCTCTTGACCCGCTTTCACTTCTTGTTGATCGCTCACAAGGATCTTGTCGTTGTGTGCATAAGCACTTAAGAAATCATCATTATGTTTGATGATGATTAAGTTACCGTAGCCACGTAATGCGTTACCCGCATACACAACACGACCGCTCGCGGCAGCTTTAACCGCTTGTCCGCGAGAACCGCTGATATCGATCCCTTTGTTACCTCCATCGGTATTAGAGAAGCCTTGGATCACATTGCCTTGGGTTGGCCATTGCCATGCCACATTCGATGCCACTGGTGCCACAACGTTCGCATTAACTGGTGTATTGTTTGTGGTTTCCACTTGTGTTGTCGTCGTTGTCACTGGCGTACTCGGTGTATTGTTGGTAAACGCTGGGGTTGATGTACCACCAGTTGCGACACCAGCTTTAATTGGACCAATTACCGTACCATCAGAGCCAATTTGCGTACCATTCGCACCTGGTGTATAAGTCACTTCTGGTTCAGCTGGAGCTGTTGGTGCAGTTGGTGCCGTCGTTTTCACTGGTACAGTCGTGGTAACCGTTTTAGTTGAACAATTTGAAATTTTTAACGTTTGGCCCACACTTAAGCTATAAGGCTCTTTCATATTGTTCATGCTCGCTAAATCTTTCACGTCCATACCGGTCAAGTAAGCGATTAGGAACATGGTATCGCCTTTGTTTACTTTATAGGTATTTCCTTTGTATGAACCTTTTTGAATTTGGCTGTAATCCGGCGCATTGGTATTTGGATTACGCGGCACGTTGATTGCGCCAGAGCTGGTGCAATCTGAAACCGTTTTGGTTACGGTTTTAGTCTGTGGTTGAACCGGTGCTGGAGCTGGCGTTGGTTTAGGCTGTGCTGCAGCAGGTTGTTGAACCGGTTGATAAGTTGGTTGAAAACTTGGTTGTGGTGTTTGAGTGCCCGTTGGCACGCTATTGCCCATTGTACTTGGCATGGTATTTTGTTGGATTTCTGGCTGCCATGTACCGCTCGAATTATTATCAACAGGCTGCATTACGCCCGGAGAAAGTGTGCCATCTACATTTTCAATTGGCGCAGGGCTATTTGAACTACAAGCTGTTAAAATAGCGATACTCACAGGGAGCAATAAAAACGATTTTTTCATTTATTCTTCCTTTAACATTAAATTTATTTCATTTGATTTGGCATCGAATTCTTTTCAATTTCCGGCATAAAGCTACCACCGGCAACCGCTCCCGTTCCTTCTACGGGTTGCATAATACCATTAGGTAATGCGTCGGGATCTTGTTTTTGTGGTTCTCCTGCACAAGCTGAAATCAGCAATGCACTCGAGATAATTAAGAGTAATTTATTCATAAAAAAGGTCATCCTGTTATTTTAAAATAAGATAAGCAATCACAGCCAGAGCGACCACACTCCAACCAATGATTTCAATAGATTTACGTAATTTCGCGGCGAATTTCTCTCCGCCCCATGCGGCCAGTTTTGCGACTAAAATGAAACGAGCAAAACGCGATACAAATGCGGTAATCACAAATGGAATAAACGCCATTTGCATCACACCGGCACAAATCGTGAAAACTTTATAAGGAATAGGACTAAAACCGGCAACAAAGACCACTAACACGCCCCATTCTTTAAACCACGCCATGGCCTGTTCCCAAGCAGCTTGGTAGCCCCATTGTTGAATATAACCTTGAACCCAATCAAAGGCATAGTAACCAATAGCATAACCAATCATTCCACCGACAACCGAAGCAATCGTAGTATAAAGTGCAAAACGAAATGCACTTTTCGGTTTTGACATTGACATCGGAATCAACATCACATCCGGTGGAACAGGGAAAAAAATGGCCTCAATAAAACTCACAAAGGATAACCAAAACACGGCAAAGCGATGTTTTGACCATTGCATTGTTTTATCATACATCGCACCAAAAATATTCATTCACTTATCCTTTATTGCTTCAATAGGGAAAATTCGTTTCAAAACGGCACATTATTCACTTTCCAGCCAATCTTGTAAAGCAGCAATTGACTGATGAGCAGTAAGATCCGCTTGAATTGGCGTAATGGCAACATAACCATTTTTTACCGCATGGAAATCTGTACCTTCACCATCATATTCTGGCAAGCCTGACGGGCCAATCCAATAAATATTTTCGCCACGAGGATCTTCTTGTTTAATCACTTCTGCAGCGGATGAGCGATAACCTAAATGACAGACTTTGATGCCTTTAAGCTCTTCGTAAGGCAAATCTGGCACATTGATATTGATCACTTCGCGTTTATTCAATAATTGAGGATGTAATTTCGGAATCAAATCACACACCACGCGAGCCGCTGTTTCATAATGCAAACGGCCATCTAAAGATACCGCAATAGCTGGCAACCCTAAATGTCGGCCTTCCAATGCTGCAGCCAAAGTACCTGAATAAATCGTATCATCACCCATGTTACAACCTGCATTAATACCCGATACCACAAGATCCACTTGTCCAGATAAAAAACCGTTCAATGCCAAATGCACACAATCAGCCGGTGTGCCATTCACGCAATAATCACCACTGTCTAAATGACGCGGACGAAGCGGCTCAACAAGCGTTAATGAGCTTGATGCTGCGCTACGATTACGATCGGGTGCAACGATCACCACATCGGCAATTTTGCGTAATTCTTTTGCTAAAACTTGAATCCCTTCGGCGTGAAAACCGTCATCATTGCTGACTAAAATTCGCATTATTCTTCTTCCTTTATATTCACTAACTCTCGCACCAATGCAGTGGCATAGCTCCCCGCAGGCAAATAAAATGAGAGCTTCAATCCTTCTTCAACAAACGTCCAATGAAAATCTTTTGCCTGCATTAATAAAGGACGGCGAGCGGCTTTCATTCTTTCTTGTTTCATTAATTCTTGAAAAACCTGATGTTCCAAAACCACTTGATTTTCGACCGCACTTGCGGATAAATTTTGTTCGCCAATTAAAGGCGCAGTGAGCAAAATATCTTGTTCGTTCAAACGTTGCTGTAAGACCACTAAATCTTCATTTTCATCAGCCTTGAACCAACTGTGCGATCCGTTTAATTGCACAATATCGTCTCTTAGAACCTGATCTGCCACATTTTGTTCAATTCGTTCTGCTACAACTAAATTAAAAATTTCGCTGCGAGCTGCTGAAAGATAAAAACTGCGTTTTTTACGATCTTTGACCTTAATCTCCCCTTTCGCCCAACGAATCGCTTGAGTCAGATTATGACCATCACGCCCAAAACGTTGTTCAGTGAAGTAGTTAGGGAAACCGTATTTCGCCACAAAATTTAAGCGTTCGTTTAACTCATCACTTTCTTTTGCACCACGCAATAAAATCTCGAAGGTATTTCCTTGAAGACTACCGGTACGAATTTTACGATTGTGGCGAGTAACGTCTAAAATCTCGACACCTTCCAATTGAAATTGACTAAAATCTGGCGTTTCCTTACCCGGCATTTGCAAACAAAACCATTGCTCTGTAATGCCATGACGATCTTTCAAACCTGCATACCCCATATTTCGATCAGAAATACCCGCAAACTTGGCAAGTTTTTCGCCCACAAACAACGTATTACAATCCGTTTTACGAATTTTTACCGCCACAAATTCGCCTTCGCCTGACATTTCATAGCCAAGATCTTCTTTAACAATAAAATCAGCGAACTCTTGCTTTAAAAGTGCGGTTGATTTTGGCGGTGTTTTTAAGGTGAAATAAGGGAGATGTTTGACCATTTTTTTCGTTCTAAAATAAGAAAGCCCAACTTTTTCGCTGCAATAAATAGCGTGATCAGCTGGGCATGTTAAGCACAATTTATCCGCGCAGAATTTTAACCTTTCCGCCCCCTCAAGGCAAACTGAAATGAGCATAAATTTTTAGCGACATTTTCATTTTTATCCCCTACAATGACCGCACTTTTTCTGACAAAAGGAATGCCTTATGACGAACTTTAACGAACTACAAGAAGAAACCCGTGAAATCATTACGGATTTATTAAATGATGGCAGCGATCCGGATGCCCTTTATATTATCGAACATCACATCGCTCATTATGATTTTGATACATTAGAAAAAATTGCTGTGGATGCTTTCAAAGCAGGCTATGAAGTGTCAGAAGCGGAAGAATTTGAAGATGAAAATGGCAAGGTCATTTTCTGTTTTGACATCATCAGTGAAGTAGAATTAAAACCTGAAATTATCGATGCACAACAAAAAGAAATTTTACCATTAGTGGAAAAATACAAAGGCATTTATGATGGCTGGGGCACGTATTTTGAAGATCCGAATGCAGAGGACGATGAATACGGCGATGACGGCGAATTTTTTGACGATGAAGATGTCGAAGACGACAACGAACGTTTACATTAATAATAACAAAGGGCGTATTAAACCGCCCTTAATTTTTATCTTACCCAAATAGGAATGAAACAATGAAACTCAAAACGCTTTCTTTAGCATTACTTGCCTTGCCTATCGCTTCTTTTGCAACAGAACCCGTATTTCATCAGTCAACGGATGTCAGCTTTAGTGTTGAAGCTGAAAGAGAGGTAGAACGAGATTTATTGCAAGTGTCCCTTTTTTACCAAGCGGAAGGCAATGATTTATCCGCACTCAATAAAACTATGGCGGAAAAAATGAATAAAGCCATTGAGTTGGCAAAAGCACAAAGTGCGGTTGAAATTAAAGATAATTCTCGCAATACCTGGATTCGCTATGACAATAAAGGCAAACAACAAGGCTGGATTGCGCGTGCAGAATTAACCTTAGAAAGTAAAGATTCTCAAGCATTATCAACATTAGTACATGAATTAGATGGCGTATTAGCCATTGATCGCGTAAGTGCCTCTGTTTCACGTGAGAAATTAAGTAGTTTAGAAAATGAATTAACCAAAGAGGCTTTAGCAAAAGTTAAAGATAAAGCCCTATTAATTCAAGAATCTTTGCAGATGAAAGGTTATCACACACAAAGCCTTGACGTGTCTTCTGCCAATGATTCCGCGAATGATTTTCGCCCTTATGCCGCAGGGGCTATGATGGCAAAAAGTTTCTCTTACTCGGATGAAAAAGATGAAACTTACACTCAAAGTGGCAAAGAGAAAATTAAAGTCAGTGTGAATGCGCGAATTGCATTGCTTAAAGAATAATTTTCTATACAATGAACGACGATTTTTTTAATAAGGAAAACACTATGAAAGTAGCAAAAAATACGGTTGTGAGTATCGCTTACCAAGTACGTACTCAAGACGGTGTATTAGTTGATGAAGCACCAGCAAATCAACCATTAGAATATTTACAAGGCCACAATAACTTAATCATTGGTCTTGAAAATGCCTTAGAAGGTAAAGAAGTTGGCGACAAATTTGAAGTGCGTGTTCAACCTGAAGAAGGCTACGGCGAATACAATGAAAACATGGTTCAACGTGTACCAAAAGATGTATTCCAAGGCGTTGATGAAGTGGTGGTTGGTATGCGTTTCTTAGCAGATACAGACATCGGCCCAGTTCCTGTTGTGATCACTGAAGTGGATGGCGATGAAGTGGTAGTTGATGGTAACCACATGTTAGCGGGTCAAGAATTACACTTCACTGTGGAAGTTGTTGGTACTCGTGAAGCAACATTAGAAGAAATTGCTCACGGTCACGTACATGGCGCACATGATCACCACCACCATCATGATGACGAAGATGGTCACGGTTGTGGTTGCGGCGGTCACGGTCATCACCACCATGATCACGATCATGGACACGGCGGTTGCTGTGGCGGTGGTCATAACCACGATCATGATCACGGACACGGTCATGGCGGCTGTGGTTGTGGCGGTCACTAATCTTAATCTAGAGATAAAAGTTGAGATGCTAAATTATATCAAGAATTAATAATTATGATAAAAGCCGCCTATTAAAGTCGGCTTTTTTTGTATGTCTTCCCCCAATTACATAATTCGGTCATAAGTGGAATCAGTGTTTTACCTGTATCTGTCATAGAATATTTAACTCTAATTGGCGATTCATCATATACAACTCTAGATACAATACCCGCTTCTTCTAGTGTACGTAATTGAGCCGTCAACACTTTTGTCGTTATATCTCCTAATAATCGTTGTAATTGATTAAAGTGAATTGACTCTCCCTTTAGTAAATAATACAGTATTTTTAACCTCCACTTACCGCTTAACAGATTTAAAGCAATCTCCATAGGACATTCTTGATTAATAGAATCTACTTTCGACAAAATACTACCCTCTTTTACACCTACTATACTAAAGGATACGTAGTATAGAGAAAGTGCCTTCTTGTTATATATCATAATAAAGCGTACAGTTATTACTATAATATATTTAGTAATAAAATAATAGGAGATGAATAACAATGGTTATAGATAGTCACGAACACCTAATATTGCCAACCGAAAATCAAATAGAGTTGATGGATCAATCAAAAATTGATAAAGCTATTCTATTTACTACAACTCCTCATCCCGAACAGGCTCATTCTTTACAGGAATTAAAACAACAAATTTCTATGCTAAATTCCGTGTTAAATGGAAATATAAATGCGAAAGAAAAGAAAAGACTATATGAAAATAATATAAAAGATTTAACCACAGCAATGAATTATTACCCTGATAGATTTCTAGGTTTTGGAAATATACCATTAGGTATGACATCATTCGATATAGAATTATGGATTGACAAACAAATATGTAGAAATCACTTAATGGGGCTTGGAGAATTTACACCTAGTACTATTGCTCAAATACAACAAATAGGGGACATTATGAAAATAGTATGCTCCAATAGAATATATCCCCTCTGGATACATACATTTCTACCAGTAACAAAAGAAATGATATTTTCACTTGTAGATTTATGTAAAAAATTCCCTACAGTGCCAATCATTTTTGGTCATTTAGGCGGTACTAATTGGATGGAATTAATTGAATTAGCAAAAACAGTACCTAATATATATTTAGATTTATCAGCACAATTTACATCTATAGCAACAAAAATGGCATTATTAGAATTGCCTGAAAGATGCTTATTTAGTTCTGATGCACCATATGGTGACCCCTTTCTCTATCGACAAATGATAGAATATCTAAGTCCATCAAAGACAATCACAAATCTAGTATTAGGAGAAAATATTATGGAATTGCTTACCAAATTAAATCTACTGTAATATGTCTGTTTGATTAAATTAATTCCTATGTTACTTTTTACGGTTCCCCAGTGAACATCGTTTTACTCGTGCATTTGCTATATCGATATTCGTAGAATACTGTGCAGTTCAGCACGTTCCTATCAACCCTCGCTGTGGTCTTCGTAAAGAATGCCAGCCATATGCCAAAATATGGAATGCATCTAATCCTAAACAAATTGAAACGAATCCAGCATATGATGCATTATTGGCAGATAACCAAAAGCGATTAATAAGTGCTGAAGGCATACAATTACGGACTAAACGTTCCATACAAGTGGAAGGTACCTTCGGTGTACTTAAAGAGGACTTTCAATTTAAACGATTTAACCATCGCGGTAAAGATAATGTTCATAAAATGCTCTATATTCGAGCGATGAGATTTAATCTTGCAAAATTACATAACAGAATACAATCTGGCCGAATTAACAAGACCTTATTCGAGATTAAAGAAGTAGCTTAAATCCAAAAAATTTTAATCTGACTAGGGCTTATTTAAGTGCGCCTAAAAATGAAAAATACCAAGAGCTTTAAAGAACGTATTACTTTAAAAGCCTTGGTATTTTCTATATTTTAAAGGGACTGCAACTAGAATGCGGTTTCACAGCATTCTGTTACAGCCCCTTTTTCTTTATCTAAACTTTCATTACAGAATGAATCGACTTAAATCTTCATTCTCGATCACTTCGCCTAATGCCTCAATCACATAGGCCGCATCAATATTCACGGTTTGTCCGTTCATATCGCTCGCATCAAATGAGATTTTATCCATTAAACGTTCCATAACGGTATGTAAACGTCTTGCTCCGATATTCTCTGTTTTCTCATTCACACGGAAAGCTGCTTCAGCAATTTTCTTAATCGCATCTTGTGTAAACTCAATGCTCACGCCTTCTGTTGCCATGAGGGCTTTATATTGCTCTGTTAAAGACGCATTTGGCTCAGTTAGAATACGCTCAAAATCCTCTGCTGTTAATGCTGATAATTCAACACGAATCGGCAAACGACCTTGCAACTCTGGGATTAAATCCGATGGACGCGCCACTTGGAATGCACCCGATGCAATAAAGAGAATATGATCAGTTTTCACCATCCCATGTTTAGTATTCACCGTTGAACCTTCCACTAATGGCAATAAGTCACGTTGCACACCTTCACGAGAAACATCCGCACCACTGTATTCGCCTTTTTTACAGATCTTGTCGATCTCATCAATAAACACGATACCATTTTGCTCAACTGCATCGATGGCTTTTTGTTTCAATTCTTCAGGATTGATCAATTTTGCTGCTTCATCGTCAATTAAGGTTTTTAATGCATCCTTAATTTTCATTTTGCGTTTTTTAGTTTTATCCGAACCTAAACTTTGGAACATGGATTGCAACTGATTAGTCATTTCTTCCATGCCTGGAGGTGCCATGATTTCTACGCCCATTGAAACGCCCGCAGACACATCAATTTCGATTTCTTTATCGTCTAATTGACCTTCACGTAATTTTTTACGGAACGCTTGGCGAGTGCTGCTGTTGGTATCGTGGTTTTCGACTTCACCCCATTGATTTTTCGGTGGTGGTAGTAATGCATCTAAAATACGATCTTCCGCCGCATCTTCGGCTTTCGCACGATTTTTCGCAATTTCTTGTTGGCGAACCAATTTCATCGCACTGTCCGTTAAATCCCGGATAATGGAATCCACTTCTTTCCCCACATAGCCCACTTCGGTGAACTTGGTTGCTTCCACTTTAATGAATGGCGCATTGGCTAATTTTGCAAGACGACGTGCAATCTCGGTTTTACCCACACCCGTTGGCCCAATCATTAAAATATTTTTAGGGGTGACTTCATGGCGAAGTAGTTCTTGCAACTGCATTCTTCTCCAACGGTTACGTAATGCGATCGCAACCGCTCTTTTCGCCTCTTTTTGGCCGATAATATGTTGATCTAATTCGGAAACAATTTCACGAGGGGTCATTTCAGACATAATTTTTCCTTATTTATTCGGTAATTCTTCGATAGTGAAATTTGTATTGGTAAACACGCAAATATCACCGGCAATTTTTAAAGATTTTTCCACAATTTCACGAGCTGATAAATCAGTATTCTCCACCAACGCACGGGCTGCCGATAATGCATAATTACCGCCAGAACCAATGGCTAAAATCTGATCGGCCTCTGGTTGCACCACATCACCAATACCGGTAATGATTAAACTTTCTTTTTCATCCGCCACAATCAACATTGCTTCTAATTTGCGTAACGCTCGATCAGTTCGCCAATCTTTGGCTAATTCTACAGCGGCTTTTAACAAATGCCCTTGATGCATTTCTAATTTACGCTCAAATAATTCAAATAAGGTGAACGCATCGGCTGTACCACCTGCAAAACCGGCTAAAACTTTGCCATTATATAAACGGCGTACTTTACGGGCATTCCCTTTCATAACGGTGTTGCCTAATGAAACCTGTCCATCGCCTCCAACAACCACTTGGCCATTACGACGTACGCTTACAATTGTTGTCATTCTTTTATCCTTCTTTTAAGAAAAGTTATTCGTTATATGGCGTTCAATTCAGCCAAATTCAAGGGGTAATTTTTCTTTGATGCTTTATTAAACAACCATCTCAAAAAAATGTGACAAAGATCACTTTTTTAAATAGCAAACGATTGCTATTATTTCACACCCATATTTTAAAAGGATATGATTTGTTACAAGTAAAACAAACTACTTAATGAGGAAAACATGAAAAATTTACTTAAACTTTCTGCCATTGCAATTTTAGCGGCAAGCGCAGTCTCTACTTTTGCATCAAACAAAGAACCTTACACTGAACAAGGTACGAATGCTCGTGAAATGACAGAGCAAAAACCGATTCACTGGATCTCTGTTGAACAATTGAAAAAGGAATTGGAAGGCAAAGCACCCATTAATGTGAGCTTCGACATTGACGATACTGTACTTTTCAGTAGTCCTTGTTTCTATCACGGCCAAGAAAAATACTCCCCAGGTAAAAATGATTACTTAAAAAATCAAGATTTCTGGAATGAAGTGAATGCAGGTTGTGACCAATATTCCATTCCAAAACAAATTGCGGTGGATTTAATTAATATGCACCAAGCACGTGGTGACCAAATTTATTTTATTACCGGTCGTACAGCTGGCGATAAAGATGGTGTGACACCTGTGCTACAAAAAGCCTTTAATATTAAAGACATGCACCCTGTAGAATTCATGGGCGGTCGCAAACTTCCAACTAAATATAACAAAACACCGGGTATTATTGAGCACAAAGTGAGTATTCACTATGGTGACAGTGATGATGATATTCTAGCAGCAAAAGAAGCGGGTATTCGTGGTATTCGTTTAATGCGTGCAGCAAACTCAACTTACCAACCGATGCCAACCCTTGGTGGCTACGGTGAAGAAGTATTGATTAACTCAAACTACTAATCTTCCTAAAAAGTGCGGTTATTTTTGACTGCACTTTCTTTGTCTAGTGAAAATCCTCTTAATTTTTAAAAAGTTTCTGGGAATATGCTAAAATTTTTGCGTTTCTAGGAGCCTATTTATGTCAGAACTCACGTCTAATCAATATTTAATCATCATTGCCGTACTGCTTTTTATTAGCATTGTGATGCTTTTTCTATTAAGCCGCAGCAAACGAGATACGCAAGAATTACAACAAGACCTCAATAAAACTATCGGCGATTACAATCAATTAGCTGAGCGTTTTGATTCCTTAAGTGTGGCCAAAAATCAGCTAGAACAGCAAGCTGTTAAAGTACAAACCCATTCAGAAGGCTTGCAAACTCGCCTTAATGAACGTGATGAAAAAATCCAATATTTAGAAAAAGAATTGGATGAAGAACAACTTCGTCACGATCAAATTGGCGGGCAAATCACCGCGTTAAAAGAACGCTTTGGAATAGCATCTGCACAAGCCGAAAGCTTGCAAGATCAATTACAACAAGCGCAAGAAAATCTACTTAGAAAAGAACAAGAGCAGCAAAAAACGCAGGAAAAATTGACCGCACTTTCACAAGAATTAACGGAGTTGAAAACCACCCTTTCCGAAAAAGAAAAACATTTTGCTGAACAGCAACAGCATATTGAGCAATCCAAACAACAGCTAGGCGTGGAATTCCAAAATCTGGCCAACCGCATTTTGGAAGAAAAAAGCCAATCCTTTAATCAAACCAATCAAACCGCATTGGAAACCTTGTTGAAGCCTTTCCGTGAACAAATCGAAGGCTTTCAAAAACGAGTCAATGAAATCCATTCGGAATCGGTGAAAGGCAATGCGGGTTTAGAAGCGGAAATCAAAAAGGTGTTGGAAATTGGCTTAAATATGTCGCAAGAAGCCAATAATTTAACTTCGGCTTTAAAAGGTGAAAAGAAAACCCTAGGTAACTGGGGAGAGGTACAACTTGAGCGCGCGCTTCAGTTGGCAGGCTTGATTGAAAACGTGCATTACAGTGCACAGGCCCATTTTAAAGATGAACAAGGCGGTCGAAACTATCCTGATTTTGTGCTAAATCTGCCCGATGAGAAAAACATCATCATTGATAGCAAAATGTCATTGAATGCTTACGAAAGTGCGGTCAATTCTGAGGATGAATTCGAACGTGAGCGTTTACTAAGGGAGCATATTAAAGCCCTGAAAAATCACATTGATGACTTGCACCGCAAGGATTACAGCAATTTGATTGGCATGCGCAGTCCTAATTTTGTCTTGATGTTCATTGCCGTAGAACCGGCTTATATTGAAGCCTTAAAATTAGACCCAAGTCTGTTTAATTATGGCTATGAGAAAAATGTGATTATGGTTTCGCACACGACCCTTATGCCAATTTTGCGTACTGTGGCGAATTTATGGCGTATCGAACGAGGCAATGCTGAGGCTAAAGAAATCGCGGAAAAAGCAGGTGAAATTTACAACCAGATTTGCTTGGTGGCAGAACGCTTAAACAAACTGGGCAACACCCTTTCCACTGTGAGCAATCAATACAACAGCACTGTCACTGCCCTTGTGGGACAACAAGGTTTAGTGGGGAAAGTGGAACGCTTTAAAGATTTGTCAGCGAAAGCTAACAAGAGCATGCCAAACGTTGAATTGCTCAATAATGACGTGGATTTAACGCGCCTATCTCTTATCACTACCGAGAACGGGGTAAAATAAAGCATACCTGTTGAATTTTTCTTTAAAAGAGGCTATTTTCTTGCCGCTTTTTTATTTGAATTTTTTATTTGTGGGGAATTTTATGGCGACAGAACAAAAAGAAATCACGGATCCATGTGCAAAATATAACGAACAAACCAGTTTTCTAAGCAAAACAATTTTTGCAAGCCGTTGGTTACAAGTGCCTATTTACTTAGGTTTAATTGTCGTGCAAGGCATCTATGCCTACAAGTTTATGAAAAACTTGTGGTATCTCATCACCAATGTTAATGAAATGGATGCAGACACCATTATGCTCGCCGTCCTCAATCTCATTGATGTGGTGATGATTGCGAACTTATTGGTGATGGTGACATTAGGCGGATACGAGATTTTTGTTTCAAAACTTCGTACAAAAAACCATCCTGATCAACCTGAATGGATGAGCCATGTGAATGCGACTGTGCTGAAAGTGAAACTTTCTATGTCAATTATCAGCATTTCCTCGATTCACTTATTGCAAACCTTTGTGAATGCCTCAAAAATTCCTGAAAAAACGATTATGTGGGAAGTGATTATTCATTTTTCTTTCTTGATTTCAGCGATTGCGATGGCTTATACCGACAAAATTCTCTACAGTACAAGCCACAAAAACCATTAATACACAAAGTGCGGTCAAAATTGACCGCACTTTTTTATTTAAACCTATAAAAATATTCACTTTATACTTACAATAAAATTTGATAACCTGAGTAAATCACTATATTATTTTCACGTACCTTTATCTTTTAATAAGGAAATATATCTCATGTTATCTCATAAGATTAAGCTAATTTGTCTCGCGGCATTCACGCTCTTTTTAACAAGTTGTTCAACAATGTATAACCCATTAGACACCTTATACTGGCATGGTAAAGAAGACTATGAGTTTTTTGCTCGAAAACGTTTACCTGATGAGTCTTATCAATGCTTTAAAGATAATGAAAAAAGTTATATTCACGCTTATCGACTTGCTCTTTATGATTTACAAACCTATGAAGTTGGCCGAAACGCTAGAACAATCTTTCTGACAACAGAAAAAGTCTATACTGGTGGCCATACATGGACTTATGTATTTACGGATGCAAACCATAAAATCACATCTATTAGAGATGCCACCGGGTTTGGTGACATTGAAAAAGAATTTGGTTGTGGTGAATATCAAGAAGCAGTAAAAATTGCTACGCCAGAAGAACTAAAAAAACGCAAAATTAAACCTAGATTATGGGCAGCTATTGCTCGCTCTCCAGAAATTAATAAAATGATGTGGGCTTCAGATGCTGCCTATAGTACGCTTGAACAGGCGAAACAAGATGCACTAAAACAGTGTCAAGAGTATGGTGGTAAAGACTGCCAATTAGCGATTGGTATAAGTAATATGTGTCTAGGACTAGCTAGTGGTAGAGATAGTAGCGGTTTGAGAGATTACTTCGGAAATAGCATCATTCCTGAGCACGCTAAAGAAATGGCGGTTGAAAATTGCCAAGCAAAAGGAGGCTCATCTTGTGAACCAAGCCCAGCGCCGTCACTTTGTGCCTTACCGTGCGATATGCTTAAAGATAAAACTTGTAACTTCGATAGCCCTCAGGTCATTATGCCAGGAATTAAAGGCGGGAAACCATTTAACGTAGCATTAGATGGTAATGTGCTTAAATAGTAAATAATATTTTCGAAAGTGCGGTCAAATTTGACCGCACTTTTGTCTTCTAAAACTCATCTTGGTGTTTAAATTTCAATAAATCTCGACGTTCTTTTTTATTTGGACGACGATCAGGATGCGGCATTGAAAGGGCATTATTTTTTCTTGCCCACGCCATTTCCTCGCGTTTTTTCACACTCTGCGCCGTTTCTTGGTAAAGCAATTGGGCCTCAGGGGCGCCACGACGTTGATCGCTCAAAGCTATCACTTCAATTTCTTTTTCATCATTGCCTTGACGGAGTTTAATCATCGCCCCAATTTCTACATTTTTACTCACTTTAGCACGCTGACCATTGTAATGGACTTTTCCCCCTTCAATCATCGCTTTCGCAATGCTACGGGTTTTATAAAAACGCGCCGCCCAAAGCCATTTATCTAACCGTACTTCGTTATTTTCAGCCATAACTCTTCCTATTTCTCTCACTTTGCGTATGATGAGCTAATAATAAGATAATAGGGCTAATATCATGAAAAAACAACTTCCACACATTCTCTCCCTTTCTACGGTGGCAAAATCCCGCTTGTTTGAAATTCAAGCTGTTGAACTCAAATTCTCCAATGGAATTGACCGCACTTATGAACGTTTCCGCCCTTTCAATCGAGATTCTGTGATGGTAATTGCGATTGATGGTGAAGATTTACTCCTCATTCGTGAATACGCGGTCGGAACAGAACAATATGAGTTAGGCTTTGTAAAAGGTGGAATGGATATGGGAGAAACGCCCGAACAAAGTGCAAATCGAGAATTGCAGGAAGAAATTGGTTTTGGCGCAAAAAAATGGACATTTTTACGTACCATGAAAATCAATCCACAAATTATGGGACATAAAATGCACGTGTTATTAGGTGAAGATCTGTATCCAAATCAACTAGAAGGCGATGAGCCTGAACCATTAGAAATCGTGCGTTATCCGTTATCTCAACTCGATACGCTTTTAGTCAGTGATGAATTTAATGAAGCCAGAAACCTAGCTGCACTTTATTCTTTACGAGATTTTTTGAAAAAACGTAAATAAATCGAATAAATTTAGATAAATTCTAATCGCAAGCGATTAACTTTAAATAAAACTTGCATAAATATTCTTTTTTTGAGAATGTATCGCCATTTTTCAAAATAAACAGGAAAATTTATGTCGCATGATAATTTAAAAGAATTGACCTTCCGAGGAATGTTCCTTGGCGCGTTAATTACAGTGATCTTCACTGCATCTAACGTTTATTTAGGTCTTAAAGTGGGGATGACATTTGCCTCCTCTATTCCAGCTGCCGTAATCTCTATGGCAATTTTAAAATTCTTCAAGGATTCCAGTATCTTAGAAAATAACATGGTGCAAACCCAAGCTTCATCAGCGGGGACATTATCTTCTGTTATTTTCGTGCTTCCAGGCCTATTAATGATGGGTTACTGGCAAGAATTTCCATTTTGGCAAACTGTGCTTATCTGTGCCGCTGGTGGTACTCTAGGCGTACTATTTACCATTCCATTACGTCGTGCAATGGTAGTAAACAGCGACTTACCTTACCCTGAAGGTGTGGCAGCGGCTGAAATCTTAAAAGCGGGCAACAATAGCGAAAGCGACAGTGGTGTAAAAGATATTGCTTACGGCGGTATTTTTGCAGGAACCGTTGCATTCTTCACCAACGCATTACGTGTCATGTCTGACAGCGCAAGTGCATGGTTCTCTAACGGCAAAGCCGTTTTCCAATTACCGATGGGTTTCTCTCTTGCCTTAGTGGGTGCGGGTTACTTAATTGGTATCGTAGGCGGTCTTGCGATGTTATTCGGGACATTCCTCGCTTGGGGTGTGGCTGTACCTTATTTCACCGCAACTGGGGATATGCCGACCGATGCGTCAATCGTGAGCTATGCCATGACTGAATGGAAAACCAAAGTACGCTTTATTGGTGTCGGGACTATCGGTATCGCGGCGATTTGGACATTATTAATCCTTCTCAAACCAATGATCGAAGGGATGATTCATTCTTTCCGTATGTTAAAAGGTTCCCAAGAGGAATCAGAACATCGTATTGATATCGACTTATCACCAAAAACCATCATTTACATTTTATTGGCGACTGTCGTGTTAATCGTGATTTCCTTATATCACTTTGTGGCAGCAGCACCTATTTCTGCTGAACTTGCCGTATTATTAGTGGTGGTTTGTACGCTACTCGCGGTGTTAATCGGCTTCTTCGTTGCAGCCGCATCGGGTTATATGGCTGGACTTGTAGGCTCATCTTCTAGCCCTATTTCTGGTATCGGGATCATTTCTGTTATCGTGATTTCACTTGTTTTAGTAACCATTGGTAAAAGCAGTGGTTTATTTGAAACGGCTGACGGTCAAAAATTCTTAACGGCATTGACCTTATTCACGGCATCTATCGTTTTAACCACCGCGACTATTTCAAACGATAACTTACAAGACTTAAAAACCGGTCTTCTAGTTGAAGCCACCCCTTGGAGACAACAGGTTGCATTAATTATCGGTTGTTTCGTGGGTGCATTAGTGATTGCACCAGTATTAGAAATTTTATACCACGCTTATGGTTTCACTGGCGCATTACCACGCCCAGATATGGATCCTGCACAAGCACTTTCTGCACCACAAGCCACCATTATGACCACCATTTCTAAAGGTATTTTTACGAACCAATTAGAATGGACTTATATTTTAAGTGGTGTGGGCTTAGGTATTGTGTTGATTATTGTAGATGCATTTATGCGTAAAACCAGTAACAGTCGCTTTGCCTTACCGGTATTAGCCGTCGGGATTGGTATCTACCTTCCACCATCAATCAATATGCCGGTTGTAGTCGGTGCGGTGATGGCATGGCTTCTCACACGCAATATTAAGAGCTACGCAAAACGCACTAACGATACAGAAGTGGAGAAAAAAGCAGAACGTTTCGGCACACTCTTCGCGGCAGGTTTAATTGTGGGTGAAAGCTTAATGGGCGTTATCTTAGCCTTTATTATTGCAGCATCTGTGACTTCGGGTGGTTCAGAAGCGCCATTAGCCTTAGCGTTAGAAAACTGGGATAATATTGGCGAGTTACTTGGTCTTGCCGTATTTATCTTTGGTATCTTTATTTTCGTTTCTCGTGTATTACGTGCGAAGAAATCGAAATAATGGATTTAAATAGGCTGTCCTCGGATAGCCTATTTTTCTAGGAGCTTAAGGTGTCAACGCAATCTCCTTATCTAAAGGCAATGATTATCTTCCCACTGATTACTCAGTTGATAGGTAGCGTTATTGCTTATGCCATTTTTGGCCTAGACTACTGCAAAGAAGGTAACGTCGATGCGGCATTATTTGGTTTCTTTCTTACATTCTGGCCACTTACCGTGCCAGCGATAATCAACGCTTACTTTGCTAAATACCGCGGCTATCTACGTCATCAGTGGAATAAAATCCTCATTTTTTCATTCATCATTCTTTTTTGTTATTGGAGTATCGGCAATCTTCTCATCGCACAAAATACCCAATATCTGACTGACCGTGTATTATTCGTCTTAGAGGGCTCTGCCATCCTAGCAATCTATACGACAATTTGCCTCTCCTTGTTATTACCGAAATCAAAGTAGGAAATAAACATGCAATTATCTCAATCTCTTCTCGATCAAGTCCGCACACTCGCTAATGAAGCGGGAAAACATTTAACTCATTTTTACCAACAGAATGTGATAATACAAACTAAATCGGATAACACCCCCGTTACGGAAGCCGATTTATTTGTCAGCCAATTTTTAATCGAAAAACTGACCGCACTTTTCCCTGACATTCCTGTTCTTTCAGAGGAAAACTGCAATATCCCCTTTAAACAACGCCAAACTTGGCAAACTTATTGGTTAATCGATCCCCTTGATGGCACGCAGCAATTTATTGATCGCACCGATCAATTCTCCGTATTGATTACACTCGTGCAAGACCACCAACCTGTGCTAGGCGTGATTCACTTCCCTATTTTGAATATCACCTATTACGCCATGAAAGGTTTCGGCGCATTCAAACAGAGTGATAAAGAGATAACACGCTTACAGCCAAGAAAAATTGATCTTACAAAACCGTTAAAAATCGCCGTAGGCGCCACCACCTCACAAGAAAAAGTGCGGTCGATTTTGGCGAAGAATTTGGCATGTGAATTTACGGTGGTGGGTTCGAGTAGTTTGAAAAGTGGTTTGGTTGCAGAAGGAATTGTTGATTGCTATGTTCGCCTCGGCAAAACCGGTGAATGGGATACGGCAGGCGCTGAAATTTTATTAGCTGAAATCAATGGGATGATTTTCGATCCGCACTATCAGCCGCTCACCTATAATCAGCGTGAAAGTTTAATTAATCCACCCTTTGTGATGGTGTCAGATAATACACAAAATTGGGCATCTGTCTTTCAATTTAATTGATTGGTTCGATTGGTAAAGTGCAGTAATATATTGCATTATTTAAAAACACTACTCGGAACAATAAGGAATAATATGCAAACAAATAATAATTGTATCGTAATTTTTGGTGCTTCTGGTGATTTAACGCACCGTAAACTCATTCCAGCACTTTATAATCTCTTCAAATTTGGTCGTTTAAACAAATTTTCTGTATTAGGTGTCGCGCGTTCAGAATTAAACGATGAGACTTTCCGTGAAAAAATGCGTGAAGCGTTACTTGAAACAGAAGAAACCACTCCAGAAACGCTAGACGCTTTTTGTAGTCATCTCTATTACCAAGCGGTAAACACATCTGATGCTGCGGATTACGGTAAATTAGTCCCACGTTTAGAAGAATTACATACTAAATATCAAACAAATGGCAACACCCTTTACTATATGTCCACGCCACCAAGCTTATATGGTGTAATTCCAGAATGCCTCGCGGCCCATGGTTTAAACGAAGAAAAAGACGGTTGGAAACGTATTATTGTCGAAAAACCTTTTGGTTACGATGAAAAAACAGCACAAGAACTCGACGTCCAAATTCATCGTTTCTTTGAAGAACATCAGATCTATCGTATCGATCATTATCTTGGTAAAGAAACCGTACAAAACTTGCTTGTTTTGCGCTTCTCGAATGGCTTATTCGAACCACTTTGGAACCGTAATTACATTGATTATGTCGAAATTACGGGTGCCGAAGCCATTGGTGTAGAAGAACGTGGTGGCTATTATGATGGTTCTGGCGCAATGCGTGACATGTTCCAAAACCACTTATTACAAGTTTTAGCCATGGTTGCCATGGAACCACCCGCAATCATCAATGCGAACTCAATGCGTGATGAAGTGGCCAAAGTCATGCATTCTTTACGTCCATTAACGCAAGATGACGTTGAGCACAACTTAGTGCTTGGTCAATATACTGCAGCGGAAATTGATGGCAAAGAAGTTAAAGGCTATTTACAGGAAAAAGGCGTTCCAGCTAACTCTCGCACTGAAACCTTTATGGCATTACGTTGCGAAATCGAAAACTGGCGTTGGGCTGGCGTACCTTTCTATGTGCGTACAGGTAAACGCTTACCGGCACGTGTGACAGAAATTGTGATTCATTTCAAAACTACACCACATCCGGTATTCAGTCAAAATGCGCCTGAGAATAAATTGATCATCCGTATTCAACCTGATGAAGCCATTTCAATGCGCTTTGGTTTGAAAAAACCAGGTGCGGGCTTTGAAGCCAAAGAAGTCTCAATGGATTTCCGTTATGCCGATTTAGCCGATGAGCAAGTGCTCACGGCTTATGAACGCTTATTGCTTGATGCGATGAAGGGCGATGCCACACTCTTTGCGCGTACGGATGCGGTGCACGCTGCATGGAAATTTGTGCAACCGATTTTGGATTACAAAGAAGCTGGTGGTCGAATCTACGAATATGAAGCGGGCACTTGGGGACCGATTGCAGCCGAAAAACTCATTGCGAAAAGTGGTCGCGTATGGCGTAAACCAAGCGGTAAAATGAAGAAAAAGGTTTAGTCATCAATATCTCGCCTTCTTCAATAAATAGAAGAAGGCTTATCACCGAATAGAGAGAAACAAACATGAACACCATCACCTTCCCAACGGCTCAACACGCTGTTGAAAAGATCGCCCAAGAATTTGTGATTTATAGCCAATTAAATCACCCTGTGCATATTTCTCTTTCTGGCGGTTCAACGCCTAAGCTGTTATTCAAAACTTTAGCCAAAGCGCCTTATACCGAACAAATCAACTGGAGAAATCTGCATTTTTGGTGGGGTGATGATCGCATGGTTCCGCCAACAGATTCAGAAAGCAACTACGGTGAAGTGCAAAAACGCTTATTTGATCATATTCAAATTCCCGCAGAAAATATCCACCGAATTCGTGGCGAAAATGAACCGCACTTTGAGTTAAAACGTTTCGAAGAAGAATTAAGTGCGGTCATTCCAAACGGTGTTTTTGATTGGATCATTTTAGGTATGGGGACTGACGGTCATACCGCTTCTCTCTTCCCACATCAAACTAATTTTAATGATGAAAACCTAGCTGTCATTGCCAAACACCCTGAAAGTGGTCAAATTCGCATTTCTAAAACAGCCAAACTCATTGAACAAGCCAAACGCATTACCTATTTAGTCACTGGCGAAAGCAAAGCAGACATTTTAAAAGAAATCCAAACGACTCCTGCAGAGAATCTGCCTTATCCCGCAGCAAAAATTAAAGCAAAAAATGGCGTGACGGAATGGTATTTGGATAAAGCGGCGGCAGCATTATTGTAATACGCCCATCAAAAAAGGAACTTCGAGATGAAAAAAGTATTGTTATTGACGTTATTGCCAGTAGCTGCAATGGCTACCTCAATCAAAGGTATGGGAAACTACCAAGATTGGGATTTAGTGTGTGATAACACGGGCACTTGTCGTATGGCGGGTTATCAGGATGAAAGTAGTGACCCAGTCTCTATTTTATTTACTCGTGCGGCAGGCGAAAATGCTGTAGTGGAAGGAAAGTTCACTATTTTACCATTTGGTGAAGCCGACCGTGATGTACAAGTCGGTCAAGACATTGAAATTTGGTTAAATGGTAAATCATTAGGCAAAGTCAAGCATATTTCTGACGACGCGCCAGATAAGCTGACTGAAGAGCAAACCAAAGCATTACTTAGCGGATTGAAAAAAGAGAGCGAAATTCGTCTAACCTATGGGAAAACCACGCTTAAAGTGTCAGACAAAGGCGCAGCGGCAGCCATGCTCAAAATGGATGAATTCCAACAACGATTAAATACCCCTTCCGCACTCATCAGCCAAGGTCAAGAGAAACATGCAGTATTAGCGCCAAAAGTTAAACCCAAAATTGATGCTGTTAGTGTGAAGAACCGCAAAACAATAGAATTAAAACTCGGTGAAAAACAATACGATAACGTGCTCGCACTGTTACGTAAAGCTCACGATGGCTGCGTTGATGAAGACTTAGAAAGCCAAGATATAACGATTTATCCGTTAACGCATAATAAGGTATTAGCTGAAGCGCTTTGTTTCAAAGGCGCTTATCAAAGCACCAACTACTATGCTGTACTCGATGACAAACTGAGCAAAGTAGAACAAGTCTTAGCGGAGCAGTACAACGAAGCAGGCTATGATGAAAAACAAGGTTATGCGTTTGTAAGAGGTTCTTACAAAGGTCGAGCATTAGGTGATTGTTTGGCTGGGCAAGACGCAGTATGGAATGGCAAAATCTTTATCCGTACTTCAGAGTGGACAACAGGCTCTTGTAAAGGGCTTCCCGGAGGTACGTGGCAGTTACCTATTTTTGTTAGTCACGTCATCGTCAAATAAACAAACAACGCTTACTACAAGCGGTTAGATTTGACGAATTTTTTGCAAATCTTCTTTTAGGAATTGATAACATGAAAAAACTTCTTCTTCTCTCATTATTACCACTCACCGCAATGGCAACACCAATTAAAGGTTTTTTTGAAATCTATCAAGATTGGGATTTAATTTGTGATAATACCGGCACTTGTAATATGGCGGGTTATCAAGAAGAAAGAGATGGCTCTGAGCATCCTGTTTCGATTTTATTTACTCGAAGTGCGGGAGAGCAAGCACCTGTGACGGCGCAATTAGCATTATTACCCGATGAACTGAGTAATAAAACGGCTGAAATTATCTTAAATGGTCAATCACTCGGTGCAATCCAAAATATCTCAGAAGAGGGAATTGTAAAATTAAGTGAAAAACAAACAACAGAATTACTCACGGCGCTAAAAGGAAACGCAAGTATTGAAGTGGTGTTTGGTGAGTTTAAGGAGAAAGTCTCTGATAAGGGCGCGGCGGCAGCCATGCTCAAAATGGATGAATTTCAACAACGTTTAAATACGCCTTCCGCACTTATTCGTCAAGGCAAAGAAAAACATGCGGTATTAGCGCCACAGGCTGCACAAAAAATTGAGGCAGTAAGTGTGAATAACCGCCAAACCACGGAACTAAAACGCGGTGAAAAACAATTTGATGCAGTATTAGCTTTATTACGTAAAAGTAATAGGACGAATAAAAACTCAGAAAATTACTGTTATGCACTTCATAAAGATGATGTATGGAATGAACAAATTACACTTTACCCGCTAACGAAAGGAAAAGTGCTAGCTGAAGCGATTTGTCTTGCTGGAGCCTATCAATCCACTTATTACTATGCCGTATTAGACGAAAAATTAACCAAAATTGAACAAGTGCTAGCAAACCAGTATAACTATGCTGATTATGATAAAAACACTCATGTTTTAAAGGTAGAAGGATCATTTAAAGGGCGTGGTCTTGGAGATTGTTGGTCTGGGCAAGAAGCTGTTTGGAATGGCAAAACCTTTATCCGTACTGAAGAACATACCTCTGGCTCTTGCAAAGGGTTTGCGGGTGGAGCTTGGAGCGGATTGCCGATTTTTGTGAGCGAGATGAACGTTAAATAAAAACCGCTGCCCACTTGTAAGCGGGCAGATTTCTTCTATTTTTGCAAATCTTCTTTTAGGAATTGATAACATGAAAAAAGTTATTCTTCTCTCATTATTACCATTTACTGCAATGGCAGCTTCAACATCAATCAAAGGTATTGGAAACTACCAAGATTGGGATTTAGTATGTGATAACACGGGCACTTGTCGTATAGCAGGTTATCAGGATGAAAGTAGTGACCCAGTCTCTATTTTATTTACTCGTGCGGCAGGCGAAAATGCTGCAGTGGAAGGCAAGTTCACTATTTTACCATTCGGAGAAGCCGACCGTGATGTTCAAGTCGGTCAAGACATTGAAATTTGGTTAAATGGTAAATCATTAGGCAAAGTCAAGCATATTTCTGACGACGCGCCAGATAAGCTGACTGAAGAGCAAACCAAAGCATTACTTAGCGGATTGAAAAAAGAGAGCGAAATTCGTCTAACCTATGGGAAAACCACGCTTAAAGTGTCAGACAAAGGCGCAGCGGCAGCCATGCTCAAAATGGATGAATTCCAACAACGATTAAATACCCCTTCCGCACTCATCAGCCAAGGTCAAGAGAAACATGCAGTATTAGCGCCAAAAGTTAAACCCAAAATTGATGCTGTTAGTGTGAAGAACCGCAAAACAATAGAATTAAAACTCGGTGAAAAACAATACGATAACGTGCTCGCACTGTTACGTAAAGCTCACGATGGCTGCGTTGATGAAGACTTAGAAAGCCAAGATATAACGATTTATCCGTTAACGCATAATAAGGTATTAGCTGAAGCGCTTTGTTTCAAAGGCGCTTATCAAAGCACCAACTACTATGCTGTACTCGATGACAAACTGAGCAAAGTAGAACAAGTCTTAGCGGAGCAGTACAACGAAGCAGGCTATGATGAAAAACAAGGTTATGCGTTTGTAAGAGGTTCTTACAAAGGTCGAGCATTAGGTGATTGTTTGGCTGGGCAAGACGCAGTATGGAATGGCAAAATCTTTATCCGTACTTCAGAGTGGACAACAGGCTCTTGTAAAGGGCTTCCCGGAGGTACGTGGCAGTTACCTATTTTTGTTAGTCACGTCATCGTCAAATAAACAAACAACGCTTACTACAAGCGGTTAGATTTGACGAATTTTTTGCAAATCTTCTTTTAGGAATTGATAACATGAAAAAACTTCTTCTTCTCTCATTATTACCACTCACCGCAATGGCAACACCAATTAAAGGTTTTTTTGAAATCTATCAAGATTGGGATTTAATTTGTGATAATACCGGCACTTGTAATATGGCGGGTTATCAAGAAGAAAGAGATGGCTCTGAGCATCCTGTTTCGATTTTATTTACTCGAAGTGCGGGTGAGCAAGCACCTGTGAGCGCACAGTTGGCATTATTACCTGAAGATGTGGGTAATAAAACGGCTGAAATTATCTTAAATGGTCAATCAATCGGTGCAATCCAAAACATCTCAGAAGAGGGAATTGCAAAATTAAGTGAAAAACAAACAACAGAATTACTCACGGCGCTAAAAGGTAATGCAGATATTGAAGTGGTGTTTGGTGAGTTCAAGGAAAAAGTATCTGATAAAGGTGCAGCCGCTGCGATGCTTAAAATGGATGAATTTCAGCAACGTTTAAATACGCCTTCGGCACTCATTCGCCAAGGTCAAGAAAAACATGCGGTATTAGCGCCAAAAGCTGAATCCAAAATTGATGCTGTTAGCGTGAACAACCGCAAAACAATAGAATTAAAACGCGGTGAAAAACAATTTAATCATGTTCTAGCACTGTTACGTAAAGCCCACGATGGCTGCGTTGATGAAGACTTAGAAAGCCAAGATATAACGCTTTATCCCTTAACACAAAACAAGGTATTAGCTGAAGCACTCTGTGCCAGAGCCGCTTATCAATACACTAATTACTATGCTGTACTCGATGACAAACTGAGCAAAGTAGAACAAGTGTTGGCGGATCAGTACAACGAAGCAGGCTATGATGAAAAACAAGGTTATGCGTTTGTAAGAGGCATTTACAAGGGGCGAGTAATAGGTGATTGCTGGAACAGTGAAGATGCAGTATGGAATGGCAAAATTTTTATCCGCACTTCAGAGTGGACAACGGGATCTTGTAAAGGTTTTACTGGTGGCGCATGGCAGTTACCGATTTTCGTCAGCGATATCATCGTAAAATAAATCAACAACACGTGCTTACAAGCGCTTAGATTTGACGAACTTTTTGCAAATCTTCTTTTAGGAATTTATAACATGAAAAAAGTTATTCTTCTCTCACTATTACCACTCACTGCAATAGCTGCGCCATCGTTAAAAGGGTTTGAAAAGACTTATCAAGACTGGGATTTGATTTGTGATAATACCGGCACTTGTAATATGGCAGGTTATCAAGATGGTTCAGATTTGGTTTCACTTTTATTTAGGCGAGAAGCTGGTGAAAAAGCAGCAGTAAAATCTTCTTTAGCAATATCGGTAAATAATGAGCGCGATAAAGGTCAGCCTGTAGAAATTATGATCAATGGCAAATTACTCAGTGTCGTACCTAAAATGATCGATATTGACTCTAATGATAAACAAATCGCTGCACTCGATGATAAACAAACAGCTGCGTTATTAACTGCTTTAAAAGATAATGCCAATATTGAATTCATTTCTGGTCAATTTAAAGGCAAATTGTCGAATGAAGGGGCAAAAGCCGCGATGCTTAAGATGGATGAATTTCAACAGCGTTTAAATACGCCATCAGCGTTAATTCGTAAGGGACAAGAGAAACATGCGGTATTAGCACCACAAGCCGCACCCAAAATTCAAGTTGCCTATATTAAAAACCCTAGCAAAACAGAATTAAAACGAGGCGAAAAACAATTTGATGCTGTATTAGCATTATTGCGTAAAAGTGCTGATAGTAGTGCAATTGATTACTGTTTGTCTCTTCATGATGATTCTGAACAGAAGACAATTACACTTTATTCACTTACGCAGGGAAAAGTGTTAGCTGAGGCAGTGTGTATCAGTGGTAGTGCAGCTTACACCGGCTATTATGCGGTTATGGACAATAAATTGAGCAAAGTAGAACAAGTATTGGAAGATCAATACACCTTTGCATATTATGATGAGAAGCTTAATGCTTTAATTGTAGAAGGATCATATAAATCTAGTGGCCTTGCTGAGAGCTGGTATGGCTACGAAGCAGCATGGAATGGCAAAACTTTCATCACTACAGCGGAACATACTTCTGGTTCTAGTAAAGGCTTTATTGGTGGAGCATGGGGCGGATTGCCGACTTTTGTGAGTCATAGAACGGTTAAATAATTTATCTATTTAACCTTTAAAACCTGGAGTAACAAATGATTGACTATAAAATTAATGAACCGATTTCAGTTAAACAATTTATTGGATTGTTAAATAAAACAACATTAGGCGCCCGCCGTCCGTTAGAGGATGAAAAACGTGTCGCAGCAATGTTGCACTATGCGAATTTATTAATCACCGCTTGGGATGGTGAACGCTTAGTGGGTGTAGCACGTTCCGTGACAGATTTTGCCTACTGCTGTTATTTATCTGATTTAGCGGTTGATGAACAATATCAAAAACAAGGTATCGGCTTGCAGTTAATTGAACACACTAAACAAGCCTTACATCCACAAGCCAAAATTGTGCTTTTATCAGCCCCACAAGCAGTGGATTATTATCCGCATATTGGATTTACGCAGCATATGAGTGCGTGGACGAAGAGTTAATCTATTAGCATTGTACGGACTAAAGTTAAATTAAAATATAGATACATCAGATGAGGAGTGACTTTAATGTTGAATTTAGATAATAAAAAATTTGTTGCTGTTGAAAACACCGCAAATGGTGAGGTCAGTAGCCAAACAGAATTTCATTATCACCAACAAGGCAACATGATTTGGGCCGAATATGGTGGCGGTGAAATTTTAAAAGGCTTTTTAATTGGAAAATGGATTGACGAGATTCAAATTGAATTTACGTATCAACATTTAAATCAATCCCTAGAAAATCGTTTGGGGCGTTGCTGTACAACATTTTCTTTAGAAGAAAGTAAACTCGTCGGTCATGAAAAATGGCAGTGGCTAGACACGTTAGAGCAAGGTAGCTCTTTAATTAGAGAAATTTAAAAGAAGTTTTGCTATAGAATATCTGAAACAAGCTTCTTATACTTTACAATAAATACTAAATGATAGGTGCATCTGTACCTCACAAACAGGAGAAAACAATGTCAGTAAAAGGCGACATCGGTGTTATCGGCTTAGCCGTAATGGGGCAAAACCTCATTTTAAATATGAACGATCATGGCTTTAAAGTTGTGGCATATAACCGTACCACTTCAAAAGTGGATGAATTTTTACAAGGCGCGGCAAAAGGCACCAATATTATCGGCGCATACTCTTTAGAAGATTTAGCTTCTAAATTAGAAAAACCACGTAAAGTGATGTTAATGGTGCGTGCGGGTGATGTAGTGGATCAATTCATTGAGGCATTATTACCGCACTTAGAAGAAGGCGACATTATTATTGATGGTGGTAACTCAAACTATCCTGATACTAACCGTCGTGTTAAAGCATTGGCTGAAAAAGGCATTCGCTTTATCGGTTCGGGGGTTTCGGGCGGTGAAGAAGGTGCGCGTCATGGACCATCTATCATGCCAGGTGGTAATCACGAAGCATGGCCATATGTTAAACCTATCTTCCAAGCGATCTCTGCTAAAACCGAACAAGGTGAACCTTGCTGTGACTGGGTTGGTGGCGAAGGTGCTGGCCACTTTGTAAAAATGGTTCATAACGGTATCGAATATGGCGATATGCAATTAATCTGTGAAGCTTACCAATTCTTAAAAGAAGGTTTAGGCTTAAGCTATGAAGAAATGCAAGCTATCTTCGCAGAATGGAAAAAAACTGAACTTGATAGCTACTTAATCGATATCACGACCGATATTCTTGGTTATAAAGATGCTGATGGTGAGCCATTAGTTGAAAAAATCTTAGATACAGCTGGCCAAAAAGGGACAGGTAAATGGACGGGTATCAATGCACTAGATTTCGGTATTCCATTAACCTTAATCACTGAATCCGTCTTTGCTCGTTGCGTATCTTCCTTTAAAGATCAACGTGTTGCCGCTAACCAATTATTTGATAAAACAATTCAACCTGTTGAAGGCGATAAAAAAGTGTGGATTGAAGCGGTACGTAAAGCCTTATTGGCGTCTAAAATCATTTCTTACGCACAAGGCTTTATGCTGATTCGTGAAGCCTCTGAACAATTTGGCTGGAACATCAACTACGGTGCAACAGCGTTATTATGGCGTGAAGGTTGTATTATCCGTAGCCGTTTCTTAGGTAATATTCGTGATGCATATGAAGCAAATCCAGATTTAATCTTCTTAGGTTCAGATAGCTATTTCAAAGGCATTTTAGAAAACGCATTAAGCGACTGGCGTAAAGTGGTGGCAAAATCGATCGAAGTGGGTATCCCAATGCCTTGTATGGCATCAGCTATTACGTTCTTAGATGGCTATACTTCAGCACGTTTACCGGCAAACTTATTGCAAGCACAACGTGACTACTTCGGTGCACATACTTATGAGCGTACCGACAAACCACGTGGTGAATTCTTCCACACCAACTGGACAGGTCGTGGCGGTAACACCGCATCTACCACTTATGATGTGTAAGTCTAAAAACGCATGATAAACTCACCGCACTTTGTTCGCATAAAGTGCGGTTTATTTTTACCTTACTTTGGAGAAACCTATGTTATCTCAATCACGCTTAGATAAAATTTCAGAAATGGAAAACCTTCTCAATGAAGCGAAAAGTTTCTTAGCCGAAGCGGAACAATTTCTTGAAAAATGGCAGGCCTTCTTACCTAAAATGAAAATATTAGAACACTATTATTTTGATGGTGACTGGCGAGACGATTATCAAGCTTATGAGGACGGTAAGATCCCAGAGGATATGCCTTGTGGTGTATTAAGTGAAGATTTAGTGTTTAATGCGAGTACGGGACATCATAGTTTGGCAATTGAATATTTGAAAGTCGTTGCGAAAGTATTAGATCAAACGAAAGATTAATACATCTGGTTGTTTAAAAAATCATCGAAAAAGCATATTTCTGAACTTTCATTCATCTCTGTTTGTCTTACGGATTACTATCATGATAGATAGTTTTATATGTTAAACACGGAGAGATCCTATGAAATTAATTGGAAAATCACTTGTTATCGCGATGACTGTTATTTCTCTTGCTGCATGTGGGAATATGAGTCGCACTCAAAAAAATACAACAGCTGGCGCGGCTATCGGTGGCGCAGCAGGCTATATGATTGGCGGTAATGCCGCAACGACATTAGGTGGTGCCGCATTAGGTGGCCTAATCGGTAGCCAAGTTCATAAATAGTCAAAAAAATAACCGCACTTAATGAGTGCGGCTATTTTTTATTGTTTCTCTGCCGCTTTTTCTGCGCTTGGTTTACGGCGTTTACCAATGTTTTTCGTATCTTTATGACGAAGTTTGATTTTCTTCTTCACCTCTGACTTTTTCTTTTCTTCACGCTTTTCTTTAATACGTGCTTTTTGCTTTTTAGACATGGATTTTACTTCCCCATCTTTCGGTGGTTTAGTACGAGGTTCTAGCCCTTCTAAAATACGTGCTTTCAAAAGCTCTTCCGTATAGCGTTTAATTTTACCGAGTAATTTGTAATCATGGGCTTCCACAAAAGAAACGGCGGTGCCTTTTTTCCCTGCTCGAGCCGTACGACCAATACGATGTAAATATGTATCTGCACTGTAAGGTAAATCGAAGTTCATGATGTGTGTGACATCATCAATATCAATCCCGCGAGCAGCCACATCAGTAGCCACTAACACAGTAACAACACCTGATTTTAATTTATCAATGGCGTTATTACGTTGCGTTTGCGCCATATCGCCTTCTAGATAAGTAGAGCGAATGCCACGTTTACGCAAGGTTTCAGACAGCTCACGTACATCTTCGCGACGACGGACAAACACAATACCACGGCTCACTTTCTCAGTTTCGATAAAACGTGCAAGCAACTTAATTTTATGTTCATTACTATCGGCGTGATAATACCACTGGTTGATTTTCTTACGCTCGCGACGGCTTGGCTCGGCATCGATTTTTACGGGGTCATTCAATAAACGTTCTGCGAAATCAACTAATAACTCCCCTTCTAATGTGGCTGAGAAAAGGAGGGTTTGTTTACGCCAACGCGTTTCAGCAGCAATTTTCTCTGCATCTTGGCCAAAGCCCATTTGCAACATGCGATCTGCTTCATCAAAAATCAGCATTTCTACTGCGCGACAATCAAAGTTTTCTTCTTTGATGTATTGCAATAAACGCCCCGGTGTTGCCACCACGATATCCTGATTTGAATTAAACACTTCCCCATGATTTTGATACGCCACACCGCCAGTAATGGTTGCAATCTTCAAATGAGTGAATTGCGCCAACTCTTCCGCTTGCTCTGCAACCTGCATTGCTAACTCACGGGTTGGCGTTAAAATTAAAATACGAGGTGCCCCTGGTTTACGACGCGGATAATCCAATAAATGCTGAATTGCTGGTAATAAAAATGCAGCAGTTTTGCCTGTACCTGTTGGTGCAGAACCGAGCACATCACGCTCTTCCATGGCAGCAGGAATCGCTTCTAATTGAATGGCAGTTGGGCGGGTGTAGCCTTTCTTTTCTAAGGCTTTTAATAATTCGGGGGACAGGTCGAATTCTTCAAATGGGGATAAATTCATTATTTTGCATTAATTTGTTAAAATTGGGGCTGATTATACCTGAAAGTGCGGTCATTTTCCGCAAGATTTTATGAGCAGCTTTACCTTCAAACAATTCCATATTAATCAACAACATTGTGCAATGAAAGTCGGCACAGATGGCATTTTACTGGGTGCTTGGGCGGATGTGTCTGATTGTCAGCGTATTTTTGATATGGGAACTGGCACAGGCTTGGTTGCACTAATGCTCGCCCAACGAAGTCATGAGCATTGCCAAATTGAAGCCGTAGAACTTGATCCCCTTGCAGCACAACAAGCACAAGAAAACTTCCAGGCTTCGCCATGGCACAATCGTCTTCATTTAACACGCCAAGACGTGCAAACTTATTGCCAACAAACAGCGCATCAATTTGATTTAATTGTGGCTAATCCGCCTTATTTTACACAAGGCGTTGAATGTAAAAATGATGAGCGTGCTCTTGCCCGTTATGTTCAACAAAGTCATTTAGATTGGTTAAATTGGGCGTCGAGTTGTTTATCCGAAAAAGGGAAGATCAGTTTTGTCTTGCCTTATGAGGCGGGGAAAACATTGATAAATTCAACCGCACTTTATTGCATTAAGCAGACTGATGTCATTACAAAAATAGGAAAAACACCACAACGGATGTTACTCACATTTAGCCGAAAGCATTTACCACAGGTAAAAGATAGCTTGGTGATTTATGACGAAAACAATCAGTACACCGAAGCATTTATTGCGTTGACGAAGGCATTTTATTTAAAAATGTAAGGGCATATTACTATGCCCTTTTTTATTGATGTGATTAGTGGCTTTCCACTTTGACGAGTTTCGTCCAGTTGTAATAACCATATAATGAGTTAAGTAAGTAAGCACTATACATTAAATACATCGCTGGCTGCCCTTGCCAAAGCAAAATGGAAAGCACATTTAAGACAATCCATAATAACCATTGCTCACGATAACGCAAAATCATCAATAATTGCGCCGCTACAGTGATAATTGTGGTTAAACCATCTAGCGTTGTAGAACTCCCACCCGCTGCTTTTAGAGCCTGTACAAAACAAAGAGTACCAATCGCAACACTCACAAGCAAAATTGCCCAACCTTTTGGAGTCAAGGCTTTGGCAATCACACTTTCACCACCATCATCGTTTTGCATGTTTTGTTTCCACATGAAATACCCGATAAATTGTGATGGGATATATACATAGAGCGCAGTATTCATTTCACCAAGAAAATTGCTTCCCCAGGAGACATAAAAATAGGTATAAGCAAAAATAAGCCCAAAGAAATAGTTACTAATTTTTCCTTTACTCACAAATACCACACAGAGAATACCTGCAATCCCCGAAATCATGCCTAATGGGCTATCCGGCATAAGAACATAAGCAATAATTTGTGCTGCAAGGAAAATAACTACCCATGCCACTTCAAAAGGCTTCCAACCAGATAAAAATTCTTCTTTAAGTCGTTCTGTCCAATTCATGGAACACTCCTATTTTATGAAAAAGTACGTCATTTTTACACCGCACTTTTTTAAAGTAAAGCTTAGGTGACATTTAATTTAATTATTGTGAGAAAAATCACACTTTATTTTTCACACTTTTAGATGCCCATGCCTTGCTTTCCCTTATAATCAGACTACAATATCGCCCCATTTTAAGAGATTCATTAAGAGGAAGATGATGTCATTTGCAATCGGTCAACGTTGGATTAGTGAAACAGAAAATAGCCTCGGATTAGGGATGATTACAGCCTTAGATTTTCGCTCGGTTACCCTTCACTTTCCTGCCACAGATGAAACCCGAATTTATGCGGTGGCGCAAGCACCATTAACCCGAATTGCATTGAATAAAGGTGAACAACTTCATCACCAAACAGGTTGGCAAGGTGAAGTCCTTGATGTTCAAGAAATGAATGGTCTCTTATTTTATTTGGTCAAAAATGCGCAAGGCGAAGACATTATCGTCAATGAAAAAGAACTTTCTCCGATAATTTCTTTTAGCCAAGCGAAAGATCGCCTCTTTTCATCACAGATTGATCGTAGTGAACATTTTGCGTTGCGCTATCAAACACTTCTGCATCAACAAGCTCAATTTCAATCGCCTTTGCGTGGCTTACGAGGCAATCGTACAGGATTAATTCCTCATCAGCTTCATATTGCGCAAGAGGTAGGAAATCGTATCAATCCTCGCGTGCTCTTAGCAGATGAAGTAGGGTTAGGTAAAACTATTGAAGCAGGGATGATTTTGCAGAACCAGCTTTTTGCTGAAAAAGTACAACGTGTTTTAATTATTGTACCGGAAACCTTGCAACATCAATGGCTTGTCGAAATGCTTCGTCGTTTTAATTTACATTTTTCATTATTTGATGAAGAACGTTGTGAAGATTTTGCCGAACAAGCCATCAATCCATTTAGCACGGAAAGCTTAATTATATGTGCATTAGATTGGTTGAAAGCTCACCCTCATCGCGTACAACAAGCTATTGAAGCTGAATTTGACTGCTTAATTGTCGATGAAGCACATCATTTGGCTTGGTCAGAAAATGCGCCGAGTGCTGCTTATTTATTAGTAGAGCAATTAGCTAACGCTATTCCGTCTGTTTTATTACTCACTGCAACGCCTGAACAACTAGGTTTGGAAAGCCATTTTGCACGCTTGCGCTTGCTTGATCCTGAGCGTTTTTATGATTACCAAGCCTTCTTAAAAGAACAGGAAAATTATCAACCTGTTGCGGATGCCGTGCAATCTTTACTCTCAGAGAAGCCGCTAAGTGCGGTCGAAAAAAATCATATTTCTGATTTACTTCATGAGCAGGATGTCGAACCATTATTTAAAGCCTTAGCCTGTCATAATGACGACGAAAAGCAAGCGGCACGACAAGAACTCATTCAAAATCTCATCGACCGACATGGCACAAGCCGTATTTTATTTCGCAATACACGCCAAGGTGTAAAAGGCTTCCCGCATCGGGTTTACCATCAAATAACGATTGATGCGGCTGAAGTAGATGAAAAAATTCATTGGTTAATTGATTTTTTAAAATCACACCGAAATGAAAAAATCTTAGTCATTTGTAAAACAGCACAAACGGCAATTCAACTTGAGCAAATTTTACGAGAAAAAGAAGCCATTCGCAGTGTCGTTTTCCATGAAAGAATGTCGATTATTGAACGAGATCGCGCAGCGGCTTATTTTGCAGACACTGATAATGGCGCACAAGTTTTACTGAGTTCTAGCATTGGTTCTGAAGGACGAAACTTCCAATTTGCTTGTCATCTCGTACTCTTCGATTTACCAGAGAATCCTGACTTACTTGAGCAATGTATTGGCCGTTTAGATCGTATTGGGCAAACACGAGACGTACAAATTTATGTACCTTGCCTCGTAAACTCTGCGCAGCAAGATTTAGCACGTTGGTATCATGAAGGTTTAAATGCCTTTGAACAAACTTGTCCGATTGGTATGGCATTGTTTGAACAATATGAAGCTTTATTAAAAGTGCGGTCAGAAAATAAAGCAGATTTTGAGCAACTCATCCTCCAAACGCAAAAACAAGCAAAAGCATTACGTTTAACCTTAGAGAAAGGGCGTGATCGTTTGTTAGAGTTAAATTCTAATGGTGGCGAAAAGGCACAACGACTTGCGGCAGAAATTGCTCAAACAGATAATTCGCCACAATTAGTCGATTTTGCACTAAATTTATTTGATATTATTGGTGTAGAACAAGATGATTTAGGTGAAAACAGCATTGTTATCACACCAACGGGCACCATGCTTGTTCCTGATTTTCCAGGACTAAAAGAAGAAGGTGTTACAGTAACCTTTGACCGACAACTTGCCCTTGCGCGTGAAGAATTAGAATTTCTTACCTGGGATCACCCAATGATACGCCAAGGCATTGATTTAATCGCTTCTGGTGACATTGGCAAAGCATCGATGGCATTATTAGTCAATAAACAGCTACCTGCTGGCACGCTGCTGGTTGAATTAATTTATATGATTGAAAGCCAATCACCAAAAGGTTTGCAACTGAATCGTTTTCTTCCGCCTACGCCTGTTCGCTTATTGCTGGATAGCAAAGGAAACGATCTAGCCGGACAAGTTAATTTTGATACATTGCAAAATAAACTTAAGCCGCTAGGTAAAGATATTGCGAATAAAATGGTTAAAATGGCTCGTCCAAATATTGAGCAATTAATTAAACTAGGCGATCACAAAATAACTGAAATCGCACAAGCTAAAATTCAAGAAGCCAGTAAATTAGCAGATCAAACATTGAGCACTGAAATCAATCGACTTATAGCCTTGAAAGCAGTAAATAAAAATATTCGCCAGGTGGAAATTGATGTATTAGAAAAACAACGTTTAGTTTCTCTAGAAGAATTAAGTAAAGCAAGCTGGCGACTAGATAGCCTTCGGGTAATAGTGACAAACAAGGAATAATATGGCACTTATTGAATACCATCCCCCTTTAGAACCGTATTTAGATATTATCTATCAAGATAATCATATCTGCGTGGTAAACAAGCCAAGCGGTTTACTTTCAGTCCCTGGCAATCAGCCAGAATACTATGACAGTGCTATGAGCCGGGTGAAAGAGAAATTTGGATTTTGTGAACCCGCACACCGTTTAGATATGGCCACAAGTGGGATTATTCTATTTGCATTAAGTAAAGCGGCAGATAAAGAGTTGAAACGTCAATTTCGTGAACGTGAGCCAAAGAAATATTATCAAGCTTTAGTATGGGGACACTTAGAACAAGATAATGGGGAAATTAATCTTCCAATGATTTGTGATTGGGAAAATCGCCCACGCCAACGCATCGATTTTGTTTTCGGCAAAAGAGCGGTCACGTTTTATGAAGTTTTAGAAAGATTACCGACTAACTGCACTCGAGTGAAACTGACACCAATCACAGGACGTTCACATCAACTACGTTTACATACACTCGCACTAGGACATCCTATTTTAGGTGACAAATTTTATTCTCACCCACAAGCTAAAGCGATGTCACCTCGCCTATGCTTACATGCAGAAGAACTTATGATTACGCACCCCATCACAGGTGAAAAAATGACATTTAGAGCTGAAGCTGAATTTTAGGAAAGCAAGATATAAAAAAGGCTCACTAATGTGAGCCTTTTATTTTATAACAAATTATTATTCCGCTGCTGCTTCTGCAACTTCTGGACGATCAACTAACTCAATGTATGCCATTGGAGCGTTGTCACCTGCACGGAAACCACATTTTAAAATACGGGTGTAACCACCTGCACGTTGAGCAAAACGTGGACCTAATTCATTGAATAATTTCGCAACAGTTTCGATGTTACGAGTACGAGCGAATGCTAAACGACGGTTTGCAACGCTATCTTCTTTTGCTAATGTAATTAACGGTTCAACTACACGACGTAATTCTTTAGCTTTTGGTAAAGTAGTCTTGATGATTTCATGACTAACTAAAGCACTTGCTAAGTTACGGAACATCGCTTGGCGATGGCTGCTATTACGGTTTAGTTGACGACCACTCTTACGATGGCGCATGATCTTATCCTTCTCAGAAAAATCTTAACCTATGACCAAACTAGTCTTCAGCAATACTTGCTGGTGGCCAATTCTCAAGGCGCATACCAAGTGACAAGCCACGTGAAGCGAGAACGTCTTTAATTTCAGTAAGAGATTTCTTACCAAGATTAGGCGTTTTTAATAACTCAACTTCTGTACGTTGTACTAAGTCACCGATATAGTGAATTGTTTCTGCTTTCAAACAGTTAGCAGAACGAACTGTCAACTCTAAGTCATCAACAGGACGTAATAAAATCGGATCAAATTCCGGTTTTTCTTCCTTGACTTCAGGTTGACGAACATCACGCAAATCAACGAATGCATCGAGTTGCTCTGCTAAAATTGTTGCTGCACGACGAATTGCTTCTTCCGGATCAATAGTCCCGTTAGTTTCTAACTCGATAACTAGTTTATCTAAGTCAGTACGTTGTTCAACACGTGCTGCTTCAACATTGTAAGCAATACGGTCAACCGGGCTATAACAAGCGTCTACTAATAAACGACCGATTGGACGATCTTCATTTTGTGAATGAGTACGAGCAGATGCAGGTACATAACCTCTACCACGTTGAACACGAATACGCATATTAATAGATGCGTTTTCGTCTGTTAAGTGACAGATTACATGTGATGGATTAACAATCTCAACATCACCATCGTGGGTGATATCTGCTGCAACAACAGGGCCAATTCCAGATTTATTTAATGTCAGAATAACATCATCTTTATTCTGTACTTTAACCGCTAGACCTTTAAGGTTTAAAAGAACTTCAAGAATATCTTCCTGAACACCTTCTTTACTACTATATTCATGCAATACGCCATCAATTTCTACTTCAGTTACAGCACAACCTGGCATTGAAGACAGAAGGATACGACGTAATGCATTCCCTAGAGTATGACCAAAGCCACGCTCTAACGGTTCTAAGATCACCTTAGCATGAGTAGAGCTAATTTGCTCGATATCTACTAAGCGTGGTTTTAAAAATTCTGTAACAGAACCCTGCATTTTATCCTCTCTTTGCTTTTAAGCTTAACTATTATTTAGAGTAAAGCTCAACGATCAGATGTTCGTTAATGTCTGCTGATAAATCAGAACGTTCAGGAACACGTTTGAACACACCTTCCATTTTCGCAGAATCAACTTCTAACCAAGTTGGTTTTTCTCTTTGTTCTGCTAATTCTAATGATGCTTTAATACGTGCTTGTTTTTTAGATTTCTCACGAACAGCAACAACATCATTTACAGAAACTTGGAAAGATGGGATATTTACAACACGACCATTTACGACAATCGCTTTGTGGCTCACTAATTGACGAGCTTCTGCGCGAGTTGCAGCAAATCCCATGCGATAAACAACGTTATCCAATCTACCTTCTAATAATACTAGTAAGTTTTCACCAGTATTACCTTTTAAACGGTTTGCTTCTTTATAGTAGTTACGGAATTGACGTTCTAAAATACCATAGATACGACGAACTTTTTGTTTTTCACGTAATTGACTACCATAGTCAGACAAACGCGGTCTACGAGCACCGTGTTGACCTGGTGCTGTATCAATTTTACATTTTGAATCAATCGCACGCACACCTGATTTAAGGAATAAATCAGTGCCTTCACGACGGCTGAGCTTGAGTTTAGGGCCCAAATATCTTGCCATTTTCTTTCTCCAACTATCCTATTACGCCATTAAACACGACGTTTTTTCGGTGGACGACAACCGTTATGAGGAATCGGAGTCACATCGGTGATGTTCGTGATACGGAAACCCGCTGCATTTAATGCACGGATTGTTGATTCACGACCCGGACCCGGACCTTTAACCATAACTTCCAAGTTCTTTAAGCCGAATTCTTTAACGATTTCAGCACAACGTTCAGCAGCAACTTGTGCAGCGAACGGGGTAGATTTACGAGAACCACGGAAACCTGAACCACCTGCTGTAGCCCAAGCTAAAGCATTACCTTGACGGTCAGTAATGGTAACGATTGTGTTATTGAAAGATGCGTGAATGTGTGCTACGCCATCTACAACTTGTTTTTTTACACGTTTACGTGCACGAACTGGTGTTTTAGCCATTCTTTATTTACCCCGACTATTTTTTGATCGGCTTACGTGGACCCTTACGGGTACGCGCATTAGTTTTAGTACGTTGACCACGTACCGGTAAACTACGACGATGACGTAAACCACGGTAACAACCTAAGTCTAAAAGACGTTTGATGTTTAGTGTTACTTCACGACGTAAGTCACCTTCAACGGTAAATTTACCAACTTCGTCACGCAGTTTGTCAATCTGCTCTTCAGACAATTCGCTGATCTTAACATCTTCAGCAATACCCGCTGCAGCACAAATGCTTTTAGAACGAGTTTTACCGATACCGTAAATTGCAGTTAAAGCGATTACAGCGTGTTTGTGATCAGGAATGTTAATGCCTGCAATACGGGCCACTATGCACTCCTATTATTTTAACTAATTTGGTATTCTGATCTTGAAAAGCCCGTTTTCAGGATACTCAAACAGAATACCAAGGACATAAATGAGTTGAGTAGTATAACTACTCAACCGGTTCTTTGCAAGAAGAAATGTTAATTAACCTTGACGTTGTTTATGTTTAGGGTCGCTGCATAATACGCGAACAACACCTTCACGTTTAACAATTTTACAGTTACGACACATCTTCTTAACGGAAGCACGAACTTTCATTGCTTATCCTTTTTACTTAAATGAACAATTACTGTCCAAAACCTTTAAGGTTTGCTTTTTTTAACGCAGATTCATATTGAGACGACATTAAGTGACTCTGAACTTGCACGATAAAATCCATAATTACAACAACAACGATTAATAAGGAAGTACCACCGAAGTAGAATTTAACATCCCATGCTGATGTCATAATGTAAGGGACTAAACATACGAACGTTACATAAAGACCGCCAATTAATGTTAAGCGAGTCATTACTTTATCGATGTAACGAGATGTTTGTTCACCTGGTCTAATTCCTGGGATAAATGCACCAGATTTTTTTAGATTATCTGCTGTATCACGTGGATTATATTGCATTGCAGTATAGAAGAAACTGAAGAAAATAATCGCTACCGCATAAACAAGGAGATATAGAGGTTGTCCTGGATTCAACAACATTGATAAGTCATTTAACCACTCAAACTTATCATTCTGACCAAACCACTGTGTCAATGTAGCAGGGAATAAAATAATGCTTGAAGCAAAAATTGCTGGCATTACGTTTGCCATATTAACTTTTAATGGTAAGTGAGTTGAATGACCACCTAAAATTTGACGTCCTTGTTGACGCTTAGCATATTCAACACGAATTCTACGTTGTCCACGTTCTACGAAGACAACAAAGTAAGTTACTGCAAAAACAATAGCAGCGATTAGTAAAAGAACTAAAGGATGCATTTGTCCTTGACGAGCTTGCTCAACTGTTTCGATGATTGCATGCGGCAATCCTGCAACAATACCACCAAAAACAAGAATTGAGATACCGTTACCAATACCTCTTTCAGTAATTTGCTCACCTAACCACATTAAGAACATGGTTCCGGTTACAAGACTCACTACTGCAGTGAAGTAAAAAGTAAAACCGATATTTGGCACTAACTGTGGCAACATATTCGGTAAACCGGTAGAAATTGCGATAGCTTGGATAGTAGCAAAAACCACCGTTGCATAACGAGTATACTTGGTGATTTTTCTTTGTCCTGCTGCGCCTTCTTTTTTCAATTCTGCTAAGGCAGGGGAAACCGTCGCAAGCAATTGCATCACGATAGATGCCGAGATATACGGCATAATACCTAATGCTAAAATTGATGCTCGGCTCAATGCACCACCAGAGAACATGTTTAACATATCAATGATGGTGCCTTTTTGTTGTTCAACTAATTGAGCTAGCACGGCGGCATCAATACCAGGAAGCGGAATAAAAGAACCAATACGATAAACGATAAGTGCACCTAATACAAAAAGCAATCTGCTTTTTAGTTCACCAGTACCACTATTAGTACTTCTGCTTTGATAACCTGGTTGTTTAGCCATTTGCTAATTATTCCTCAACTGAACCGCCAGCAGCTTCGATTGCTGCTTTTGCACCTTTAGTTACACGTAAACCACGAACAGTAACTGCAGATTTCACTTCACCAGCTAAGATAACTTTAGCGAATTGAATATCTTTAGTTAAAATGTTTGCAGCTTTTAATGCTTCTAAAGTGACAACATTCCCTTCAATTTTTGTTAATTCGTTTAAACGAACTTCAGCAGTTACTGCTGATTTCATTGAAGTGAAACCAAATTTTGGTAAACGACGGTATAATGGCATTTGGCCACCCTCAAAACCACGACGAACACCGCCGCCAGTACGAGATTTTTGACCTTTATGACCACGACCACCAGTTTTTCCTAAACCTGAACCAATACCACGACCAAGGCGTTTTGCACTGTGCTTAGCACCTTCAGCCGGAGATAGAGTATTTAAACGCATCTCTTACTCCTCCACTTTAACCATGTATGAAACTTGGTTAATCATACCACGTACTGCCGGAGTATCGATTAACTCAACAGTATGGTGCATATGGCGAAGACCAAGACCACGCAAGGTAGCTTTGTGCTTCGGTAAACGAGCAATTGAGCTACGAACTTGAGTTACTTTAATAGTTTTAGCCATTATCAATTACCCCAAAATTTCATCAACGGTTTTGCCACGTTTAGCAGCAACCATTTCTGGTGATTTCATATTTGCTAATGCATCAATAGTTGCACGAACAACGTTGATTGGGTTGGTTGAACCATACGCTTTAGAAAGAACGTTACGTACACCAGCAACTTCTAACACTGAACGCATTGCACCACCAGCGATGATACCTGTACCTTCGCTAGCTGGTTGCATAAATACGCGAGAACCAGTGTGAACACCTTTAACTGGGTGTTGTAATGTACCTTCATTTAAAGCGACATTAATCATATTGCGACGTGCTTTTTCCATCGCTTTTTGGATCGCTGCTGGAACTTCGCGAGCTTTACCATAACCAAAACCTACGCGACCGTTACCATCGCCTACTACTGTTAAAGCAGTAAAGCTCATAATACGACCACCTTTTACAGTTTTTGATACACGGTTCACTGCGATTAGCTTCTCTTGCAGTTCACCAGCTTGTTTTTCGATGTTTGACATCTCAATTTACCTCATTAGAACTGTAGACCAGCTTCACGTGCAGCGTCCGCTAAAGTTTGGACACGACCATGATATTTAAAACCGGAACGGTCAAAAGCAACGTCTTTAACGCCTTTTGCTAATGCGCGTTCAGCAACAAGTTTACCTACTACTGCTGCGGCATCTTTATTACCGGTATATTTAACTTGCTCACGAATTGCTTTTTCAACAGTTGAAGCAGCGGCAAGCACTTCTGAACCGTTTGGTGCAATAACTTGTGCGTAGATATGACGCGGAGTACGGTGAATAACTAGACGAGTTACACCTTGCTCTCTCATCATATGACGTGCACGAGCTGCACGACGGATACGAGCTGATTTCTTATCCATAGTGTTACCTTAATTATTTCTTCTTAGCCTCTTTCATACGTACTACTTCATCAGAGTAACGTACACCTTTACCTTTATAAGGTTCAGGACGGCGATAAGCGCGAATATCTGCTGCAACTTGACCAATTAACTGCTTGTCTGCACCTTTTAAAACGATTTCCGTTTGTGAAGGGCATTCTGCAGTAATACCTGCTGGTAAAGTGTGCTCCACAGGGTGAGAGAAACCTAAACTTAATGCAACTGCGTTGCCTTTAACTTGAGCTCTGTAACCAACACCCACTAGTTGTAATTTCTTAGTGAAGCCTTCAGTAACACCGATAACCATTGCATTAACTAATGCACGAGCTGTACCCGATTGAGCATTCGCTTCAACAAAACCTTCACGTGGAGTGAAAGTAAATTGACCATTATCTTGTTTAACTTCAACTGAGTGATGAATTGTGCGAGATAACTCGCCATTTTTTCCTTTTACTGTTAATAGCTGACCGTCGAGTTTAACTTCAACGCCGGCAGGAATATTAACAGGTGCCTTTGCAACACGAGACATTTTCCTACCCCTCTATTAAGCTACGTAACAGATGATCTCACCGCCTAAGCCCGCTTGACGAGCTGCACGGTCAGTCATAACACCTTTAGATGTAGAAATTACAGCAACACCTAAACCACCCATAACTTTTGGTAATTCGTCTTTACGTTTGTAAATACGAAGACCAGGACGGCTTACACGTTGGATGCTTTCTACAACCGGTTTGCCTTGGAAATATTTTAAAGTAATTTCCAATTCAGGTTTTGCACCTTCTAAAACTTTAACGCTTTCGATATAACCTTCAGCAGCTAATACGTTGGCAATTGCCACTTTTAGCTTGGAAGAAGGCATATTGATTGCAACTTTGTTCGCAGCTTGACCGTTACGAATACGGGTCAACATATCTGCGATTGGATCTTGCATACTCATTGTACTTTTTCTCCGATTCCAAAATAAAGTGGTATATTACCAGCTCGCTTTTCTAAGGCCTGGGATCTCACCGCGCATAGCAGCTTCACGAACCTTAATACGGCTTAAACCAAACTTACGTAAAACGCCGTGAGGACGTCCAGTTTGGCGGCAACGGTTACGTTGACGACTAGGGCTAGAATCACGTGGTAAAGTTTGTAATTTTAACACTGCATTCCAACGATCTTCGTCAGAGGCATTGACATCAGAAATGATTTTCTTTAATTCTGCACGTTTAGCGAAGAATTTTTCAGCCAATTTAACGCGTTTTACATCGCGTGCTTTCATTGATTGTTTTGCCATTATAACCTGCCTTATTTACGGAATGGGAAATTAAAGGCAGCAAGTAGTGCTTGACCTTCTTCATCATTCTTAGCAGTAGTTGTGATAGTGATATCTAAACCACGTACACGATCTACTTTATCGTAATCGATTTCAGGGAAGATGATTTGTTCACGCACACCCATGCTGTAGTTACCACGACCATCAAATGATTTCGCGCTTAAACCGCGGAAGTCACGAATACGTGGAACAGCAATTGTAATTAAACGTTCAAAGAACTCCCACATACGCTCACCGCGTAGTGTTACTTTACAACCGATTGGATATCCCTGACGGATTTTAAAGCCAGCAACAGATTTACGAGCTTTAGTTACTAAAGGTTTTTGACCGCTAATTGCTGCTAAGTCCGCTACTGCGTTGTCTAGCAATTTCTTATCGGTCAATGCTTCACCCACACCCATATTCAGGGTAATCTTTTCGATTCGTGGGACTTGCATGACAGATTTGTAGCCGAATTTATTTTTTAACTCGTTTACTACTTGATCTCTGTAGTAATCATGCAGTTTCGCCATCGCATTACTCCAGTTTGTTAGATAATTTCATTGTTAGATTTGAAGAAACGTACTTTTTTGCCGTCTTCGAATCTAAAACCTACACGGTCAGCTTTGTTTGTTTTTGGATTGAAAATCGCAACATTAGAAGCATCGATAGCCGCTTCTTTTTTCACTAAGCCACCAGCTTGTCCTAAAGCAGGAACTGGTTTTTCATGTTTAGTGATGATGTTGATACCTTCAACAAACACTTTACCGTTTGGTAACACTTTAGTTACCTTGCCACGCTTGCCTTTATCTTTACCGGCAAGTACGATTACTTCATCGTTTTGACGAATTTTTGCAGCCATTTCTCACTTCTCCTTACAGTACTTCTGGTGCCAAAGAAATGATCTTCATGAATTTCTCAGAACGAAGTTCACGAGTCACCGGTCCAAAAATACGAGTACCGATTGGTTGCTCTGTGTTATTGTTTAAAATTACACAAGCGTTACCATCGAAGCGAATGACTGATCCGTCTGGGCGACGAACACCCTTCTTGGTGCGCACAACAACTGCTTTTAATACATCACCTTTTTTAACTTTACCGCGTGGAATTGCTTCTTTCACAGTAACTTTGATGATATCACCAATAGCAGCATAACGACGGTGCGATCCACCTAGAACCTTGATACACATTACGCTGCGAGCACCTGAGTTATCGGCAACATCCAGCATAGTCTGTTCTTGGATCATATTTTATGCTCCGTTAAGTTAATAATACACCCTTGCGGGACGAACCTATCCATGCCTTATAAAGATATATGGCGGATAGGTGGCGGAGTTTACCAAAATCAAGCTAGAAACGCAATCAAAATTTTATGTTTAAATTAGCATATTTAAAGTGCGGTCAAATTTTCATGACTTTTTAGCAAGTCTTGGAAAGAAAAAAGCCAACGGTATAAACCATTGGCTTTTATTTTTTAACTTGTTAATTAAGCAATAACAGCTTTCTCAACAACACGAACTAAAGTCCAAGATTTGGTTTTAGAGAGAGGACGACATTCGCGAATCTCTACTACATCACCTAATTTGGCTTCGTTGTTCTCATCGTGTACGTGTAATTTAGTTGTACGACGGATAAATTTACCGTATAACGGGTGTTTTACCTTACGTTCAATAGCAACAACGAAAGATTTTTCCATTTTGTCGCTAACAACTTTACCTTGTACGCTACGAATTTTATCAGTCATTACTCACCCGCCTTCTCAGTTAAAATAGTCTTAATGCGTGCGATATCACGACGCACTTGTTTAGCCTGATGGGTTTGTTGAAGCTGACCGGTGGCTGTTTGCATACGCAATTTGAATTGTTCACCTAAAAGGTTCACTAATTCATTATTCAGCTCTTCAACACTTTTTGTACGTAAATCTTGAGCTTTCATTACATCACCGTCTTAGTTACGAAGGTAGTCTTGATTGGCAATTTAGCAGCTGCTAATGCAAATGCTTGTCTTGCGATCTCTTCTGACACACCATCCATTTCATAAAGTACTTTACCCGGTTGGATTAAGGCTACCCAGTACTCAACGTTACCTTTACCTTTACCCATACGGACTTCTAATGGTTTTTCAGTAATTGGTTTATCTGGGAAAACACGGATCCAGATTTTACCTTGACGTTTAACTGCACGTGTCATTGCACGACGAGCCGCTTCAATTTGACGAGCGGTTAAACGACCACGACCAACTGCTTTTAACCCGAATGTACCGAAGCTAACTTCAGTACCACCCGCGATACCACGGTTACGGCCTTTGTGAACTTTACGGAATTTTGTACGTTTTGGTTGCAACATTTAGCGTTTCTCCTTACTTACGACCTTTGCCACGCGGAGCCTTTTTAGGCTTGTCGGCAGGTTGTTGTTCTGATTGCGCAACTGCAGCCATTCCACCCAAAATTTCACCTTTGAAGATCCATACTTTAACGCCAATTACGCCGTATGTAGTATGAGCTTCTGCAGTGTTATAATCGATGTCCGCACGAAGAGTATGTAGAGGTACACGACCTTCACGATACCATTCAGAACGTGCGATTTCTGCACCACCTAAACGACCGCTAACTTCAACTTTGATACCTTTAGCACCTAAACGCATTGCGCTTTGTACCGCACGTTTCATAGCACGACGGAACATTACACGACGTTCTAATTGAGAAGCGATGCTGTCTGCAACTAATTTTGCATCTAATTCCGGTTTTTTCACTTCAGCAATGTTGATTTGAGCTGGAACGCCAGCGATTTGAGATACTGCGTTACGTAATTTTTCAACATCTTCACCTTTTTTACCGATAACGATACCAGGGCGAGCTGTGTGAATTGTTACACGAATACTTTTCGCTGGACGCTCAATAGTAATACGTGAAACCGAAGCGTTTGCTAATTCTTTAGTTAAGAATTTGCGTACTTTGAAGTCACCGTCAAGATTGTCGGCGAAATCTTGTGTATTCGCGAACCAAGTAGAGTTCCAAGGTTTTACAATACCTAGGCGAATACCATTTGGATTTACTTTTTGACCCATTGCTATTCCTCTACTTATTAACGATCTGACACAACCACAGTGATGTGGCTAGTACGTTTTAAAATACGATCTGCACGACCTTTAGCACGTGGCATAACACGTTTCATGCTAGGACCTTCGTCAACGAAGATTTTAGCAACTTTAAGATCATCGATATCTGCACCATCATTATGCTCTGCGTTAGCAATAGCAGACTCTAATACTTTTTTCACTAAAGCCGCAGCTTTTTTGTTAGTAAAAGTTAAGATTTCTAATGCTTGCGCAACTTTTTTACCACGAATTAAATCGGCAACTAAGCGAGCTTTTTGGGCAGAAGTGCGAGCGTAACGATGTTTTGCGATAGTTTCCATCTATTTACCTCTTATTTCTTAGCTTTCTTATCTGCCGCGTGACCGCGGTATGTACGAGTCGGTGCAAATTCACCTAATTTATGGCCGATCATTTCATCAGATACATAAACAGGAACGTGCTGACGACCATTATGGACTGCGATGGTCAATCCGATCATTGAAGGAATGATCATTGAACGACGGGACCAAGTTTTGATTGGTTTTTTATCCCCGCTTTCCACCGCCTTCTCTACCTTCTTCAACAAGTGTAGGTCAAGGAAAGGACCTTTCTTGAGAGAACGTGGCATGGCTTATCCTCTTATTAATTTAAATTATTTGCCACGACGACGTACGATATATTTATCAGTACGTTTGTTGTGACGAGTTTTCTTACCTTTAGTTTGAACGCCCCAAGGAGTTACTGGGTGTTTACCAAAGTTACGACCTTCACCACCACCGTGTGGGTGATCTACTGGGTTCATTGCAGTACCACGAACTGTAGGGCGAATGCCTCTCCAGCGGTTAGCACCAGCTTTACCCAATACGCGAAGCATATGTTCTGAGTTACCAACTTCACCGATTGTAGCAACACATTCAGCTAATACTTTACGCATTTCGCCTGAACGTAAACGTAAAGTTACGTAGTTGCCTTCACGAGCGATGATTTGTACATAAGCACCAGCAGAACGAGCGATTTGACCGCCTTTACCTGGTTTTAATTCAACGTTATGTACTGTTGAACCAACTGGGATATTACGCATTGGTAATGAGTTACCCACTTTAATTGGTGAGTTAACGCCAGATTGGATTTGATCGCCAACTGACAAACCTTTAGGTGCTAAGATATAACGGCGTTCACCATCTTTATAAAGCACTAAAGCAATGTTAGCTGAACGGTTTGGATCATATTCTAAACGTTCAACAACCGCTGGGATATCTAACTTGTTACGTTTGAAATCGATTAAACGGTAATGTTGTTTATGACCACCACCGATGTGGCGAGTGGTAATACGACCATAATTGTTACGACCACCAGTTTTAGATTTAGTATCTAGAAGAGGCGCGTAAGGTTTACCCTTGTATAATTCAGGGTTCACGATTTTAACAACGTGACGACGACCAGCGGAGGTCGGCTTACATTTAACGATAGCCATTCTCTAATTTCCTCCGATTACTCTGCACTGTCCACGAAGTCCAAGTTTTGGCCTTCGGCTAAAGTTACATAAGCTTTTTTCCAGTCGCTGCGACGACCCATTTTGTTACCACGGCGTTTAGTTTTACCTTTAACAACCACAGTACGAACTGAGTCAACTTTTACTTCAAATAATTGAGCAACAGCAGCAGCAATTTCAGCTTTGTTCGCATCTAAAGCAACTTTAAGTACAACAGTGTTAGATTTTTCAGCATTGTTAGTTGCTTTTTCAGAGATGTGCGGTGCACGTAGCACGCTTAGCAAACGTTCTTGACTCATGCTAGGATCTCCTCAATTTGTTTCACAGCGTCAACAGTAACAATCACTTTATCGAAAGCGATTAAGCTAACTGGATCGATACCTTGAACATCACGTACATCAACTTTATATAAGTTACGTGCCGCTAAGAATAGATTTTCATCTAAACTTGCTGTGATAATTAACGCATCTTCAACTGCTAAATCTTTTAATTTTTGTACTAATACTTTAGTTTTTGGTGCATCTAATTCGAATTTTTCAACAACAACCAAACGGTCTTGACGAACTAATTCAGAAAGAATGCTTTTGATAGCACCACGGTACATTTTCTTGTTCACTTTTTGGCTGTGATCTTGTGGTTTAGCCGCGAAGGTTGTACCACCAGAACGCCAGATTGGTGATTTGATATCACCAGAACGAGCACGACCTGTACCTTTTTGACGCCAAGGTTTTTTACCTGAACCAGACACTTCAGCACGAGTTTTTTGCGCACGAGTACCTTGACGAGCACCTGCTGCATAAGCAACAACAACTTGGTGAATCAAAGCTTCGTTAAACTCACGTCCGAAGGTAGTTTCAGAAACAGTTAGTGCGTTTGCACCTACAACTTGTAATTCCATCTCTATCTCCTAGACTTATGCTTTAACTGCCGGCTTAACGATAACATCGCCATTGATAGCACCAGGTACAGAACCTTTTACTAATAGCAATTTACGCTCAGCATCTACACGAACAACTTCAAGTGATTGAACGGTTACACGCTCAGCACCTAAATGTCCTGCCATTTTTTTACCTTTAAACACACGACCTGGAGTTTGGTTTTGACCAATAGAACCAAGTACACGATGTGATAAAGAGTTACCATGTGTAGCATCTTGAGTACGGAAGTTCCAACGTTTAACACCACCTTGGAAACCTTTACCTTTAGAAGTACCAGTAACATCTACTTTTTTAACATCTGCAAAGATGTCAACATTGATTTCTTGACCTAAAGTGAATTCTTCACCTTCAGTACGAAATTCCCATAAACCGCGACCAGCTTCAACACCTGCTTTCACGAAATGACCTGCTTCAGGTTTAGTTACACGATTCGCTTTTTTAGAACCAGTAGTAACTTGAACTGCAGTATAGCCATCATTTTCAAGAGTTTTAACTTGAGTTACGCGGTTGGCTTCGATTTCGATAACGGTAACTGGTACAGAAACACCGTCTTCATTGAAGATACGGGTCATACCAACTTTACGACCGACTAAACCAATCATTGTAATAACCTCTTAATTAACCTAGGCTGATCTGCACGTCCACGCCGGCAGCCAAATCTAAACGCATTAATGCATCAACAGTTTTTTCTGTTGGCTCTACGATATCTACTAAACGTTTGTGTGTACGAATTTCGTATTGGTCACGCGCGTCTTTGTTCACGTGTGGAGAAATCAACACGGTGAAACGCTCTTTACGAGTTGGTAAAGGGATTGGACCACGAACTTGTGCACCAGTACGTTTAGCTGTTTCTACGATCTCCGCAGTAGATTGATCGATCAAACGGTGATCGAAAGCTTTTAAGCGGATACGGATTCTTTGGTTCTGCATTAGACCAGAGCTCCAATAAATTTAGCTAATAACAAAACTGACACCATCACTCTTCTAACTTCAAAATAGAAAAGGAAGTGCAGCTGACCTATTTATAGTCTCCAAATCGGAAACATTGTTAGTATTACATATCGTAATACTCGTTTAATAAATGATTACATTAAACGGCTTTCAATATCCGAAAGCTCGTGGATAGTACACAAAAACACTTAATTATGCAAGCTTTTTGTTCAATTAATTTCCAAAAACAAAAAAGTGCGGCCATTTTTCGAATGTTTTTCATCTAAAAAACACCACAAAAAATGACCGCACTTTTATAAAATGAAATCTATAGCTTGTTATCTAACATTGCAATATGTCTTGTTGCGGCAATCCAAGCACCAACATAACCCATAATCAAGCAGCTTACTAATAAGAAGATTAGCTCACCAACACCTAATCCATTGAGCTCAAATGTAACCGCAAAGATATCCGTCACATATTTCACCGCTGACGTAAAGTAACCCACAATAAGACTACTAAACAATGCGGCGATCACACCCCCTAACACGGCATAAATCATACCAGTGTAAAGATAAGGACGAAGAATAAATTGATCCGTTGCACCTAATAGTTTCATCACATCAATACTTGCTCGGCTACTATAAACATCCGAGCGAATACTATTTCCGATAACCAGGAATACAGCTATTGTCATTAACACCGTGCAGAAAATTGCCACGTGTGCAAAAAGCCACGAAAGTGCGGTCAATTTTTCCATCCAATCATTATCTAGTCGAACTTCTTGCACGCCTTTAATTTTATTTAAATTTGCGCGTAGCTCAGCTCGTTTTTCTGATTCATTAAACGCTTTAGACGGTTTCACCATCACCACTGCCGGCAATGGGTTATCATCTAAAATTTCTAACTCTTCACCAAAACCAGACCAACTTTTAAATTCTTTCAAACTGTCTTGGCGAGAAACATAATTTAACGATTCCACACCTTCTTGCTGACGGATTTTTTCTACCACCAAGTTAGCATCTTCTTCACTTAAATTTTTATGTAAATAGATTGTGAGCTCACTTTCTGGATAAAATTGAGTTGTCGCTAAGTGTAAATTTTTCCATAACAAATAGCTCACCGTTGGAATCGTGAGAGATACGGCAATCACAAGAATTGTTAGTAATGTACCAAATTTACGTTTTACTAAATCGTTCAAAACAGAACGCAAAGTATAAGCAGTTTGCACGCCAAAAGAAGCATCAATACGTCTTGTCATTTTTTATCCTTAATAGCGTAAGTAGCCTTGTTCAAGCACAAGACATGGTTTTGGTTTTTGTTGAATTAAATTGATATCGTGTGTCGCAATTAACACCGTCATGCCTAAACGATTAAACTCTTCAAAAAGATTAAAAATCCCTAAGGAAAGTTCATCATCAAGGTTACCTGTAGGCTCATCCGCTAATAAAAGTTGCGGTTTATGTACGATTGCACGCGCGATATCTACGCGTTGTTGCTCACCACCTGAGATTTGTGGCGGCATATAATTCGCTTTACTACGTAAGCCCACACGATCTAATGCAACCAATGCTCGCGTATGCGCTTCTTTCGGATTCATGCCTGCAATAATCAATGGCAACGCCACATTTTCTGCCACGCTACGATCCGTTAATAAACGGTAATCTTGGTGAACCATGCCGATTTGACGACGTAAAAATGGGATTTCATACTTAGACAAACGCGTAATATCATGACCATTAAACCAAATATTACCAGCATTCGCCTTTTCCATTCCCATGATTAATTTAAGCAAGGTACTTTTACCCGCACCTGAATGACCAACAAGATAAGTCATACTTCCGACAGGAAGATGAAAATTCAAACCCTGCAAGGCCGGCTGAGTCGCACCGTGATAAGCTTTAGAGACATTTGAAAATCGAATCACTTTATTATTCCTTTTTATTCTTCATTTTCGTGAACAAACAATGCTTCAATAAATTCTTCTGCATTAAATTCGCGTAAATCTTCAATTTTTTCACCTACACCAATATAACGAATTGGTAAATTAAACTGATCTGCAATGGCGAAAATTACCCCACCTTTTGCTGTTCCGTCTAATTTGGTTAATGTAATACCCGTTAACCCAACCGCCTCATTAAAGAGTTTGGCTTGGCTAATTGCATTCTGTCCTGTACCCGCATCTAAGGTAAGCATGATTTCGTGCGGCGCGGTTTCATCGTATTTTCTCATGACACGAACAATCTTCTTCAATTCATCCATGAGATTATTTTTATTTTGTAAACGACCGGCCGTATCCGCAATTAAAATATCAATATTACGTGCCGCAGCAGATTGCATCGCATCAAAGATTACCGACGCAGAATCTGAACCCGTACTTTGTGCCACCACCGGAATATTGTTACGTTCACCCCATACTTGAAGTTGTTCTACTGCAGCAGCACGGAAAGTATCCCCTGCCGCTAACATGACTGATTTGCCTTCATTTTGGAATTTGCGAGCCAATTTACCAATTGTGGTCGTTTTACCGACACCGTTTACACCCACCATCAAAATAACATAAGGCTTTTTAGTTGTATCAATGACCAATGGTTTTGCAACTGGTTTTAGAATTTCTACCATTTCAACTTTAAGTTGTTGGTAAAGCAATTCCGCATCTTGTAACTGTTTACGACTTGCGTGATCCGTTAAATTCTTAATGATTTTATTCGTTGTTGGCACACCAATATCGGCAATTAAAAGCTGCTCTTCCAACTCTTCAAATAAATCATCGTCAATCTTTTTACCTAAAAAGAACGCACGGAAACCAGCACCAATATTTTGTTTAGTTTTGAGTAAGCCTTTAACTAAACGACTAAAAAAGCCACCTTCACTTGGTTTTTCTTGCGTTTCGGTATTAATATCGGAACGGAATTCATCTTTAACATCTTCAACAATTTCAGGCTCAATCTCAGCATCAACCACAGGAAGATCTTCAACGACATTATCTTGCTCAATAATGCTTTCTGTTGGTTCTTCCACAGGAAGTGCGGTAGAAATTTCTTCTGTTTTTTCTGTCTCTTCAGCCGTTGCCTCAATCACCGGTGAATCTAAAACTGGCTCAATATTGACCACACTTTCAGGTGAAATCACTTCTTCTACAACAGGTTCAATATGCGCAATAGCGGTATTCTCAGCTTTATCTTCTTGCAGTTGTTCCGCTAACTCCTGTAATTCTTCCTGTTCAACTTGTCCTAATTGAACGTTCTCGCTATTGTGAACAATCTCTTCCGTAGACGAAACATCGGCAGATTCAACAGATGACTCTTCAATAATTGGCTCAATTTTTTGTTCTTCTTGCTTTTTATTGCGACCAAAAAGAGAGGCCCAAAACCCGCCTTTTTTCTTTTCTTCTGACATAAATTCTTCTCTTAAACACAAATCTTTAAAAAATTCTGACTATTCTAGCAAAAAATCGTCTAAACTAAGCACAATTTTCACTAAAAATCTGTTTCTTTATGAAAAAAATGCAAGTTCAAAATGCCAAAGGCGAAGTTCGAATCATCGCAGGTCTTTGGCGTGGGCGAAAATTACCGGTTTTAAATGCGGAAGGTTTGCGCCCTACAGGTGATCGCGTGAAAGAAACCTTATTCAACTGGTTGATGCCTTACATTGTGGATAGCCATTGTCTTGATTGCTTTGCGGGTAGTGGCTCACTTGGTTTTGAAGCCCTTTCTCGCCAAGCGAAACAGGTGACGTTTTTAGAGTTAGATAAAAATGTGGCAAATCAATTAAAGAAAAATTTACAAACGCTAAAAACGACGACTGAACAAGCTCAAATAATCAATCAAAATAGCTTAGAATTTTTAAAACAAGCGCAAAATCAACCGCACTTTGATGTGGTATTTTTGGATCCACCTTTTCATTTTGGTTTAGCTGAACAAGCAATTGCCCTCTTAGAAGAAAAGAATTGGCTCTTACCTCATGCGTTGATTTATGTTGAAACAGAAAAAGACAAACCGCTTAGCGTGCCTAACAATTGGCAATTACTGAAAGAGAAAACTGCAGGTATGGTGAGTTATCGCCTGTATCAAAAAGATTAGGAAATTATTATGTTAGATATTGTGTTATACGAACCTGAAATTCCACAAAATACGGGAAATATTATTCGTCTTTGTGCGAACACTGGCTTTCGACTTCATTTAATCGAGCCGCTTGGCTTTACCTGGGATGATAAAAAATTACGTCGTTCTGGCTTGGATTATCATGAATTTGCTGAAATCAAAAAACATAAAACCTTTGAAGCCTTTTTAGAAAGCGAAAAACCGAAACGTCTTTTTGCACTCACCACTAAAGGCGGCCCTGCGCATAGCGAAGTGCAATTTGAATTAGGGGATTATTTAATGTTTGGCCCAGAAACCCGTGGTATTCCCATGTCTATTTTGGATAAAATGCCAATGGAACAAAAAATCCGTATCCCAATGACCGCAAATAGCCGCAGTATGAACTTATCTAACTCGGTAGCTGTTGCAGTTTATGAAGCTTGGCGACAACTTGGTTACGAAGGCGCGGTGAATTTAAATCGATAAAAACCAATAAAATAGCTGCTTCTTTTATACACAAAAATAAGCAGCTTTCTTTTTGCATTTAATTTGTGATCTCAATCACATATTTATAATTTTAAGATTCCCTTTTTACCAAAACAGCAGTATAAATAAATTACATTTAGAGAGGGATCTCGATGTACCCACTTGATCTATCAAGCTCTAGTCTTTCTTGACTCTTCAAGCAAACCTTCCCCGTTGTCCTAAATAAAGAATTGGCAGTCGAATGATTTGCCTTCCGTTTTTATCCCTAAAATTTAACAACTATTGCAGCAAAATTAGTTTCATCTCACATCAATAAGGAGGTTGTGTGAATGAAGTTAATTTTGAATTGGTCGAAACAGCAGTGGCTAAGCACGGATGCTTACAAAAAAAGTGCGGTCAATTTTGGCCGCACTTCCTATTTCTATCATTTGCAAATCACTAACTTTGTATTGCTATTTTCTAAATAATCTGCAATTTGTTTTGGCACATCATCGGTGAAAAGGTAATCCACATCTTTAAGCTCACCTAACCGTACAATCGCTTGTCGAGAGAATTTCGAATGGTCAGTTGCTAACAATGTTTGACGCGAGCTTTCTATAATAGCTCGCTTCACTTGAACTTCATGATAATCATAATCTAATAATGAACCATCAAGGTCGATCGCACTAATCCCGAGAATCCCAAAATCTAAACGGAATTGCGAAATAAAATTAACCGTTGCCTCACCAATAATGCCCCCATCCTTACGTAAGGAACCGCCCGCCATCGTAATATCAAAGGTTTCATTTTGGCGTAATAAATGAGCGGCATTGATATTATTCGTCACAATACGTAACCGTTCATGGTTTAATAAAGCACTTGCTACAGCTTCAGGCGTGGTACCAATATCAATAAATAAGGATGCACCGTTTGGAATACGTTTTGCCACTTCACGAGCAATGGCGCTTTTTTGGGAAGGGAAAAATTGTTTACGTTCAATATAATCAGAATTTTCTGCGGTAGAAGAAGGTGCTGCGCCACCATGATGGCGTCGAATTAAATCTTGTTCCGCAAGGATATTCAGATCGCGTCTAATGGTCTGTGGGCTGACTTCCAGTTCGATAACCAGCTCTTCTGTACTGGCATACCCTTTTAGCTTCACAAGCTCAATAATTTTCTGATGGCGTAATGATTGCTTCATATAAATGCCTATAAATTTGAATTAGCTAAACGATTTAGCCTTAATTTTACTCTGCAGAAATCCCCAAACCAATCCTAAGATAAAGCCTGAAATGTGGGCAGCGTTGCCTATATTAATACCAAACAACGGACTAATAAAGCCAAAGAGAAGACCTACCAGTAACATTGTAAAAAAACCTTCCGGTAAGTCAAAGCTATGCGGGTGCAATTTGTCCACCACCAACACATAACCTAACACCGCATATACGACGCCAGATAATCCGAAAAAGGCTGGACCGGTAAAGTAATTCTGTACAGCGCCACTCACTGCAGCAGACACTAAGACCAATAATAAAAAATGGAAAGAACCAAATCGGCGTTCAATCGCGCCACCAAATAACCAGAACCATGAAAGATTAAATAAAATATGGGGTACCGACAAATGAACAATAGCATGTGTGAAATAGCGCCATATTTCCTGATCTTCCCAAGAATAAGCCGGATAATGGAATAAATCCATCATTGGCTCTTCAAATCCAATATTCTGCAAGAGATAAATCACCGCGCAAAGTGCGGTCAAAATAAACGTGATTTTTTGTGCGCTCAATGTGCGTTTCAATACTTTTCTCTCTTCTGACGCATCAGTTTCACTATCAAATAAAGACGGCATTTGTTATATTCCTTTTTATTTTTCGTCAATCATATAAGGTTCATTATGAAAAAACAAACTATGCCGACAGGATTTAGCAGCTTCGCTTGGGGAATTGCGGCATTTTGTTTACCCATTTTACTGTGGCCTATGGCCTCTTTGCTTTCTACTGCTTTTGTGAAAAACCCTACACTGAGCGATTTTCAGATCGATCTTTTCTCGATTATTTTTTGGGTTTACCCCTTTGTTTTAGCTTTGATTGCACGTTTACTTTATAAGTTGCATCAGCACAAACCTAAACTTGCCGTAAAATTATTACTGCTAAGTGCGGTCATTTTCTACGTCGTTTTAATCTCGGTTTGCTACATTGGTTTTAACGCTTAAGAACATAACAATACAATAAACAATAAAAAGGGAGCTTTCGCTCCCTTTTAACTTATGTTCCTAATAATCAAAAATATAACTTAAAAACCCTGTAGATTTTAACTACACTTAACCGCTATACCCCCTTCCAGATATCATCAATAAATTATCTTTTAGTATAAATTAAACCAATCACATTTTATTACACTAACAGAAGATAAAAATATTTTGTGACAGCTATCACAAAACAAACATTCTTAGTTTGAAACGTTTCAATAAAAAGATCAATAATTAACCTAAAATATTAATACGTTTCAAAATAGGAGACCTGCAATGAAACTACACTTTCTTGGTACCGGTGCCTCAGAAGGCATTCCAAACCCTTATTGTAAATGTGAGTTATGCGAACAAGTTAGGAAAACAGGAGGACGTGATGTAAGAACTCGTTCTTCTGCAATTATTGATGATGAAATTCAAATCGATATTTCTCCTGAATTTTTTCATCAAGCCAATGTAAATCATATTGATGTAACAAAAATTAAAGATTTACTCATCACTCATACTCATCCTGATCATTTTAATGTAGGAGAACTACATAATCGTGTAAGAAATTTTGCATTCAATGTTGAACATCCTATGTACATATACGGTAGCGATAAAGCAATTAACGGCTGTTTAAATGGCATTGTTGATCTGACTCCAGATCGTTTTAATCTTTCTATTCTTATTCCATTTGTCACCATTACTACTAGCAGCGGTGCAAAAATTACTCCACTTATCGCTAATCATGAAAAATGGGAAATGTGCTATATCTATTTTATTGAGAAAAATGGCAAAACACTGCTATACGGACATGACTCTGGCTATTATGGAGATTTAACATGGAACTGGTTAGAAAATAAAAAAATCGATTTAATCGTATTGGAGTGTACATATGGCTATCGTCAAAATGACAAAACCAATAATCATATGAGTATTGAAACCGTAATCAATATGAAACAAAAATTCAAGGAGAACAATAATTTATCACAACAAACACAAATTCTAACATCTCATCATTCTCATAGTTGCGGGTTTGATTATCAAAGTTTGGTAGAAATTTTTAAACCTCACCAAATTGAAGTCGCCTATGATGGATTAATTAAAAATATTTAAATTAGGAGAACGGATCATGTTTAAAATTCCCCGTCTTTTCGTGATGATGTTTATGCAATATTTTGTGCAAGGTGCTTGGAATATGACTATCGGAGCTGTACTTGCTACCTACAATATGAAAGAAAGTATTGGAACAACTTATTCTTTACTGGGACTCGCAACAATTATTTCGCCATTATTTATTGGTATGATTGCCGATCGCTTCTTTGCTTCACAAAAAGTAATTTCAATTTTACACATCTTAAATGGCTTAGTTATGTTGCTACTACCTACTTATATTTTAGAAGGTAATGTCACAGCATTTTTATTCATTATTTTCATTGTTGGTTTGCTATACTATCCAACCACAGCACTCTCCAATAGCATTGCCTTTCACCATATTTCAGAACAAAAACTGTTCCCATATATCCGAGTATTCGGCAATATCGGTTTTATTGTAATTGGCCTCATTATGGGTTATTACAAGATTTTTGATAATGTGATTGTCTTTAAAGTAGCTGCAATTTCAGCAATTATTTGCGGACTATATTGCCTTACATTACCAAACACACCACCAACAGCTAAAGGTTCAAAATTAGATCTTCGTACTATTTTCTGCTTAGATGCTCTGTCTCTCTTTAAAGATCGCTATTTTACAATCTTTATGTTGGCAACATTTGTTCTCATGATTACCAAAACAGCTTATAGTGCCTATATTCCAGTCTATTTAAAAGTTTTGGATATGAACTCAGCCAATATGATGCAAATTGCTGTAGGTGCAGAAGTTCTATTTATGGTCTTACTAGTCAGCATGCTGAAAAAATTTGGTTTTAAAGTAGTAATCATGCTAGGTATTATCGGATGGGTTATCCGAATGTTTATTTTCTCTCATGCTGCTACTTCTGATGATTATTTCACATATATTCTTATTGGCTTATTATTACAAGGAGTTTGCTGGGACTTCTTCTTTACTGCAGGCGATGTATATGTGAATTCTAAAGCCCATGAAAGCATTAAAGCCCAAGCACAGGGGTTACGTTTTATAGTCTCTAATGGATTTGGTGTATTTATGGCATCCTCTGTTATCGGGGCAATTAATAATCATGTTGTCACCGAAAAAAGCATGCCACTTGCAGCTCCACAATGGTCTGAATTCTGGTTATACCCTGCCGTTGTCGCCTTAATTGTTGGAATTTTATTCTGGATCTTCTTTAAAGATACAGAAGAATTTAAAAAATAATAAAATGATAGGGTGCAACTTTGCACCCTTTTAGGAAAAGTTATGTGGCTTTCTTTAGACTTTTTACAACAAAATTTATCCGATATTTATCATCTATCTGCCTGGATAAAATTATTATTTGCTGCATTATTAGGAGGAATGATTGGATTTGAGCGAGAAAGTAAGCGAAAACCAGTGGGAATTAAAACTTGTATTATTATTGCAGTTACCACTTGCATTCTAACTACTGTATCCATTCATTCGGCCGAATATTACGCCTCTCTTTCTAACAATATCCGTACAGACCCAATGCGGCTTGCTGCTCAAGTGATTAGTGGTATTGGTTTCATTGGCTCAGGTGTTATATTACACAAAAGCGATGATGTTGTTTCAGGTATTACTACTGCGGCAATGATTTGGAGCTCCGCAGGCATTGGCATAACCATTGGTGCAGGATTCTATGGTGATGCCATTGCAGTAGCTTTAGTAATTTTACTCACATTAAAATACAGCCATTATTTAAAACTTATTGTACCTAAAAAGCAGACGAATAATCGAGCAACCATTATTTTAAAAGTATTAAACAATAATATAGAACGCGTAATTAATGACCTAGAAAATCACCAATGTGATATTGATAGCATTAACATTAAAGAGCAATCGCAAAATTGTACTATATTATCAATCTCAGCAAACCTTACTGATAGAAATTCTTATTTAGAAATTTATCAATATCTTAAAAATCTCCATGATATTCGTGATATTGAAATGAATTATACTTAATTCAAAAGCTATTCAGATTAATTATTTATAAAAGAGAATATATTATGAGTACATTTATTTTAACTGAACATCCACACCGTCGATTTAATCCTTTAAAAAATCAATGGGTTTTAGTCTCACCCCATCGTGCCAAACGACCATGGCAAGGGTAACAGGAAGAAGTCATTGATGATAATAAACCAAGCTATGATCCTGAATGCTATCTCTGTCCTGGTAATAAACGTATCACTGGCGAATTGAACCCAATATATACCAAACCTTTTGTGTTCAAAAATGACTTTTCTGCTTTACTTAGTGATACCCCCTCCCATGAAAAAAATGATGACCCTCTATTCAAAATTTCGACTACGCAAGGTGAAAGTAGAGTGATTTGCTTTTCACCTGATCACAGTAAAACACTGCCACAACTTACCATACCTGAAATCGAACTGATTATCCGAGTATGGCAAGAACAGGTTTATGAACTAAAACAACGTTATCAATGGGTTCAAATTTTTGAGAATAAAGGTGCAATAATGGGATGTTCAAATCCACACCCTCATGGTCAAATTTGGGCAAGTAATTTCTTACCAAATGAAATAATAATTGAAGATAAATACCAAGCAGAATACTATCAAAAATATGGAACACAATTATTACTTGATTATGTAAAACGTGAATTAGAAAAAAGTGAACGCATCGTAGCTGAAACTGAGGATTGGGTAGCCGTAGTCCCTTATTGGGCAACCTGGCCCTTTGAAACCTTATTACTTCCAAAATCGAAACAATTTAAATCGATTGAAGAATTAAACCAAACAGAACGTGAAGATTTAGCTCTTGTATTAAAAAAACTCACAACTCGTTACGATAATTTATTCAAGATAAGTTTTTCTTATTCTATGGGTTTCCACTTCGCCCCATTTAATAGTAAGGATAATTCTCATTGGCAGTTACACGCTCACTTCTATCCCCCACTTTTACGTTCAGCAACCATTCGTAAGTTTATGGTAGGCTACGAAATGCTGGCGGAAAATCAACGTGATCTAACGCCTGAACAAGCTGCTGAACTCTTGAATTCTGTAAGCGATACTAAACATTATAAAGAATATCTATAAAGCTAGATATTACGAAAAATATTCGCTATTTTTTCAACTGCAACATCTGTATTAAATTGATTATTAAGAAAAGCAAAAAGGATTAATCCGATTTGCTTTTCAATTTTCACCAAATCAATAGCATGACCTTTTGCATCCACATTTTCACGAACACCATTAAAATTTATTTTCTCAATTAGAGAAATCCAAGGAGACTGTCTAATCAATGCTTGATTCATTAATACATTTTTCCTTGCCGAAACACCACCAAGACGAACATAACGTTCATGTATTTCATCATTTAAAAACCATTCAAAAAACAACCGCACTTCTTCGTATTTTTCACATCCTTTCACTATTGCTAAACTTCCTCCACCAATAAGAGGCATATTTCCAGGCACTGGTGCACAACCAATTGAACTCGGCATATTGTGAGATAAATGAGAATAATGATTGGAATAAATCATTAACATTGCTGTTTCTTTTTTCTCAAAACATTCTACTGCCTTATCCCACCAACTGCCGTGTAACAATACCGCATTATCTTTTAACTCTGCTAAATTTTCTAAGACACGAAATGCAATTTCTCTACTAAATGCCGATACATCCTGTGCAAGAATTGGCTTGTTTGCTAACGAGTAATAACGAACTAAAAATTCAAGTGCTAGAATCTCAGGATTATCAATTAATGCTGTTCCATAACGAATAGGTGACTTAAGCATAAGATTATGGTCAAAAAAACGTGCAATACGATTAAACTCCTCGAATGTTCTTGGAGGCATTAAATCAGTCTTATATTGTTCATAAAAAAGCCGCTGCGTAATCATATCATCAAAAATGGCTTTATGATAAAATAGAACCTGAATGCTCGGATCAAATGGAATTGCATAGAGCTGGTCATTAACCAAACAAAATCGTTTAATCAAATTATTAGAATAGTGAGAAGCTAGTTCTTCTTGCTGAATAAAATTAAATGGTTGAAGATAACTGGCCAATAGCGGTAAACGCTCCATATCAAGACGCACAATATCATATTGTTTAGCTTGTTTTGGATTCGTCAAAACTTCGGAAATACTGACAAAAGGTACTGTATCAATCTGTACTTGAATACCTGTTTGCCGTTTAAAATGTGGGAGTATTTTCTTTAACGCCTCAATAGAAGGGCTCGATATTGCTAAAATACGCAATGAACTATGCAATATATCTGATTTTTTAAATAAAAACCCCTTATCTTGATAAAATAACTCAAGACATTCACCTTCTATAATATGAATAATGTTCCTAACAATAAAATCATAACTAATATAATAGGAAATGAACCTCTCATCATGACTAAATTGATGATTAATCGTATAAATTTTTGGAGGGGATTGATTACAAAAGTAAAATGCATTATAAATCTCTTCAGCATGCAAAATATTTAGCGTAACAATTGAAGAAAGATGCTCATCCTCAATAAATTTCACAACTTCAAATGGATGTTTTAAAAAACAATAAACTAATTCAACAGCTTCTTTTATTTTATACTTTTGATTTGAAACAATACCAATTCGCTTATCTCCATTTCCTTTAGCTTCCTTAACAACATTAGTTAGAATAGATTCATAATCAAGCCCAAGATAATATTTGGCATTTCTTATCTCTCTATAAAGAAAGATAATTTTAACTAATTCAATATCAAAATATTGCTTATATTCATTTGCATCAGGTAAACAAGATACAACAATCACAAATGTAGTATTCTCACCTGAAATTTTCTCGAGAAACAAACGCTCTTTACTTGGATTATTATCAGTTAAATAAAGATTTAATTGATAACCCTTCTGAGAAAAATGCCCTTCTAAAGATTCATAAAGTAAATAATATTCAGGTGATGAGATAGAAGGAAATATAACTGCAATCTGATTACTTCCGCCAGACTTTAAAAAACTAGCTTGAATATTTTTCTGATAACCCAGTTTTTTTATTGCATCGTTTACCAAATTAATTTTTTCCAAACTGACGTTATGCTTTTTGTTTAGCACATTGGAAACAGTACCTAACGACACTCCAGCTTCTTTCGCTATATCTTTTATCGTCGCCATAATTCTCTACTCCTGATTGTTTAACTTGTATTGTAGGGGATCAAGTCATAAAAATCATCAACGCTTTCAGAATTTGGATATGAATGAAATCTAAGTAGTACAAGTAGTACTTTCTGCTAAACACCTAATAAATATGATTTTGGCATGCCGTTTGCTCAACTATATAGTTATACAACTGAATAAAAAATATCGCTCAATATAACTGCACTTTTAAAGATTCTATGATAATTTCCTTCTACTAATATCATATAAAACTTATATCCTTATGATAAAAAACAAAAAAGGGAGCTTTCGCTCCCTTTTAAATTATGTTCCTAATAATCAAAAATATAAAAAAATTTCCTACCTAGCAATCAATTATGCAAAGTATTTTTCTAAATCGTCGCTACCGCCGATGTGTTTACCACCGATAAATACTTGTGGCACAGTTGCACGACCAGAAACCGCACGTACACTCACGATAGTTGCATCTTGACCTAATACGATTTCTTCAAAGCTTAAACCTTTATCACGTAAAAGTTGTTTTGCTTTCGCGCAATATGGACAGCCTGGTTTTGTGAAGATGGCGATTGATTCTTGCACTTGGAAATCTGGTGCAATGTATTTCAACATGGTATCGGCATCAGATACTTTAAACGGATCGCCTGGCTCATTTGGTTCAATAAACATTTTTTCCACTACGCCATTTTTCACGAGCATAGAATAACGCCAAGAACGTTTACCAAAACCTAAATCATCTTTTCCGACTAACATACCCATACCTTCAGTGAAAGTACCGTTGCCATCTGGAATAAATTTTACATTGTGTGCTTCTTCTGCTTCTTTCCAAGCATTCATTACGAAAGTATCGTTTACAGACACAACTAAAATATCATCTACGCCATGTTTTTTGAACACTGGTGCAAGCTCGTTATAACGTGGTAAGTGAGAAGATGAACAAGTTGGCGTGAACGCACCCGGTAATGAGAAAACAACAACTGTTTTGTTGTCGAATAATTCAGATGTAGTCACATCAACCCATTGATCACCTTGACGAGTACGAAATGTAACTTGTGGGACTTTTTTTCCTTCCATATTAGACATAATGTGTCTCCTCTGTTAGTTAAATGAATTTGCCTTAAAAACTTGATAGGCATTATAGAGAGTTTTGTGATATAGTCATAATCAATTAATTCTATCCTTTTAATTGACATATTCTATAAAGTGAGAACCCCATGAATATTCGTGATTTAGAATACTTAGTAGCCCTTTCCGAGTTTAAACATTTCCGTCGAGCGGCGGATTCTTGCAATGTTAGCCAACCCACTTTAAGTGGCCAAATCCGCAAACTCGAAGATGAGTTAGGCATTATTTTACTTGAACGTACGAGCCGTAAAGTACTCTTCACGCAATCGGGCATGTTACTTGTCGATCAAGCTCGCACTGTATTACGCGAAGTAAAATTACTCAAAGAAATGGCTAGCAATCAAGGTAAAGAAATGACGGGTCCATTACACATTGGACTCATCCCAACTGTTGGTCCTTATCTACTACCTTACATTGTACCAACATTGAAAGAAACTTTCCCTGATCTTGAAGTATTTCTTTACGAAGCTCAAACCCATCAATTATTAGAACAATTAGAAACGGGCCGCCTAGATTGTGCGATTGTCGCTCGCGTACCCGAAACTGAAGCGTTTATCGAAGTGCCTATTTTTGATGAAAAAATGTTACTCGCTGTATCCGACCAACATCCTTGGGCTTCAGAAAGTAAAATTGCCATGAATACCTTAAAAGGGCAAGAAATGCTTATGTTGGATGATGGGCATTGCTTACGTAATCAAGCACTCGATTATTGTTTTACGGCCGGTGCTAAAGAAGACTCTCACTTTCAAGCCACTAGCCTTGAAACGTTGCGTAATATGGTGGCAGCTAATGCAGGCATCACCTTTATGCCAGAACTTGCTGTATTAAATGAAGCCACACGTGCAGGTGTAAAATATATTCCTTGCCATTCGCCAGAACCGTCTCGTACTATTGCGCTTGTTTACCGCCCAGGTTCACCGTTACGTAATCGTTACGAACGCGTTGCAAATGCGGTCAGTGAACAAGTTAAATCGATTTTAGCGAATAAAAAATAATTTATCATAAGCTGAGGAAAATCCAATGGCTGGTGTTCGAGCAATTCAAAAAGAAAAAACCCGTCGAGCTTTAATTGACGCAGCATTCAATCAATTGAGTGCAGAAAAAAGCTTTTCTAATTTAAGCTTGCGTGAAGTTGCCCGTGAAGCGGGCATTGCACCAACTTCTTTCTATCGCCACTTTAGTGATATGGATGAGCTCGGATTAGAAATGGTAGATGAAGCAGGTTTAACCCTCCGTCAATTAATGCGCCAAGCGCGTAAACGTATTGATGCTGGCGGTAGTGTGATCCGCGTATCCGTGGAAACCTTTTTTGAATTTATCACTCACAGCACCAACGTGTTCCGTTTGCTCTTACGTGAAAGTTCGGGGACTTCTCAAGCTTTCCGTACCGCAGCTGCCCGCGAAATCAAACACTTTGTCGATGAATTGGCCGAATATATTGCGAAGAAAAATCACTACTCTCAATATGTCTCTTATGTTCAGGCAGAAGGCATGGTAACCATCGTATTCACGGCAGGCTCCAATGCCTTAGATATGACTAAGGCTGAACAAGATTTGCTAAAAGAGCGTGTTATCTTACAACTTCGTATGCTTGCCAAAGGTGGCGATTTCGCCGCGCATAAAGAAAAAATGATGCGAAAATAGACCGCACTTTTCGACTAAAACAAAACACCCGCATCTCTGCGGGTGTTGCTTTATTTAAAACAGGAGATTATTTACCATCCCAAGCTTTAATCGCATCTAAACGTGCTTTCACTTTGCTGCTTGAATCACCTTTGAAGTAATCTTTTGCTAAACCACCTTCAAAGCCACCGTAGTTCGGGTTAGGTAAAACGATGAATGTTTTACCAAATTTCGCTTTGTTTTGTGCAACGAAATCACGACGTTCTGCATTTTGTTTACCGTAGATCGCATCACCGAAGTCATCTAGGTTATCACCCACATAAACAACGATTTCATAACCTTGTTTTTCAATTTCTTCAAAACGTGCTGCTTTTGGTGATTTATCTTTTTTCAAGTAAAACGCTGAATCTTCAACACCATTAAAACCTAAACGTTTCATGTCATCAATCGTACCTGCTTTTTCATTGCTGTCTTTACGGTTAGACACATAGAACATTTTACCGCCGTGGGTATTTACATAGTTATTGAATTCTACTGCGCCTGGTACTACACCTGATTGACGAGCTTCTACCCAACGAGTCCAATCTTTACCATCAAATGGTTTATTGTTTTGAACTTGCCAGCCAGCATAAGGGCTGTTATCTAACATGGTTTCATCTAAGTCCACCACAACAGCTTTTTTCTTACCTTTTTTCACTTTAGCGTGATCAAATGCCACTTTTGCCGCATTGTATGCTTGGTAAGAAAGTGCTTGGTATTCGCCTGATTGTTGAATCCAGTTAAGACCTAATACCGCTTGTTGTTGAAGCTGTGCATCCGCTTCTGCACTCTTATCTTGAGTCGCACAACCAGTTAAAATAAATGCTGACATCGCTGCAATAGCGGTAAGTTTTAATGTTGTTTTCATTGATTGTTCCTTCTGTTAAAAAGTCATAATGACAGGTAAAAGTATAACAAGCCTATTTGGGCAGTGACTATGGCTTTATCAAACTTTATAACTATTTTGTGAGGCAGATCACATTTTTTATTTTTAAGTTATCCAACGAACCCAATGAAATCATTTCAAAAATCATCTTATTTTTAACCGCACTTTTTCATCGCATTTCGCTGTATTTCACGGTAAACTATCCCAAGTTTTCAGAAATAATAGGTAATTTATGCGTCTTTTCATTGGAATTTTAGTAGGTATTCTCGTGCTATTTCAGTACGATCTTTGGTTTGGTAAAAATGGCTATTTTGACTACAAAGATGTCGCCGCTCAAATCAAAGAGAATAAAGCAGAAAATGAAACACTCTCACAAAGAAATCAAATGATTTCAGCTGAAATTCAAGGGTTAACAAAAGGTTTTGAATCCATTGAAGAACGTGCACGCATGGGTCACGATATGGTCAAACCAAACGAGGTGTTCTATCACATCGTCAAAGAGCATAAATAATGAACCGTGAAATTATTGCCGTCATTCCTGCTGCGGGTGTTGGAAGCCGTATGCAGGCAAATAAACCTAAGCAATATCTGAAAATCCTAGACAAGACGATTCTGGAACATACACTCTCTGTCATTCTATCCCACCCTGCAATCAATCACGTTATTCTTGCAGTAGGAAAAAATGATCCCTATCTTTCTGAAATAACTTTATTTCCACACAAAAATATTACACTTATTGAAGGTGGTGAAACACGAGCAGAGTCTGTTCTCAATGGGCTGAAAGCGATTAAAAATGAGCAAGCTTGGGCATTGGTGCATGATGCAGCCAGACCTTGTTTAACCCATCAAGATTTAGATAAATTGCTCCAAATCGATGATGAACACGGCGCTATTTTGGCCATTCCAGCGGTCGATACGATTAAACGCGCGAATAAACAACAAGATATTATTAAAACAGAAGATCGCGCTGAACTTTGGCTTGCACAAACACCTCAATTTTTCCGTTGCGATCTATTAAGAAATGCACTTAAACAGGGGCTTTCTCAAGGCGCTAATATTACAGATGAAGCCTCTGCGATGGAACTCGCCGGATTTCAACCGCACTTGGTCGCGGGACGGAGCGATAATATAAAAGTAACACGTCCAGAAGATTTAGCTTTAGCCGAATTTTATTTAACAAGGAAAACTCTATGATACGAATTGGACATGGGTTTGATGTTCATGCCTTTGGTGAAGATCGACCTTTAATTATTGGTGGCGTTGAAGTGCCTTACCACACTGGGTTTATTGCCCATTCTGATGGTGATGTCGCCTTACATGCCTTAACGGATGCTTTATTAGGTGCAGTAGCATTAGGCGATATTGGTAAACTCTTCCCTGATACCGATATGCAATATAAAAATGCAGATAGCCGTGTTTTATTACGAGAAGCATTCCGCCAAGTACAAGCAAAAGGCTATAAGGTCGGTAATGTGGATGTAACCATTATTGCTCAAGCCCCTAAAATGCGTCCTCATATCGATGCAATGCGAGCGAAAATTGCAGAAGATTTACATTGTGATATTGAGCAAGTCAATGTGAAGGCAACTACAACAGAAAAACTTGGCTTTACAGGCCGAAGTGAAGGTATTGCTTGCGAGGCTGTCGCATTATTATTAAAAGCTTAAATTTTAGGTAAAAGAAAAGGTTGGTAAAATACCAACCTTTTTTATTTGGATTAAATTCTTATTGTTTTTTTAATAAATCGCGAATTTCAGTAAGTAATTCTTCTTGTGAAGGACCTTTTACTTCTTCTACTGGTTTTTTCACTTTGTTGATACCTTTGATCATCATGAAGATTGCAAATGCAATGATGATGAAATCAAAAACGTTTTGAATAAATACACCGTAGTTTAAGGTTACCGCTGGGGTTTCGCCTACAGCTTGAGCTAACGTGATTTTCAAATCTTTGAAATCCACGCCACCAGTTAAAATACCTAATACAGGCATTACTACGTCACCGACAAGTGAACTTACGATTTTACCAAAAGCACCACCGATGATCACACCGACTGCCATATCTACTACGTTGCCGCGCATTGCGAATTCGCGGAATTCTTTAAGAAAGCTCATAAAATTTCCTTTTGTGTTGGTTTAAAAAATTAAAAGAGTGCGTATTATAGGTTTTCAGATTAAAAAGTAAACTGTTATTTAAATAAAAAATGCACTTGGTTGGAATAATTTTTCAATTTCTGACACGGATTTCTTGTCATTAATATAAACAATCACATTATCGCCTTCTTCAATAACAACCTGACGACGAGCAATGATTACTTCATTTTTACGTAAAATTGCCGCAATCATCGCCCCTACAGGCAGCTTAAGATCACCAATGTGTCTTCCAACCACATTGGATGTTGTCGCATCGCCATGCACAACAAGTTCAATGGCTTCCGCGGTACCATGACGCAAAGAGGCCACATTTTTGATATCCCCTTTACGCACATGTCCTAATAACGCTGAGATTGTTGCTTGTTGTGGTGAAACTGCAATATCAATAGTTCCGCCTTGAATCAAATTGATATATGCCATACGTTGGATAAGCACCATGGCTTTTTTAGCCCCTAGGCGTTTTGCCAGTAACGCCGACATAATATTGGCTTCATCATCTGCACTTAGAGATAAAAAGACATCAACGCTCTCAATATGCTCTTCAAAAAGTAAATTTTGGTCAGAAGCATCACCATGGAAAACCAGGGTTTTAGAAAGTCTTTCAGCTAAAAATTTCGCTTTTTCTCCATCGCGCTCAATGAGTTTTACTTGATACTTATCTTCTAACTGTTTTGCCACACCTGAGGCAATATTCCCGCTGCCAACGATCATGATACGTTTGTAGGTTTTCTCAAGGCGTTGCAACTCACTCATCACTGCTTTAATGTGTTCTGTTGCACAAATAAAGGTAATTTCATCGCCTGCCTCAATAATGGTCGAGCCTTGCGGACGAATTAATCTATCATTACGTAAAATTGAAATGATACGGCAATCAATGTGCGGCATATGCTCTTTAAAAGCGGATAACGCATAACCTACTAAAGGACCACCGTAATAGGCTTTTACAACCACAATGCTAATTCGATTATTGGCAAAATGTGCCACTTGCAACGCGCCTGGATAAGCAATTAAACGCGTAATCTCATCCGTAACTAAATTTTCTGGTGAAATAAGATGATCGATGGGTACGTTTTCATTATTAAATAATTTATCTTTCTCACGCAAATATTCCGCATTACGAATACGCGCAATACGTGTTGGGGTATTGAAAAGGGTATATCCCAACTGGCAAGCAATCATATTAATTTCATCTGATGCTGTTACGGCAATCATCAAATCTGCATCAGCGGCGCCCGCATCACGTAAAACCTTGGGTGAAGAAGGGGAACCTTTAACTACGCGTAAATCATGCTTATCTTGCAAATTCTGCAAATGTTGAGATTCATTATCTACCAGTGTGATGTCGTTATCTTCACTCACTAAATTTGCCGCAAGTGTTGTGCCTACTTGCCCTGCACCTAAGATGATTATTTTCATTCTGTTCTCTCCACAACCAAAGGTCGGATGCCAATTTCAGCTGAATTTAGACCGCACTTTAATGCCTCAATACGGCGACAAATAGTCGATGTGACTTGTTCAGCTTCTGCCATTTTTTCGGCTGTAATCGCTGGATCTTGTTTACCAAATAACAGGCCATCGAGTAAACGCTCCGCATGCATGCCTTCACGACAAAAATGCAACACACCCACATCTTCAAATAAGGTCGCCACTTTTGCCGTTTTAGTGGTTGCAATGCCCAAGGCTCCATCTTCACCGCCGAGCTCTCGGAATAATTGATGTGTTGGAAATCCGCCACACGCTAAGAAAAAAGCTTTATTGAAAACGATATTTCCCCCGCAGGTCATGCGCATATATTGCCATGCCTGATCAAAATTAGGGTGTTCTGCATAACGTTGGGCTAAATTTATCGGCTTTAATGCTAATCTTACGACTGAAGTATCTGGCTGAAAATGAAAGGTTGCCGCAGCCACTTCCAATGCACCAGGTTCGTATGCATCATCCGCATCTAAAAATGCGACAAAATCGACCGCACTTTTAGCAGAGAGCATTGCGCCCCAATTTCGAGCCATTGCGACACCGCTATTTTTTGGCAATTGCTCGATAGAAATTCTGTTTGGATATTGCTCTGCAAGCTGTAAGGCTAATGCAAATGTATTATCTGTCGATGCATCATCAATCAGCCAAAGGTGACCAAGATTATTTTGCTGCAACACAGACTCTACTGCACGAACAAGTGTTTGTTCAGTGTTATAGCAAGGAATGACGACATCAATTAAAGGCAAATTCATTTAAGCTGACCATTTTCTCAATTTTGCATAATAGAACCCATCACCACCATTCTCTTGTGGCAGGAATTGGATTCCAATCGTATTTTCCGTTTGTTCAAACGGCAATGTCATTAATTCTGCATCGGGTGTTTCAGCTAAAAAATGCTGTATTTGCTGACTGTTCTCATCAGGAAGTACCGAGCAAGTCGCATAAAGCAAAATACCATTAGGTTTTAATTTTGCCCACAGCGCTTTTAGAATTTGTCCTTGCAAGGCAACCAATTGAGCAATATCCGTTTCTTGACGTAACCATTTAATATCTGGATGACGACGAATCACGCCCGTTGCTGAGCAAGGTGCATCTAATAAAATACGATCAAAGGATGCACCACTTAAACCTATTTCTGAGAGCCACTTTTCTGGCTCCGTCGCATCACCACAAACAACTGTCGCCTGCTGATTCAAACGAGTAAGATTTTCCTCGACACGTTTTAAGCGATGAGCCTCCACATCAAGCGCTATTACCTTCGCTTGTGGCGCCATCTCTAAAACATGTGTAGTCTTCCCACCGGGAGCCGCACAAGCATCTAAAATTAATTCACCATTTTGTGGCTCAAGCAATAAGACCGACCATTGCGCATTGAGATCCTGAACTGTCACTGCACCTTGTTCAAAATTCGGTAGTTTCGAGACAGAAAGTGGTTGTGCTAAACGCAAAGCATGTGGATTATCACATTCAAACGCTGCTATCTCTTGCTCTTCCAATAAAGTGCGGTAAGTTTTCGTGTTATTTTGCTGTTGATTGACCCGTAACCACATTGGTGGCTTTTGGTTATTCGCCTCAATAATTTCACGCCAATTCGGATAAGCTTTTTTGAGTTTATTCACAAACCATTCAGGATGAAGCGTTTGCCAATGCTTATCTACTACGGCAAGAATATCCTCTTGCTCCCGTAAGAAACGACGCAGTACACCATTAACCAAACCACGTAAACTATCTGATTTCAATGATTTTGTGGCGTTCACCACTTCATCTACCGCCGCATGAGCGGGCACGCGCATATAAAGTAATTGGTACAATCCCACCAATAGCAAGCAGTGCACGATGCGGGTTTTACCCTTCAATGGCTTATCTAATAATTTTTTTATAATATTTTCTAAACGAGGCAATACGCGACAAATACCAAAGGTGATTTCCTGTAATAAAGGTAAATCCTGTGGTTTTACCTGTGATTGTACTTCTGGAATCAACGTTGATAAGGACTTACCCTGATCTAAAACCTGCAAAATCACTTGAGCAGCGATAGCGCGTACCGAAAGTGCGGTCGATTTTCCCGTTTTTTTGCGTTGAAATACCATTAGTTTAGAACCTTACCAACTTGGAAACAATCAGCTCGACCATTGAGAAAATCTTGCACAGACATAGGTTTCTTGCCTGCGGGCTGAAGTTGCAATAAATTTAAAACGCCTTCTTTCGTGGCAATTTGGATACCTTTTTTATCGATACTTAAAATCGTCCCAGCTGGTTTATCTACATGTGGCAACACGGCAGCAGAATAAACTTTTAAGGTTTGTTCATTACCTTGTTCATCGGTTAATTGTAGAAAACTTATCGGCCAAGGATTAAACGCGCGAATATTACGTTCAAGCTGGGCTGCCGATAGCGACCAATCTAATTTAGCCTCTTCTTTGGAAAGTTTCTCTGCATAGTTACTTTGGCTATCATCTTGTTTTTCTGCAATAAATTTCCCTTCTTCCAAATGATCCAAAACATCAATCAATGCAGACGGCGCAATTTCAGCTAATTTATGGTAAAGCGAAGCAGAAGTTTCTTGTGCATCAATATCGCAATACACTTTGTGTAACATATCACCAGTATCTAAACCCACATCCATTTGCATAATCGTCACACCGGTTTGCTTATCACCAGCCCAGATAGCGCGCTGAATAGGTGCGGCGCCACGCCAACGAGGTAAGAGAGAGCCATGCACATTTAAACAACCTAAACGAGGCATATCCAACACTGCTTGAGGTAAAATCAAACCATAAGCAACAACAACCATTACATCAGCATTTAACGCTTTAAGCTCTGCTTGTGCTTCTTCTTTACGCAAGGATTTTGGTTGATAAACAGGAATTTGATGTTGTTCTGCTAATTGCTTTACAGGACTAGCCTGCAATTTTTTACCGCGACCAGCCGGTTTATCTGGCTGCGTATAAACAGCAATAATATTGTGATGAGAATTTAAAAGTGCAGCAAGATGTTGTGCTGCGAAGTCCGGCGTACCGGCAAAGATGATATTCAATGGTTTCATAATGTTCTACGTTATGGCGTTGATAGGAAAAGTGCGGTCATTTTATACCGCACTTTTGATTATTGTTTTGCAATTTGTTTTTTATATTTCACTAATTTTTCTTTGATACGTTGACGTTTCAACGGTGAAAGATAATCAACAAATAAAATACCGTTTAAATGATCGATTTCATGCTGAATACAGATCGCTAATAAACCATCTGCATCAAGCGTAAATTCTTTTCCATGACGATCTAACGCTTTTACCGTGACTTTTTCTTTACGGGGCACTAAGGCACGGAATCCAGGAATAGATAAACAACCTTCTTCAATACCTGTTTCACCTTCTGACGCTAAAATTTCTGGATTGATCAACACTAGCTGATTTTGTTTGTCTCCTTCAATATCAATCGTAATAATACGTTGCAAGATATCTACCTGTGGTGCAGCAAGGCCAATACCTTCTTCTTGATACATCGTATCAAACATATCATCTACAATTTTGCGAATGTCATCATTGACTTCTGCAACTGGCTCACAAACAATCTTTAGGTGATCATCTGGATAAATTAATACATTAAGTGCGGTCATATTTTCTCTTGTTTTATTAAAATTACGGCGGTGATTGTATCATAGAATCAACGCTTTGCTAAAATATTGAAAATATCCATAAACAAAAACCCCAAGCTATTCAGCTCGGGGTTCTACATTCAGTACCTGGCGGTGTCCTACTCTCACATGGGGAAGCCCCACACTACCATCGGCGCATCGGCGTTTCACTTCTGAGTTCGGTATGGGGTCAGGTGGGACCACCGCTCTATCGCCGCCAGGATTATTCCTTTAATAACTTTTCTCTACTCTGCTCTCACTATCTCTAGTGCTCACAACCAAACAAGCTGATTCAACTTCAAAACTTTCTCTTTCTTCTCTGAGTTTCTTCGTCTTACCCAACACCCAAAACCCTTGAGCGTTGTATAGTTAAGCCTCTCGGGCAATTAGTACATGTTAGCTCAACGGCTCGCACCGCTTACACACCATGCCTATCTACGTCTTAGTCTTAAACAACCCTTACTGTCTTAAAGACAGGGAGAACTCATCTCTTGGCAAGTTTCGTGCTTAGATGCTTTCAGCACTTATCTCTTCCGCACTTAGCTACCCGGCAATGCGTCTGGCGACACAACCGGAACACCAGTGGTGCGTCCACTCCGGTCCTCTCGTACTAGGAGCAGCCCCAATCAATTCTCCAACGCCCACGGCAGATAGGGACCGAACTGTCTCACGACGTTCTAAACCCAGCTCGCGTACCACTTTAAATGGCGAACAGCCATACCCTTGGGACCTACTTCAGCCCCAGGATGTGATGAGCCGACATCGAGGTGCCAAACACCGCCGTCGATATGAACTCTTGGGCGGTATCAGCCTGTTATCCCCGGAGTACCTTTTATCCGTTGAGCGATGGCCCTTCCATTCAGAACCACCGGATCACTATGACCTACTTTCGTACCTGCTCGACTTGTCTGTCTCGCAGTTAAGCTTGCTTATACCATTGCACTAACCTGACGATGTCCGACCGTCATTAGCAAACCTTCGTGCTCCTCCGTTACTCTTTGGGAGGAGACCGCCCCAGTCAAACTACCCACCAGACACTGTCCGAGACCACGTTTCGTAATCTTCGTTAGAACATCAAACGTTAAAGGGTGGTATTTCAAGGTCGACTCCAACAATACTGGCGTATCATCTTCATAGTCTCCCACCTATCCTACACATCAAAATTCAATGTTCAGTGTCAAGCTATAGTAAAGGTTCACGGGGTCTTTCCGTCTAGCCGCGGGTACACCGCATCTTCACGGCGATTTCAATTTCACTGAGTCTCGGGTGGAGACAGCCTGGCCATCATTATGCCATTCGTGCAGGTCGGAACTTACCCGACAAGGAATTTCGCTACCTTAGGACCGTTATAGTTACGGCCGCCGTTTACTGGGGCTTCGATCAGGAGCTTCTCTTTCGATTACACCATCAATTAACCTTCCAGCACCGGGCAGGCATCACACCCTATACGTCCACTTTCGTGTTTGCAGAGTGCTGTGTTTTTAATAAACAGTTGCAGCCAGCTGGTATCTTCGACCGGTTCAACCTTCGCCCGCGAGGGACTACAATCTACGCCGGCGCACCTTCTCCCGAAGTTACGGTGCTATTTTGCCTAGTTCCTTCACCCGAGTTCTCTCAAGCGCCTGAGTATTCTCTACCTGACCACCTGTGTCGGTTTTCAGTACGGTTTAGATAAACCTGAAGCTTAGTGGCTTTTCCTGGAAGTGTGGTATCGGTTACTTCAGCTCCGTAGAGCCTCGTCATCATCTCTCAGTGTTAAAGAAGTCCGGATTTGCCTAAACTTCTCACCTACCAACTTAAACGCACATATCCAACAGTGCGATAACCTAACCTGCTCCGTCCCCACATCGCAGTTTATCCAAGTACGGGAATATTAACCCGTTTCCCATCGACTACGCTTTTCAGCCTCGCCTTAGGGGCCGACTCACCCTGCCCCGATTAACGTTGGACAGGAACCCTTGGTCTTCCGGCGAACGGGTTTTTCACCCGTTTTATCGTTACTTATGTCAGCATTCGCACTTCTGATACGTCCAGCAAACCTCTCGATTCACCTTCATCCGCTTACAGAACGCTCCCCTACCCAACAGACTTACGTCTGATGCCGCAGCTTCGGTGCTATATTTGAGCCCCGTTACATCTTCCGCGCAGGCCGACTCGACTAGTGAGCTATTACGCTTTCTTTAAATGATGGCTGCTTCTAAGCCAACATCCTAGCTGTCTAAGCCTTCCCACTTCGTTTCCCACTTAATATAGACTTTGGGACCTTAGCTGGCGGTCTGGGTTGTTTCCCTCTCCACGACGGACGTTAGCACCCGCCGTGTGTCTCCTGAGTATCACTCTTCGGTATTCGTAGTTTGCATCGGGTTGGTAATCCGGGATGGACCCCTAGCCGAAACAGTGCTCTACCCCCGAAGGTGTCCGCTCAAGGCTCTACCTAAATAGATTTCGGGGAGAACCAGCTATCTCCCGGTTTGATTGGCCTTTCACCCCCAGCCACAAGTCATCCGCTAATTTTTCAACATTAGTCGGTTCGGTCCTCCAGTTAGTGTTACCCAACCTTCAACCTGCCCATGGCTAGATCACCGGGTTTCGGGTCTATACCTTGCAACTAGACGCCCAGTTAAGACTCGGTTTCCCTTCGGCTCCCCTATTCGGTTAACCTCGCTACAAAATATAAGTCGCTGACCCATTATACAAAAGGTACGCAGTCACCCTTAAAGGGCTCCCACTGCTTGTACGTACAAGGTTTCAGGTTCTATTTCACTCCCCTCACCGGGGTTCTTTTCGCCTTTCCTTCACAGTACTGGTTCACTATCGGTCAATCAGGAGTATTTAGCCTTGGAGGATGGTCCCCCCATCTTCAAACAGGATATCACGTGTCCCGCCCTACTTGTCGTTAGCTTAGTACCATGACCTGGACTTCGAGTACGGGGCTATCACCCTGTATCGCCAAGCTTCCCAGCTTGTTCCTCTGTCTCTGTCATTATCACTAACAGGCTCCTTCGCGTTCGCTCGCCGCTACTAACGAAATCTCGGTTGATTTCTTTTCCTCGGGGTACTTAGATGTTTCAGTTCTCCCGGTTTGCCTCACTTACCTATGAATTCAGTAAGTGATAGTAGATTCTTCATCTACTGGGTTTCCCCATTCGGACATCTTGGATTAAACGCCTCTTATCGACTCATCCAAGCTTTTCGCAGATTAGCACGTCCTTCCTCGCCTCTGATTGCCAAGGCATCCACCTTGTACGCTTAGTCACTTAACTATACAACCTCAAAAATTCTTGATGTTGTGTTTTCAACTAAACACTTGATTGCTTTTGTTCAATCAAGATTTTCTTCTTACTCAGACTTTTTCTTATCCCTTAAAAGGACTTGAAAGTCTCTTCAGTTTTTCAGCTTGTTTCCTGGTTGTTAAAGAACAGAAGATAATAAAGTTATCTTTATTTGGCGTCCCCACGGGGATTCGAACCCCGGTTACCGCCGTGAAAGGGCGATGTCCTAGGCCTCTAGACGATGGGGACAACAAATAAAGATACTCTATCTTACACTTTGCTTACGCACTTTTCTCTCTTCATTCATTTTCTACAATATATCAATCAATCTGTGTGGACACTTATTGTCTCTCGTTTTTGGTAAGGAGGTGATCCAACCGCAGGTTCCCCTACGGTTACCTTGTTACGACTTCACCCCAGTCATGAATCATACCGTGGTAAACGCCCCCCCGAAGGTTAAGCTATCTACTTCTGGTACAACCCACTCCCATGGTGTGACGGGCGGTGTGTACAAGGCCCGGGAACGTATTCACCGCAACATTCTGATTTGCGATTACTAGCGATTCCGACTTCATGGAGTCGAGTTGCAGACTCCAATCCGGACTTAGACGTACTTTGTGAGATTCGCTCCAGCTCGCACTATCGCTTCCCTCTGTATACGCCATTGTAGCACGTGTGTAGCCCTACTCGTAAGGGCCATGATGACTTGACGTCATCCCCACCTTCCTCCGGTTTATCACCGGCAGTCTCCTTTGAGTTCCCGACCAAATCGCTGGCAACAAAGGATAAGGGTTGCGCTCGTTGCGGGACTTAACCCAACATTTCACAACACGAGCTGACGACAGCCATGCAGCACCTGTCTCAGAGTTCCCGAAGGCACCAATCCATCTCTGGAAAGTTCTCTGGATGTCAAGAGTAGGTAAGGTTCTTCGCGTTGCATCGAATTAAACCACATGCTCCACCGCTTGTGCGGGCCCCCGTCAATTCATTTGAGTTTTAACCTTGCGGCCGTACTCCCCAGGCGGTCGATTTATCACGTTAGCTACGGGCGCCAAGCTCAAAGCTCAACCCCCAAATCGACATCGTTTACAGCGTGGACTACCAGGGTATCTAATCCTGTTTGCTCCCCACGCTTTCGCACATGAGCGTCAGTACATTCCCAAGGGGCTGCCTTCGCCTTCGGTATTCCTCCACATCTCTACGCATTTCACCGCTACACGTGGAATTCTACCCCTCCCTAAAGTACTCTAGCGACCCAGTATGAAATGCAATTCCCAGGTTAAGCCCGGGGCTTTCACACCTCACTTAAGTCACCGCCTGCGTGCCCTTTACGCCCAGTTATTCCGATTAACGCTCGCACCCTCCGTATTACCGCGGCTGCTGGCACGGAGTTAGCCGGTGCTTCTTCTGTAGTTAACGTCAATCACCTAGTCTATTAAACTAAATGCCTTCCTCGCTACCGAAAGAACTTTACAACCCGAAGGCCTTCTTCATTCACGCGGCATGGCTGCGTCAGGGTTGCCCCCATTGCGCAATATTCCCCACTGCTGCCTCCCGTAGGAGTCTGGGCCGTGTCTCAGTCCCAGTGTGGCTGGTCATCCTCTCAGACCAGCTAGAGATCGTCGGCTTGGTGAGCCTTTACCTCACCAACTACCTAATCCCACTTGGGCTCATCCTATGGCATGTGGCCCGAAGGTCCCACACTTTCATCTCTCGATTCTACGCGGTATTAGCTACAGTTTCCCGTAGTTATCCCCCTCCATAAGCTAGATTCCCAAGCATTACTCACCCGTCCGCCACTCGTCATCAAAGAAGCAAGCTTCTTTATGTTACCGTTCGACTTGCATGTGTTAAGCCTGCCGCCAGCGTTCAATCTGAGCCATGATCAAACTCTTCAATTCAAGTTCAATCGCTCAATACTGCTGACATAAAATGCCACTACTTTAAAAGTAATATGAATTTCTAGTTAGCACCTATTAAGACTTCAAAATTAAAAAATATTTTTAAAACAAGTCAATCAACAAGTGCCCACACAGATTGTCTGATATATTGTTAAAGAGCAAAAAAGAACGACGCACTGGTTTTTCTTAAGACTCACAACAGCGCGTCGTTGTGTGGGGCGTATTATAGGCATTTCAGATGCCTTTGCAAGATCTTTTTGTAAAAAAATGTAAATTTTTTATTGGTTGAAGATCTTTTAATCAAATCGTCTAAAAAACACAATTTTTATGGTGTTTTATTCTACGAATTCAGACTTTCTACAAATGCCTTTACTTTTCCCCAGTTGGTATATTCAATTTCTTTGGTCGAATCTGTTTCACCACCTGTAATTTTCATAATTAATTGGATCATGACACGATCAATCCATTTATAACGAGGATATAGCAACGCACCTGCAAACACGCCTACTTTTGCCGGAGTCCATTTTATGCGTTGAAGGAACTTACGAACATAAACATTTCCCTCTGGCGTATCTTTTCCTTCTTTTCTCGCGGTTAAACCTACACCAAAAAAGACCGCACTTTTTGCATTCAACAATTCGTGATGGCGTTCTACAAAACGATATACCTGTTTATTAAAGTGACCATAACGAACGGATGCCCCAATAATTACGCGATCAAAAAGTTTAAGATCCTGTTCTTCCATTAACGGTGAAACAACTACATCACCTTCAAGATGCTGAGCCATAAATTCAGCAATCTTTTTAGTTTGTCCATCACGGCTTGAATATAAAATTAATGTTTTCATTATGCCTTCCAAAACGCTGGTGTGAAGAGCGCCAATAATGTAAAAATTTCTAAACGACCGCATACCATCGCAATGGTGAGTATCCATTTAGCACTATCTGGCATCGCCGTCATATTACTGCTTACTGAACCTAATCCTGGTCCAAGGTTATTAATACTTGCCAACACTGCATTAAATGCATCAAAAGGTTCGACACCACATGCAATCACACTTAATAAACAAATAGTAAATACCAATAGATATGCAGAGAAAAAGGCCCAAATACTTCCAATCACACGTTCATCAAGGACATTTTGACCCCATTTAATTGGATACACTAAATTTGGGTGAACAAATCGTTTTAGCTCTCTCGCACCTTGAAGATATAGCACTAAAATCCGCGCAACACGCAAACCACCACCAACTGAGCCTGCACACCCCCCAATAAAAGAAGCAATAATTAATAACATCGGTACAAAAGAAGGCCATTCAGCGAAATTCGATGTGGAGTAGCCTGTTGTAGTTGAAATCGATACGGCTTGGAATACGACTTGCTCAAAATCTTGCCATGAGGAATCAAAATATTGATGGCTTATCATCACCAATGTACAAACCACGATAAGCAAAATTTGAATACTCATAAAGAAGCGGAATTCTGGATCTTTTGTATAAATCTTCAAAATATTTTCTCGTCCTAAGGTCGAAAATGCTCTGAAGTGCAATGCGAAGTTACAAGCCGAAATCCACAGGAAAATGACGGTGATAAAATTAATCGCCGAACTATTAAAATAGCCGATACTGGCATCATGAGTAGAAAAACCACCAATAGATACTGTTGAAAAACTATGCGTAATCGCATCGAACGGTGTCATGCCCGCTAGCCAATAAGCCAAAGCACAAGACATGGTTAGAAAGAAATAAACAAACCACAGTGCTTTTGCCGTTTCTGCTATCCGAGGTTGAATTTTCTGATCTTTCATTGGACCTGACATTTCTGCACGGTATAACTGCATTCCGCCAATACCTAATAAAGGAATAATCGCAATCGCAAGTACGATGATCCCCATCCCGCCTAACCATTGTAGGAATTGACGATAAAACAGAATCGCTTTCGGTAAATTATCTAATCCTGTCATGACGGTAGCACCCGTGGTTGTTAGCCCGGAAAATGCTTCAAACACGGCGGAAGCCACTGTTAAATGAGGTGAATCAAATAATAGCAATGGCAAGGTTGCTAGGCCGCCCAAAACGAACCAAAATGCGACCACAATTAAGAAACCATCACGAGATCGCAATTCTTGTTTGTGGTGATGACAAGGCCACCAAAGCAACATGCCCACGGTTAAGCTTAATGCAAAAGCTTGCATAAACGCTTTACCGCCGCCATCGCCATAAATAAGCGCCACAAAGGCTGGAATCAGCATCGTGCCGGAAAAACATATGATCAAAATGCCGATAATCCGAATAATGGATAAAATATGCACAATATCTCGCTTAATTCATTTCTTCTAATTTCAACGTTCCTGCAGAACGCTCAATTAATGCTTGTTCAAAAGGTTTAATTTGATCTTCACTAATGCCTAACTGCAATGTAATCTGCACTTGAAAATCTTGCTGATAAATTTCAATTTGATGCTGTTCACATAAAATTTGGATCCAATTTAATTGTGCATAATCACAATGAACTTGGAATAACTGACGTTCTACTTTTCGTTCAGTTTCTAATAATTTTAAAGCTTGCTGAACACCATTTCCATAAGCACGAACTAAACCGCCAGTGCCTAATAAAATGCCACCATAATAACGAACAACTACGGCACTAATCTCACCGATTTGGCTACCTTGCAAAGCGGATAGCATCGGTTTCCCTGCAGTACCTGCTGGCTCACCGTCATCGGAAAAGCCTAATTGTTGAGAATCCGTTGGCTTGCCGGCCACTGCCGCCCAACAATGATGGCGGGCATTAGGGTGCTGCGCTTTAATTTCTGCCCAAAAAGCTTTGGCTTGTTCAAGTCCTTCCGTATGTTGCAAATACGTGATAAATCGACTTTTCTTAATTTCTTCTTCAAAAACGACCGCACTTTTGGGGATAAGGTATTCAGCCATGAAATAATTGTTCAAATGAATTTGTTGCGTAGTTTATCATTGATAGCGGATTTATCGAAATTTCCCCATAATTATTGTATGATGTAGCTCAATTTCAATAAAACTGATGAATAACCATGACTGAAATTACTGTCGATAAAACCCTTGATACCGTTGGTTTACGTTGTCCTGAACCTGTAATGCTCGTGAGAAAAAACATTCGCCACATGAATGAAGGTGAAGTGCTGCTTATTTTGGCGGACGACCCTGCCACGACTCGCGATATTCCCAGTTTCTGCCAATTTATGGAACATACCCTTTTAGCGAGTGAAACCAAAGACACACCTTTTAAATACTGGGTGAAAAAAGGCTAATAAAAATGCGGCCAATATTGACCGCACTTTGATTACTCTTCTACTGGTGTTGTGTATGGTGCTATATATCCGAAGTCATAATACTTCTGTTTTACAAAATCTGGCATTAATAAATTTTCAAGTTGTAGCAATCCCCACGATATCACTAAATCTTGCTCGCCCTCGGCATACGAAGCAATTTCATACTCGTCATAAATAAAATGAATACCATCGTGTGCAAGATAGAAATTCTTAGAAACATCAAAATCTGTTTTTTTCGTAAACGCATCTTCATCTTTTATGCGACCAGAGTCTGTATAAAACCTCCATAATAATTCTTTAACTTCAGGGAGCTTTTTCTGATCAATAATATCGGAAAGCGTTAGAACTTTATGTGTTGTCATATCTACAGTTAAATATACGTTACCACCTACACCGTGTGGTCCTCCAGTATAGCTATAATACCTCACTGCAAAAGTCGCTAATTTTTCTTTTTGACCAACAAATAGCATCCAAGCATTACGAGAGAAACCTAGCTCAGGCTCTTTTTCTAAAGATGCTCTTATATCATTCAAAATTATTTTGTATTCAGTCAGCACCTGCTCTCGTGTTTTAGGTGCATTTTCTCCAAATTCATTTTTTACCAATTCAGTCCATAACAGTTCGTCTAACCAATCTATATTCGTTTTTAATCCCAATAGGCTAATACCAATTTCTACCTCATCACGCTCAAACCAACGTTCTTGCGCTGGGGTATATTTGATTTTTTCTACTTTTTCAAAAATAACATCTTTTTCCGCAAAAATAGCAGGAATAACCTTCTCCGCCTTTTCTTTTTCAGCTTTTAATTGCGTATTTTCTGCCGTCAGTTGTGCAATTGTCTGTGTTTGTTGCTCAATGGTTGCTTTCGCTTCTTTATCTTCACAACCTGTTACCGTAAAAAGTGCGGTTAAAATTAAGGCTGAAATGAATGTCTTTTTCATGTTTTATCCTATAAATCAAATGTCTCTTTATCACGTAGAATATGATCATTGCCTTTGCGGCGTAAAAAGCCGGTACGGTCAAAATATTCCATTAATTGCACTGTCAGTTTTCGACCGAAGTTCAGTTTATCACGTAATTCATTAACTGCCACTTTACCTTCTTCGCCCGCCATTTCCTTAATTAAACGAGCATAAGCATAAATGCTTTCAGTCAGGAAAAAACGGTCTTTTACGATTGGCGTAAGATAGCCCAATTTACCCGCTTTATACATAAAATTACGCATCGTACTTTCATCTTGCGCCAAGGCTGTTGCCATATCACGTACCCAAATGGCTTGACCATGCGCTTTCTCAAATTCAGTTAACACCGCTTGCCATAAGCTTTGCTCTTCAGCTGAAAATTGGATTTTGTGTGAAGGCAAATGTAACCAGCCACGAGTCTGCTGCAATTGGCCTTCATCAAGCATTTCTTCAATAATACGTGATAAATCGACTTTTCTTAATTTCTTCTTCAAAAACAACCGCACTTTTGGGGATAAGGTATTCAGCCATGAAATAATTGTTCAAATGAATTTGTTGCGTAGTTTATCATTGATAGCGGATTTATCGAAATTTCCCCATAATTATTGTATGATGTAGCTCAATTTCAATAAAACCCTTGATACCGTTGGTTTACGTTGTCCTGAACCTGTAATGCTCGTGAGAAAAAACATTCGCCACATGAATGAAGGTGAAGTATTGCTTATTTTAGCGGACGATCCTGCCACGACTCGCGATATTCCCAGCTTCTGTCAATTTATGGAACATACGCTTTTAGCGAGTGAAACCCAAGACACACCTTTCAAATACTGGGTGAAAAAAGGTCAATAAAAATGCGGTCAATACTGACCGCACTTTGTTATTCTGTCGAATTACTCGAAACAGGGTAATACTGTTTCTGAATAAATTCAGGCTTCAATAACGCAGGGGCATTCCACCACTCAATCACAAGCTCCTGTGGCCCTTCTGCGTAAGACGCAATTTCATACACGTTATACACAAAGTGAATCCCATCATGATCTAAATAGAAATTATCGGTCACCTCAAAAGCATCTTTTGATGTAAATGCTTCCTCCTCTTTTACTTCGCCATATCGAGTGTAACGTTCCCAAAGCAGCTCTTTTAATTTAGCTTGCTGATTTGGTTTAAACACATCATCAAATGAAAGTAGTTTTTTCGTTTCTAAATCAATATTAAGATAATGATAACCGCCAACTCCATGAACGCCACCACCATAGCTGTAATAGTTTATTAAAAATACAGCAAGCTTACCTCTTTGGTGATTAAATGCTAAATCTAAGGTTTCATCAACACCAATTATCGGAGATTCCAACATCTCTTTTTTAGCTTCATCATATGCTTTTTGGTAATCCTCAATAAGCTGCTCGCGGCTTCTTGGTTTACCATCAGCATTTTTTGAAATTTGCTCTAAAAGTAGTTTATCTAGCCACTCAATATTCGTTTTTAGTGTAGAAATACTGCAATGAAGTTTACCTTCAGTAGGGACATATTCATCTTCTTTGGCCGATTTAGGATATTTGATGGTTTCCTCTTTATCAAAAATCACATCATCTTGAGCAATAATTGCCGGAATAACCTTCTCCGCCTTTTCTTTTTCAGCTTTTAATTGCGTATTTTCTGCTGTTAGTTGTGCAATTGTCTGCGTTTGTTGCGCAATGGTTGCCTTCGCTTCTTTATCTTCGCAACCTGTTACAGTAAAAAGTGCGGTTAAAATTAAGGCTGAAATGAATGTCTTTTTCATGTTTTATCCTATAAATCAAATGTCTCTTTATCACGTAGAATATGATCATTGCCTTTGCGGCGTAAAAAGCCGGTACGGTCAAAATATTCCATTAATTGCACTGTCAGTTTTCGACCAAAGTTCAGTTTATCACGTAATTCATTTACGGCAACTTTACCTTCTTCGCCTGCCATTTCCTTAATTAACCGAGCATAAGCATAAATGCTTTCAGTTAGGAAAAAACGATCTTTTACGATTGGCGTAAGATAGCCCAATTTACCCGCTTTATACATAAAATTACGCATCACACTTTCATCTTGCGCCAAGGCTGTTGCCATATCACGCACCCAAATGGCTTGACCATGCGCTTTCTCAAATTCAGCTAACACCGCTTGCCATAAGCTTTGTTCTTCGGCTGAAAATTGGATTTTGTGAGAAGGCAAATGTAACCAACCACGAGTCTGCTGCAATTGGCCTTCATCAAGCATTTCTTCAATAAAATGATAAATCAGATTTTCCGGTTGGTTTAGTGTCGCAATACGGTATAAGCGGGCCTTACTCAAACCTAGCTGATCATTATGTTGCTCATGATAGGTAGCAAGTGCGGTCAAAATTTGCTGCGTTTTTTCACGTTGATAATCGCGATTAAAACACCAATTTTGGAAACGGATATCGCCGTTCTCGGCCAATGCTTCAGCCAATTGATTTTCGGTTAGTTGCTCACTCCACATTAGCGCTTGAGCTGAAACCGCCTCTTTTTGTAGGGTTAATCCGATGCGTTGTATGGCGGTTTGAGCCTGATTAAGTTTAGCCAAGAATGCTAGACGAGCCTCTGTACGCTTATAACGTTTTGGTGAATGAATTTCGAGTACCTTGGCGCCACCAACTAAAGCTTTCGCATCACCACTACGTAAAATTAATTTATCCCCAAAGGCCAAAAATAATGGCTGCTCTAAAATAACTTCCGCCAAAGTGCGGTCATTTTTCATTGCATTTTTGCTTTCAAGCAAGGTAAGCTTACCTGTTGTACGGCTTGCTGCATGATAAATGTGCACAGGCTGACTATCTTTCAAATTCACTTCAGGCGTAATTTCAATGGTAATACGATCAGTTGGCTCAAGTGGTTCTGAGGCTAACAACCAATCGCCGCGTTGCATTGGAATACGATCTAAATCAACGTTTAAATTGAGCGCTAAACGTTGACCAGCCAAGCCTTTTTCGCTCGGTGTATTCTGAGCATGAATATTTTTTACGCGAACCTTTTGTCCCGTAGAAAGGAAGAGTTCATCATCAATGGATACAGTACCCGCAAATGCTGTGCCCGTTACCACTGTCCCTGCCCCTTTCACGCTAAAGACACGGTCGATAGCATAACGAAACGGTTTATTTATTTCGGCTAATTCCGGTAAATTGGCTAAATAATCGCGTAACGCATCAATTCCTAAGCCCGTTTGTGCCGATGTAATAAAATAATGAGATTGAGCTAAGAATGGATAATCTGTCTGAATCTGTGTTTTTAGTGCCTCGATTTGCTCATTTGTTGCTCGGTCAGCCTTGGTAATCACTACCATGATTTCAGTAAATTGAAGCTGACGTAAAATGGCTAAATGTTCTTTAGTTTGAGCGGCAATCCCTTCATCGGCAGCAACTATAAGCATGGCATAATGCACCCCTCCAAGCCCCGCTAACATGTTGGCGAGAAACTTTTCATGGCCAGGTACATCAATAAACCCAAGTACTTTCTCTTTTAAAGGTAAATAGGCATAACCCAAATCAATGGTCATGCCACGTTTTTTTTCTTCCGGCAAATGGGCGGTATTTGTACCTGTCAGTGCCTTCAAGAGGGCTGTTTTACCATGATCGACGTGCCCTGATGTTACTATGATCATAATTTTTCCACCGTATCTAATAATGCCTTAAAGTCAGCCACGCTACGTAAATCTAACCAAATTTTTCCTTTCTCAACACGACCGATTATTGGTTGTTCTAACGCTTTGAATACTGTTAAAAGTGCGGTCAATTTTGCCTCTGTTTTTTCGGCAATCGTCACTGCAAAAGAAGGGATCGTCGCCATTGGTTGGGAACCACTCCCAATCTGAGCAAAGCTTTCTTCAATCTCAACCTGGTAATCTTTTAAACGATTTGCTAAACAGGCTTTAAGTTGTTCAGCTTTTTCTTTTAATACATCCATTGATTGGGTGAGCAAATGCAAAGTTGGCAACGTTTCAGTAAGCTTTTCGGGCTGAAGATAAAGGCGCAATGTTGCCTCAAGTCCGGCTAAAATCACTTTATCGCAACGTAATACGCGCTTTAATGGATGAGCTTGTAACTGAGCAATCCACTCTTTTTTACCAACAATAATGCCAGCTTGTGTTCCACCCAATAATTTATCGCCCGAGAATGACACCAAGTTTACGCCTTGTGCAACTTTTTCTTGTACTGTCGGCTCATTCGGTAAACCATATTGGCTTAGATCAATCAATGCACCGCTACCGAGATCCGTCATCACTGGAATATCAAACTCTCGTCCAAGATCAACTAACTCTTGTTCTGAAACTGAAGCGGTAAATCCACTAATATGATAGTTACTGCAATGTACTTTCATTAAGAAGGCGGTATTTTCATTAATTGCTTGACGATAATCTTTCAAATGTGTGCGGTTTGTAGTACCCACTTCAACAAGTTTACAGCCTGCTTGGGCCATAATGTCAGGGATGCGAAATGCGCCACCGATTTCAATTAACTCACCACGAGAAATAATCACTTCTTTATCTTTTGCAAAGGTGGCTAACATCAAGAGCACGGCTGCAGCATTATTGTTAACAATACAAGCAGCTTCTGCACCGGTGAGTTGTGCAAGTAATTCACTGATGTAATTATCTCGATGACTGCGTTTGCCTTCTTCCAAATCATATTCCAGTGCAACGTTACCTTTCATCGCATGAAGTGCAGCTTGTTGTGCACTTTCAGACCATAATGCTCGCCCTAAATTTGTATGTAATACCGTGCCCGTTAAGTTATGAACTGATTTAATCTGCACATGATTTTGTTGAGTTAATCGCTCTTGTAAATAATGCAATGTACTCGGATGATCGGCAAAAAAGTGCGGTAAGTTTTGGTGTTGTTTGATAAACTCGCGTCCTTCAGACAATAATTGGCGCAATTCACGTACAACGGCTGAATGACCAAATTCAGTTAAAAGCATTTCACCTTCTGGTGTTTTTAAAAATTTATCTACCGAAGGAAGTTGTTGAAAAAGTGCGGTCATTTTTAATTCCTATTTCAAAATGGCGTTGAATTGCGAACTAATTTACGCTAAAGTAACCGCAATTTCAATAACGGAAGGTCGTCATCTCCGGTGAGGTGGCAGGACTTCAAATCCTGTTGGGGACGCCAGCGTTCCCGGGTGGGTTCAACTCCCATGACCTTCCGCCACGCTTTTCTTCCTAACCAATATTCATCTTTTCTGAATATTCATATTTTTATTTTAAATTTCATTATAATTTTGCGGAATTTTAGGCAAACAAAAAGGCGTATCTTTCGATACGCCTTCTTTATCTAACTTGTTACAGTTAATACATCAATTATTTGATGATTTTCGCAACAACGCCAGCACCTACTGTACGGCCACCTTCACGGATTGCGAAACGTAAACCTTGGTCCATCGCGATTGGGTGGATTAAGCTTACTGTCATTTTGATGTTATCACCAGGCATTACCATTTCCACACCTTCTGGTAACTCGATTGTACCAGTTACGTCAGTTGTACGGAAATAGAATTGTGGACGGTAACCTTTGAAGAATGGAGTGTGACGACCACCTTCATCTTTTGATAATACGTAAACTTCTGATTCGAAGTCTGTGTGTGGAGTGATTGAACCTGGTTTCGCTAATACTTGACCACGTTCGATTTCTTCACGTTTGGTACCACGTAATAATGCACCGATGTTTTCACCTGCACGACCTTCGTCAAGTAATTTACGGAACATTTCAACACCAGTTACAGTGGTTTTCGCTGTTGGTCTGATACCAACGATTTCAACTTCATCACCAGTACGGATGATACCACGCTCAACACGACCTGTTACTACTGTACCACGACCTGAAATTGAGAACACGTCTTCGATTGGAAGAAGGAACGGTTGGTCAATTGCACGCTCTGGTTCAGGGATGTAAGTATCTAAGTGGTTTGCTAACTCAAGGATTTTTTCTTCCCATTCTGCAACACCGTTTAATGCTTGTAATGCAGAACCACGTACGATTGGAGTATCGTCACCTGGGAAATCATATTGAGAAAGAAGTTCACGAACTTCCATTTCTACTAATTCTAATAACTCTTCGTCATCTACCATGTCGCATTTGTTTAAGAATACGATGATGTAAGGTACACCTACTTGGCGACCTAATAAGATGTGCTCACGAGTTTGTGGCATAGGACCATCTGTCGCTGCTACTACTAAGATTGCACCGTCCATTTGCGCCGCACCGGTAATCATGTTTTTAACATAGTCCGCGTGTCCTGGGCAGTCAACGTGTGCATAGTGACGAGTTGGAGTATCGTATTCAACGTGTGAGGTGTTGATGGTGATACCACGCGCTTTTTCTTCTGGCGCGTTATCGATTTGGTCGAATGCACGAGCTGCACCACCGTAGTGTTTTGCTAATACGGTTGTGATTGCTGCTGTTAAAGTTGTTTTACCGTGGTCAACGTGGCCGATTGTACCCACGTTTACGTGCGGTTTTGTACGTTCAAATTTTTCTTTAGACATTTAAAGAGTCCCTCTAAATAGACACGGTTATCGATGGGTAAATTAAACCACATTAACCAATAAAATCATTACTATTTAATAAGGAGAGAGGAATTTGGAAGGCTGGTGCTGATAGGCGGATTTGAACCGCCGACCTCACCCTTACCAAGGGTGCGCTCTACCAACTGAGCTATATCAGCGTTTGGAGCGGGCAGCGGGAATCGAACCCGCATCATTAGCTTGGAAGGCTAAGGTAATAGCCATTATACGATGCCCGCAGTCCTAAATTCATCTGTCCCATCAGAATTCATTTAGAAAATGGTGGAGGGAGAAGGATTCGAACCTTCGAAGGCTGAGCCAACAGATTTACAGTCTGCCCCCTTTGGCCGCTCGGGAACCCCTCCACGCTAAATGAATACTTGTTTACTAAAGGATGGTGCCGACTACCGGAATCGAACTGGTGACCTACTGATTACAAGTCAGTTGCTCTACCTACTGAGCTAAGTCGGCGTGTTGTAAGCAAGTGAGGCGTATTATATGGAAAATTTTATGCCTGACAAGTTTTTTTTATTAAAAATGCGTTTTTTTTAACTATTCGTCTAATTTACAAGCAAAAAGCCACATTCTTGCTTTAAAACTCATCACTTTTAATAAAAAACGATGATCACAACTCATTTATAGGGTATATTTTGTCCAATTTTTTCACTCTAGATATAAAGCACCGTGGAAATTACTGAACAACTAACGCCCTTTCTGAACTTTAGCCGTCAGCAATGGGCTGAATTAAGAAAATCTGTTCCGCTAAAATTAACGGAGCAAGATCTCAAACCACTTTTAGGTTTTAATGAAGAGCTTTCTCTCGATGAAGTGAGCACCATTTACCTGCCACTCGCACGTCTTATTAACTACTACATTGACGAAAACCTTCGCCGCCAAACCGTTTTGAATCGTTTTCTTGGTGGACAAAGCCCTAAAGTCCCTTACATCATTAGTATCGCGGGTAGTGTTGCTGTTGGGAAAAGTACATCGGCACGTATTTTGCAATCTTTGCTAACCCACTGGCCTACTGAACGAAAAGTTGATCTGATTACTACTGATGGTTTTCTTTATCCATTAGAGAAACTGAAAAAAGATGATTTGCTACAGAAAAAAGGCTTCCCTATTTCTTATGATACGGCCAAGTTAATTCGTTTTTTAGCTGATATCAAATCAGGCAAGCCATCGGTAAAGTCGCCTATTTATTCTCATCTAACTTACGATATCGTTCCTGATAAATTTGATATTGTCGATCAACCGGATATTTTAATTTTAGAAGGGTTAAATGTCCTTCAAACAGGTTCAAATAAAGCAAATCAAACCTTCGTGTCTGATTTTGTGGACTTCTCCATTTACGTTGATGCAGACGAGAACTTACTCAAAGAATGGTACATCAAGCGATTCTTAAAATTCCGTCAAAGTGCTTTCACTAATCCGGATTCCTATTTTAAACATTATGCCAATCTCTCTGAGCAAGAAGCCATTGAAACGGCCAGCAACATTTGGGATAACATTAATGGATTGAATTTAAAACAAAACATTCTGCCGACTCGTGAGCGCGCCAATCTCATTCTTAGAAAAGGTGAAAATCACGAAGTTGAGTTAGTGAAATTAAGAAAATAAAAAAGAGCGGTCAATTTGACCGCTCTTTTTATCACTGCCTTACGACATTCTTCCATTCTCAATGCCAATCACCTGATCGCAAATAGCCATAGTCGATTGGCGATGACTCACGAGAATAATCAATTTTTCTGCTTTCACGTTCAACAATGATTTCAAAATCATCGCTTCGTTTAAGCTATCCAAATTACTGGTCGGTTCATCGAGTAAAATAATCGGTGCGTTGTGTAGGAATGCACGAGCAATACCAATACGTTGTTTTTCACCATCAGACAGGTTGCCGCCCAATTCCGTCATTTTCGTTTGATAACCTTCCGGTAAACTTAAAATGAAATCATGAATTGACGCTTTCTTCGCGGCTTCCATAATTTCTTCTAGTGTTGCATCACGGCGAGCAAGGCGAATATTTTCCTCTATAGTTTCGTTGAAAATGTAGGTTTGCTGGGTAATGTACGCCATATTGTCACGCAAACTACGAGTGTTGATATTCGGTAAGGTTTCACCGTTAATTTTAATGCTACCTGATTTAGGATCGTAAAAACGCATTAGTAGTTTTAACAGGGTACTTTTACCACTGCCACTTCTGCCGTGAATACCTAAGATTTCACCTTTTTTTACTGACAAGCTGACATCCGATAAAATTTGTTCTTCACCATAGGCAAAACTTACATTCTCAACATCAATGCGAGAAACATCTTTTAAATCGACCGCACTTTCTACATCTTTTAATTCGGGTTCTTCCGCTAGCAAGCTCAATACACGCTCACCTGAAGCCAAGGTTTGTAACAAGTTGCTTGAAAGGTTACTTAACGCAATAACCGGGCCATAGCTCGACATCAATAAAATCACGCCGATTAAAAAGGCAGAAAAATCAATCTTATCTAGACTAAACAAAATTAAGCCGGTGAATAACATAATGATATTAAACGCCGATACTGCCACTTCAGTATAAACACGTACTTTCGCTTCTTGGTCTTTAATACGTTCAAAAGCCGTATCAATTTTTTGGCTACGTTGTTGGATTTCATCTAAGCGCTGTTTCGCGTAGCCGAAAAGTTGGATCTCTTTCATACCACGCACACTGTCGAGGAAGAAATCATTCATTTCGCCTACTAATTCACGATAGCGTCTGCCATCTTCACGCGCCAATTTGGTGGTAATAATGGGTAGAATCACACCCACCGTTAAATAAGCGGCTAATGCCACAACCACAAACCAGCCAGAAAGATGCCCAAAGACCAACAATAAAATCGCAGAGGTAAAGAACGCGATCATAATTGGCGCAATGGTATGCGCATAGAATACTTCGAGCAATTCAATATCATTGGTAACTAATGACACTAATTGCCCCGCTTGTTTGTCTTGCAACTTCACAAAAGCCAAACGGCGTAAAGAAGAAAACACTTTATCGCGCAATAATGCCAATAATTTAAAAGCAATGTAGTGCCCTGACATTTGCTCTAAATAACGCAATGCACCACGAGCCACCGCCAATACGATAAGTGCGGTCAAAATTCCGGAAAAACTTAAATGGGTGTCAAAATTAAGAAGATTCACTAACCCCATCGCACCAAGCACCATAATAAAGATGGCAGCCAGAAAACCGAGCGTTCCCATGGTGATGGTAAACGCCATGATATGTGCCAGTGGGGTCACTAATTTCAACAAATGCCCCATTACAACAAAACCATTTTTACGCATTTGCCACCTCTCTAATTTGTTCTAAATCTTTTTGTTGTTGGAACATTTCAGCATACGCATCTTGTTTTGCCATGAGCTCTTTATGCGAGCCTTGCTCAATCAATTTGCCTTGTTCAAGCACATTAATGCAGTCTGCATTCACCGCATTAGCCAAGCGGTGAGAAATCATCACAATGGTTTTTTGTTGTTTAAATTGCTGAATGAACTGCAAAATAATCTCTTCGCTTTCCACATCAATGTTACTGGTCGCTTCATCAAAAATATAAAGCTCGGCATTGTGTAATAAAGCACGCGCTAACGCTAAACGTTGAATTTGACCGCCAGATAAATTCGCACCACGGCTTAATAACGGCATATCTAATCCACCGTTATCTCGAACGAATTGCGCCAAATTGACTTGTTCTAAACACGCATAAATTTGCTCATCTGTGGCATCAACTTTCGCCATCTTCATGTTTTCACGTAGCGTACCTTTAAACACATAACTGCTATGGCTCACCAAAGAGACTTTTTCATAAAACGAATGACGATCAATCTCTTGAATTTCTTGGCCGTTGAACAAAATCTTACCTTGTTGCGCTTGATTAAAGCCCATTAGCAATGAAACCAATGTAGATTTACCACAACCACTTTTACCCACAAATACCGTAAGCTGATTTGGTAAGATGCTTAAATCCAAGCCAACAATCGCAGGCTTCTCTTCGCTGTAAGCAAAATGCAGATCTTGAATATCCACTTGAATAGCATTTTTCGCTGCAAAATCGACCGCTTGTGTTTGAGTTTCCACGGGCGTATCTAATAATGTGAAAATCTTATCTGATGCCGCTTTACCATTCATCGCTACATGGAAGAAAGAACCCAATAAACGAAGCGGAATAAAAAATTCAGAAGAAAGCAGAATAAATAAAATGACGCCTAATACGGTTAATTGATCGGCTTGGAATTGCAATAATGCCGTTAAAATCCCGATTGCCGCACCACCGTAAGCAAGTAAATCCATCAGTGATACTGAGTTAAGCTGCATGGTGAGCACTTTCATGGTAATTTTGCGAAAATGTTCAGCTTCTTCATCCATTGCTTTCGCTTTATAAGCATCATCTTGATAGATTTTTAGTGTAATTAAACCCTGTAGGTTATCTAAGAAACTGCTGCCTAATCCCACATAAATGGACCAATATTTTGCCAAGAGTTTTTTCGCAATTTTGTTCACTGCAATGATCGACATCGGAATCAACGGCACACAAATCAGCAAAATTACGGCTGTTTTAAAGCTGAAAAAGATCAGGAAAGCAAAGAGTGTGAGTGGAGCAAGCAAGCTATAAAAAAGCTGAGGCAAATAACGCCCGAAGTAGATTTCAAGCTGCTCCACACCTTCTGAGGCCACTTGGATAATGCTTGAAGTAGATTGTTGATTCACTTGGTTAAGCGGCATCGAAGCCAATTTGCGATAGATGAGGCTACGCAGCTCATGTTTGACTTTCGTACTCGCAAAATAAGAGGCCTGCACTGATTTTTTACCCGCAAAGGCACGCAACGCCAAAGCAGCAACCAAAACGATGCCCAAAATGACCGCACTTAGTGGGCCCAATTCATTAAAATAAGCCGCCTGTAAAATATAAGAAAACACGACGGCACTAATAATCCCACCAATTAACGCCACCCAATTCCATAACACCGTGATGCCAATCCATTTTTTACTGTCGGCCACCGTGTTAATTAGGCGTTTATCTATCATCATAATGATTGCTCCTAAAACAAAAAAGAAGTACGCACATTACTATGCGTACTTTGCTACCAATCTTACAACCAAAAAACGAGTCTATTTCGTATTATTGTCTTTAAGCGATATAAGTGACAAAAATTATAGTCAAGAATATAAACAAATAACAGATCTAATCGAAAATTATTTTTATTTATATTCCAGGTTAAAAAATACCGCACTTGGTTTCCCTAAGTGCGGTTATTTTTAGTGATATTTTTGAGTGTTAGACTAAACGTCTAGATTTGCTCTCAACGCATTCATTTCAATGAATTCACGACGAGGCTCAACTTCATCTCCCATCAATGTGGTGAAGAGTTGGTCTGCAGCAACAGCATCTTTAATTGATACTTTTAACATACGACGAGCATTTGGATCCATGGTGGTTTCCCAAAGTTGCTCAGCGTTCATTTCACCTAACCCTTTATAACGTTGGATTTCTAGGCCTCGGCGAGATTCTTTCATCAACCATTCAACAGCTTGTTCAAATGACTGAACAGGTTGCGTTTTTTCACCACGAGTGACGTAAGCGCCCTCTTCTAGCAAGCCATTCACTTGCTGACCAAAGGCGGTAATCTTCGCAAACTCATTGCCCGTTACAAAATCAAAGTTGATGAAGTAATCGGTATCAATACCATGTTTACGAACGGTAATGACGGCTTCATATACTTGGCGTTCGCTGTTAAATTGGGTTCTTGCTGAATATAAATGTGCTTCTGTTTCTTTTTCAGTTAAGTAGGCAACAAAAGCATTCGCCCAATTTTCGACCGCACTTTCACTACGCATTAACTCAACGGTTAATTGTGGTTGGTAAACCAAACCTTGTAATAATGGCTCTGGATAGTAACGACTTAAACGAGTAATTAATTTCTGAACATTGTTATATTCACTCACTAATTTCTCGAACACTAAATCATTCATTGCTGGTGCATTAGCACTGATATGCAACGCTGCGCCATCTAACGCAAGCATTAATTCATATTGCACCATTTCGTCGTTATCTTTGATGTAACGCTCTTGCTTACCTTTTTTCACTTTATAAAGTGGCGGCTGAGCAATATACACATAACCACGCTCAATTAATTCCGGCATTTGACGATAGAAGAAGGTCAACAATAAAGTACGAATGTGTGAACCGTCCACGTCCGCATCGGTCATGATAATGATGTGATGATAACGTAATTTATCCGGATTATATTCATCGCGACCAATACCACAGCCAAGCGCCGTAATTAATGTGCCCACTTCTTGAGAAGAAAGCATTTTGTCAAAACGTGCTTTTTCAACGTTAAGAATTTTACCTTTTAATGGCAGAATCGCTTGGGTTTTACGATCACGACCTGATTTTGCCGAACCACCCGCAGAATCCCCCTCCACGAGGTAAAGTTCTGAAAGTGCTGGATCTTTTTCTTGGCAGTCCGCTAATTTACCCGGAAGGCCTGCAATATCCAATGCGCCTTTACGACGGGTCATTTCGCGGGCTTTACGTGCTGCTTCACGCGCGCGTGCAGCTGTAATAATTTGATTTACAATGATTTTTGCATCCGCTGGATTTTCTAATAGATACTCCTGCATACGCTCATTCATGGCAGATTCAACCGCACTTTTCACTTCAGAAGACACTAATTTGTCTTTTGTTTGTGAAGAGAATTTAGGATCGGGCACTTTCACCGAAATAATTGCCACCAAACCTTCACGTGCGTCGTCACCTGATGTGCTCACTTTCTCTTTTTTCAGTAACCCTTCGCTTTCCATATAGTTATTTAAGCTACGCGTTAATGCACCACGGAAACCGGCTAAGTGAGTACCACCATCACGTTGTGGAATGTTGTTGGTAAAGCAATAAACGTTTTCGTTTACACCATCATTCCATTGCAATGCGACTTCCACACCAATTCCGTCTTTTTCCGCTGAAAAGTAGAACGGTTTTGGGTGAATTGGATTTTTGTTTTTATTTAAATACTCAACGAATGCTTGAATACCACCTTCATAATGGAAGTGATCTTCTGTGCCATCTCGTTTGTCGATTAAACGAATCGATACGCCAGAGTTTAAGAATGAAAGCTCACGTAGGCGTTTTGCTAAAATTTTGTAATCGAAAGTTGTAATTGCAAAGATTTCTGGACTTGGCCAGAAACGCACGGTTGTACCCGTCGTTTGAGTTTCACCGATAATAGTTAAAGGCCCTTGAGGCTCACCCAAGTGATAGAATTGCTCGTACACATGACCTTGGCGACGAATAGTTAATTGCAATTTATCAGAAAGTGCATTTACTACCGAAACACCCACGCCATGTAAACCACCTGATACTTTATAAGAGTTATCATCGAATTTACCACCCGCATGAAGCACAGTCATAATAACTTCTGCCGCAGAAACTCCTTCTTCTGGGTGAATATCTACTGGAATACCACGGCCGTCATCTTGCACGGAAACAGAATTGTCATCATGAATAGTAACGATAATATCGGAACAATAGCCAGCAAGCGCTTCATCGATCGCGTTATCCACCACCTCAAACACCATATGGTGTAGGCCTGTTCCATCATCGGTATCCCCAATATACATGCCCGGACGTTTCCGAACCGCATCAAGCCCTTTTAAGACTTTAATACTTGATGCACCATAAGCATTTTCTGTAACCGGTGTTTCTGACATAGTTTTTCTCTATTTTGTAATGAAAATTGTGCGGAATTATAGCAAAAAACTGACTATTTTGCGAAATAAAAGTGCGGTCAAAATTTTCGGTGTAAAAAAATAAAATTACATAGCGTATAAAACAAAAAGACGAGTTTATTATTTAAACTCGTCTTTTTTATTACATTAACACTTATTTCCAAATACGGTTATTTAACCCGAGTTCTTTCACCATATCTGTAAAGCCTTTGATACTCGAAATATAATCACGAATCGTATTGTCTTCCAGCAATGACTTTTCAAAGGATGGTTCGAAGCTATTCTTGCCTAAATTAAGGGCAATAATCACTTCTCGGTTACGAAGCACCATCGAAATAGGGCAATTAAATTTCTCTTTCAGTCCACAAAAACGTTCCATTAACTTAGGTGATAAGGCATATCTGGCTAAGATTTGATCTTCAGTAAACACATCAAAATAACGATTAAAAGATGGACTATCCATCAAAGCAATTTCACCTTCTTTTCTTAAACACCCCTCCTTCTTATCGCAAACATAAACCCAATGGGCCAGTTCTTTAGGGAAAGTCGCTTTAAATAAAATGCCTTGAAAGGTCGTGGTCCTTAATCCTTTCATCATTTTTCCGCTCGGTTCCATATTAAACGCTGCAAAATCACAGATTTCAACTTCAGTCTGGTCAAGCTCACCCAAAATTAAATCCTCACTACGATAACTCGCCGGATAACTATCGTAAACTGAGAAAAAATCATTAAGATGAAGCCCCCGGTCTGGTCCAAAGTGGAAGCCAAACTCCTGGACAATCGTGTTAATTACCCGAGTTTTAAATTCTGCAATAAAGCGTTTATATCTAAAAAATAAGCGACGGAAAGAATAAATGAGCACACCAAGAATCAATGCCGTACTTAATAGATTCTCACTCCCTATCGCACCGAGAAGCAAAAATAACCCAAAACACAACCCAATTATCGATTTATTGATAAGTGATTTGACGGCTAAGCGTTCCTCATCTAATTTTTCCAACCCCAGGAAACGAATCCCTTCAATCTCTTTTGGTGTATTCATGGTTTGTCCACTTATTGTTTAAATAAATTACCCACATTAGGGACTTCCGCTTCATTCTGAGGAATATCGAAAAATGTTCCTTTCTGGAAATTAAACAAGTTTGCAATTAAATTCGACGGAAACATTTCCACCGCATTGTTATACTCTTCAACTGCTGAATTATAAGTACGTCTCGCTGCAGAAATTTGCTCTTCCACATCACTAAGTGTGGTCTGAATTTGCAAAAGATTTTGATTGGCCTTGAGATCAGGGTAATTTTCTAGACGAACCTGTAAATGACGTAATACCCCCGAAATCTCATTATTGAGTTGGAATTTTTCACTTGTAGTATGAGCTAACTTAGCACTTTCACGTAACGTCACGATACGCTCAAGCAAGCTACGCTCATGCGACATATATTCCTTTGCTGTAGCAACAAGGTTTGGTAACAAATCATAACGACGCTTTAACTGAACATCCACGCTTGCCTCAACACTGCTCACTTGATTACGTCTCATAACCAATTTGTTATACATTGAAATGGTGAAAGCTAAAGTTAAAACAACAATACCTGCGACTACACTCATCATTATTTTCTCCATAAAAAATTATCCCTGCTTAGTATAGGGAAAAGCGTAATAAAATCCATTCTCTTAGACAATTTTTTGTTGATAAAAATCAATAAAAATAAACAAAACCAAGAGTTTAACTTATTCACTTCCTATTCATATCGACGCAAAGTGCGGTCAAATTTTACGAAGATTTTTCGAGACCAAATCCTTCCTTTATTATTGTGATTTTATGTACAAAAAAGATACTACAAGTAAAGATAACCTTAATAAATAACAATCATTCTCAATAACCAAGTGAAAACAATCACTTACCCACTTATTTTATAAGGGAAATAAGGGTATTTTTGATTACGATCAAATAAATTTCCCTCATCAAGGCATATCATAGGTAAATTAACCATACAAGTAACGTGCCAATTGGAGTGATTATATGCAACGAAGTGATGGATTATTTTCTGCTTTAGCAGAAGTTTCCCGTCGGGATTTTATGAAGTTATGTACCGCGCTTGCGGCGACTATGGGGTTAAGTTCAAAAGCGGGTGCAGAAATGACTGCTGCTTTAACAGAACCTAAACGTCCACCAGTTTTATGGATTGGTGCGCAAGAATGTACGGGTTGTACTGAATCCTTGCTACGCGCCACCCACCCAACAGTAGAAAACTTGGTATTGGAAATGATTTCCTTAGAATACCACGAAACCCTTTCTGCAGCCTTCGGGGAACAAGCTGAAGATAATAAACACAATGCAATTAAACAATATTATGGAAAATATGTTTTAGTCGTAGATGGATCTATTCCGGTGAAAGACGGCGGCGTCTATTGTATGGTAGCAGGTAAACCGATTGTAGAACACATCCAAGAAGCTGCTAAAGGGGCTGCGGCGATTATTGCGATCGGTTCTTGTGCGGCATGGGGTGGCGTACCTTCTAGTGGTGGCAACCCAACTGGCGCAAGCAGCTTATCTGAAGTCTTACCAAAAGGCACGCCAGTGATCAATATTCCTGGCTGTCCACCAAATCCACACAACTTCCTTGCAACTGTCGCTTATATTCTTACTTATAAGAAACTACCCGCAATGGACAAATTAAATCGTCCATTATTCGCTTACGATCGCTTAATTCATGAAAACTGCTATCGTCGTCCTCACTTTGATGCAGGACGTTTTGCCAAAGAATACGGCGATTATGGTCACCGCAACGGTTGGTGTTTGTATCATCTTGGTTGTAAAGGGCCAGAAACTTACGGCAACTGCTCTACCTTAGAATTCTGTGATGTCGGCGGTAATAACTGGCCGGTTGGTATTGGACACCCTTGCTATGGTTGTAACGAAAAAGGTGTGGGTTTCACCAAAGGTATTTTCCAATTAGCAGGCGTAGAAAACCCTACACCACGTGTTGAAAAACCTGATGTCAACAACACAGAAGGTTCAGGAGCAACCATGACGGCTATTGGTTTATTAGGTGGTGCAGCAGCCATCCTAGCCGGTGTGAGTGTTGTGACGCTACGTGAATTGAGTATTCAACATAAAGCGCGTGCCGAAGCGAAAGCCGCAGAGAAAGAAGAACATACAGGTAAATAACATGGATAGACGAAAATTTCTAAAAGCGGGTATGCTTGGCGGGATTGCTTCTACTTTGCCTGTGTCTAATGTGCAAGCAACAGAAGCGGTTGAGCCCATTCCCGGTGCACTTGGAATGCTTTACGACTCTACCCTTTGTGTAGGTTGTCAAGCATGTGTAGCTGAATGTCAAAACGTAAACCACACACCAGTAAATCCGAAAGGTGATCAAACTTGGTCAAATAACGACAAACTCACTCCATTTACTCGTAATGTGATTCAAGTGTGGAGTGATGGCGACGGTAAAAATAAGGATCAAACAGAAAACGGTTATGCTTATGTGAAAAAGCAATGTATGCATTGCGTTGATCCTAACTGTGTTGCCGTTTGCCCTGTTCAAGCACTCACCAAAGATCCAAAAACCGGTATCGTGAAATACGATCCCGATATTTGTACCGGTTGCCGTTATTGTATGGTGGGTTGTCCTTTTGATGTGCCAAAATACGACTACGACAATCCATTCGGTGAAATCAGCAAATGTGAACTCTGTAACCAAAAAGGCGTTGAACGCTTAGATAAAGGTGAATTACCTGGTTGCTGTCATGTTTGTCCGACTGGTGCGATTATTTTTGGTACACGTGAAGAATTATTGGCAGAAGCAAAACGTCGTTTAAGCTTATTACGTGGCACCGAATATGATTACCCACGTCAAAGTGTCAATAGCACAGATAAATACCGTGCTACCGTGCCGGCATATCAATATCATATCTACGGTGAAAAAGAGGGTGGTGGTACCCAGGTACTTGCCTTAAGTGGCGTGCCTTTTACTAACCTTGGTTTACCAGACTTAGATGAAGTTGCAACGGGTTCTCGTGCCGCACATTTACAACACTTCTTGTATCGCGGTTTAGCATTACCGTTAGTCGCACTTGCCGGTTTAACCTTTATGACTTACAAAAATATGCATGGCGATAAAATCGCTGAGCGTATTGCAGCACAAAAAGAAGCCATGCGTCAGGCACGCAAGGAAATCGAAGAAGCGGAGGATGAGCATCATGAGTAATCCACGTCCGGTAGGCGGTCGCCTTGTTTCTGCCGCAATTCTCTTTTTTGCACCACTTGCTGTGCTTTGCGTTTTATTAATTTTAAAACGTTTGGTTTTCGGTATTGGTTCTGTGACCGCACTTAATGGCGGTTATCCTTGGGGTTTATGGATTGCCTTTGACTTACTTGTCGGTACAGGATTTGCCTGTGGCGGTTGGGCACTCGCTTGGACCGTGTATATTTTCAATAAAGGGAAATATCACGCTCTTGTTCGCCCAGCATTGCTTGCAAGTTTATTCGGCTATTCCCTTGGTGGTTTATCTATCACCATTGATATGGGACGTTATTGGCATTTACCGTATTTCTACATTCCAGGGCAGTTCAACACTAACTCTGTTCTATTTGAAACAGCATTTTGTATGACGGTGTATATCATCGTGGTGACCCTAGAATTCGCCCCTGTATGGCTTGGTTTCTTCGGCTTGAAAAAATGGTTTAATAAACTGAATAAAATCATGTTTTTCATTATTGCCTTGGGTGCCTTGTTACCAATGATGCACCAATCTTCAATGGGTTCCTTGATGATTGTAGCAGGTCACAAAGTCCATCCGGTATGGCAAAGTTATGAAGCGCTACCAATTCTCTCCTTGCTGACAGCTTTCATTATGGGCTTCTCTATTGTGATTTTTGAGGGTTCTTTAGTTAAAGCGGGTCTTGCAGGAAAAACACCAGATGAACGTCATTTATTTACTCAATTAGCACGCGTTACCGCAGGATTAATTTTCTGTTTCTTAGCGGTGCGTTTTGGTGAGTTGATTTATCACGACAAACTGCAAATGGTTGTGGGCTTCGATAAATTAACTAAATTTGAAGCATGGATGTTCTGGATGGAAGTCTGGTTGATGGTATTACCGTTACTTACCCTCTTCCTCGGGGAGAAAAAATCAGATTCCCGTTGGTTATTTATTTCGGCATTAAGCATGTTACTCGGTGCAGCATTATGGCGTATGAACTATTCGCTTATCATGTATAATCCGGGCAACGGCTATCAATATTTCCCATCTGCGGAAGAATTGCTTATTTCAATCGGTTTCGTTTCTATTGAAGTATGTGCCTATATTTTAATCATTCGTTTATTCCCTGTATTACCGGTATTTAAAGAAAAACATACCGAAGACTCAGAAAAAATTATTGCCGAAAAAGCGGCATTCAGCAAAAAAGTTAGCGGAGCAGAATAATGTCAGAAAAAAAACGTATCTCAATTGACCCAATTACCCGTATTGAGGGTCATTTACGTATTGATTGCGAAATTGAAAACGGTGTCGTCACCAATGCTTGGTCATCCGGCACCATGTGGCGCGGTATGGAAAATATCGTAAAAGGTGCCGATCCACGTGATGCATGGATGATTATGCAACGTATTTGTGGCGTATGTACCACTGTACACGCAATTATCAGCGTACGTGCTGTAGAAGATGCTATCGGCGCTAAAGTCCCCGTCAATGCACAGTATATTCGTAACATGATTCTTGCTGCCCACAGCATTCACGACCATATCGTGCATTTCTATCAACTCTCCGCAATGGACTGGGTGGATATCACCGCTGCACTAAAAGCTGATCCTGAAAAAGCGGCAGATATGCTAAAAGGTGTCTCTACATGGTCATTAAACAGTGCTAACGAATTCCGCAACGTACAGAAAAAAATCCAAGCATTAGTGGATAGCGGACAACTTGGTATTTTCGCTAACGGTTACTTCGGTCATGCAGCAATGAAACTTCCACCAGAAGTCAACCTCATTGCCGTCGCGCACTATTTGCAAGCCCTTGAATGTCAACGTGATGCTAACCGCGTGGTGGCATTACTTGGTAGTAAAACACCACATATTCAAAACTTGGCGATTGGTGGCGTAGCAAACCCAATTAACTTAGATTCCCAAGCAGTACTAAACCAAGAACGTCTCATGTTCGTGAAAGCTTGTATCGACCGCTTAACTGACTTCATCAACCAAGTGTATAAAGTAGATGCAGCAGTATTTGCGGCTTACTATCCTGAATGGTTAAGCTTAGGCAAAACATCGGGTAACTACTTATCTGTACCAGAATACCCAATTGATGCAGATAACTCTAAATTCATGTTAAAAGGTGGTTATATCGAAAACGGCGATTTATCGACTTTCCGCCCAATTGATCAACAAAAAGATGAGTTCGTTGTAAAAGGCATTAAAGAAAGTGGTAAACACGCTTGGTACGAAGATGATGAGCCCTTAGAACCTTGGGCTGGCTTAACTCGTCCGAAATATACCGGCTGGCAAGATGATGGTAAATACTCTTGGGTAAAAGCACCAACCTTCTACGGTAAAGTTGTCGAAGTGGGACCTCTCGCCTATTTAATGTGTGGTTTGGCTGCGAATGACACGCCAACTGTCAACCACTTCAATGAATTAAAAGGCATTTATGAAAAATTGACTGGTAACGCGTTAACTACCGCTCAATTACATTCTACCCTTGGACGTATTATCGGTCGTACCGTGCATTGCTGTGCGATCAACGACATTTTAAGCGCTCAATGGCAAATGCTCATTGATAATATCGCTAAAGGTGATATGACGGCGTATATCAAAACAGATATTCCAGCAAGCGGTGAATTCCGTGGTGTTGGTTTCGGTGAAGTACCACGTGGTATGCTTTCTCACTGGGTTGTCATCAAAGACGGTCGCATTGAAAACTACCAAGCAGTTGTACCATCCACATGGAATGCTGGCCCGCGTAATGAACAAGACCAAATGGGCCCTTATGAGCTTTCCATTATTGGTACACCGGTGGCAGATCCGACTAAACCATTGGAAGTGGTCAGAACTATTCACTCTTTCGACCCTTGTATGTCCTGTGCCGTGCACGTAGTTAATACCGAAAACGGTGAAGTGACTGAAGTGAAGGTGTTGTAATGAAGCCGTTAATTCTTGGCGTCGGCAATATTTTGTTAAGTGATGAAGGTGTCGGTGTACGTGTTGTGCAGGAGCTTGAAAAACGCCCTGAAATTCAACCGCACTTTGACATCATCGATGGTGGTACTTGTGGCATGGAATTGCTGGATGCGATGGCAAATCGTGAGCATTTGATTATTGTCGATGCCGTGCTTGCTAACAAACAACCAGGTGAGATTATCGTGTTACATGATGAGCAGGTACCTACCTTTTTCTCTCGCAAAATTTCACCACATCAACTCGGCATTTGTGATGTACTTTCTGCAATGAAATTAACGGATGAATTCCCAAAACACCTTTGTCTCATCGGCATCCAACCAGAATCGTTAGAATCTGGAATTGGTTTGACGGAAACAATACAAAACGTGTTGCCAAAGGTTTTTGAAACGTTAAATCAAGTCATTAAGGAATACGGTTTGAATCTAGATTCCCCTCTTTAGAAAAGAGGGGCAGGGGGAGATTTGACTTAATTAATAGAGACAAGTTTTAAATCTCCCCTAACCCCTAGGGGAATTTTCTTTAAGGTTTCTCCAGAATTCTTTAATCTTATTAATATTGAAAAATAAACCATGTATCGACACGAAAAAACACCTGAAAACTCTACCGCACTTTTAAACTCTGTTTCTGGCTTTGAAGAAAATCCAACGGAGATTTTCCTTGCCGAAATGAAAAACATTGTACCTGAAATGCAAGATCTCCCTTTTTATCACAAAGGCATCGAGTGCTTCTGCCCTAAATTTGTTTTATTCGAAGACCAATGGATCGGCACAGTATTAACCCCGTGGATGATGAGTGTGGTGATTCTGCCAGGTCCTCAACAACAATGGGAACCGCGTGAATTAGGTGATAAACTCACCGTACAACTGCCGTACAAAGCACTCACTTTCACCGTCAGTAGCGTTGAAAATGTACCACAATATTTAAGTTGTTCCTTACATTCACCACTCGACCCGAATCTAACTAATGAACAAGCGGTTCAACTCACACAAGATTGTTTGCGTATGATTTTATCCATACCAACAGCACAACCGACATTTAATTCTGATCGCCGTAATCTATTTAAGGCCATGATCAAATAAATGTAAGCTGTAAAAAGTTAATAAAAATGGGCAAAGTAAGATAGCCTACTTTGCCCATTTTACGTTCTATCCCACACAAAGTGCGGTCAGTTTTTACTTAATTTTTCAAATTAATACAACACACGTGCTTTAACTGTACCTTCAATTTCACGAAGTTTCGCTAATAACGGAGACGCATCATCTGTTTCGATATCAACGACCACATAACCAATTTTCGGATCGGTTTGTAAAAATTGTGCTGCAATATTGAGATTAGCTTCAACGAAAATTTGGTTCAATTTGTTTAATACACCAGGACGGTTTTCGTGAATATGAAGTAAACGTTTTGTACCCACGTGTTCTGGCAAGGATACTTCAGGGAAATTAACAGAAGAAAGGGTTGAACCGTTATCTGAATATTTCACAAATTTACCCGCTACTTCAAAACCAATGTTTTCTTGCGCTTCCGCGGTTGAACCACCGATATGCGGGGTTAAGATCACATTATCAAATTTACGTAGTGGTGAAACAAACTCTTCATTGATTGATGCAGGCTCAACAGGGAATACGTCAACCGCTGCACCACGAACTTTACCTTGTTCAAGCGCAGCTGCTAAAGCATCAATATCCACTACCGTACCACGTGCCGCATTGATCAAAATAGAATCTTGTTTTAATTGCGCAATACGTTCAGCACTCATTAAATTACGAGTTGAAGGTAAATCTGGTACATGAAGCGAAATCACATCACAAGAACCCAATAACTCTTCAAGTGTGTGTAATTGTTTTGCATTACCCAATGGCAATTTATTTTCAATATCGTAGAAATATACTTCCATCCCTAGAGACTCCGCAATAATACTTAACTGCGAACCGATATGGCCGTAACCCACAATACCTAATTTTTTGCCACGCACTTCATGAGAACCCACTGCCGATTTATTCCATAAACCACGATGCACATCGGCATTCGCTTGAGGAATATTGCGCATTAAGAGCAAAATCTCACCCAATACTAATTCAGCCACAGAACGGGTATTGGAGAATGGCGCATTAAATACCGGAATCCCACGCATTTTTGCTGCATTAAGATCCACTTGGTTGGTACCGATACAGAAACAGCCAATAGCAATAAGCTTCGGTGCAGCTTCAATCATTTCTGCAGTTAATTGGGTACGTGAACGTAAGCCGATAAAATGCGCATCTTTAATCGCTTCTTTTAGCTCATCACCATCTAAAGCTTTTTTGTAAAAGTCGATGTTGGTGTAGCCCGCCGCATGTAAGGTATCTAATGCACTTTGGTGCACGCCCTCTAATAGCACAAATTTAATTTTTGATTTGTCGAGTGAGACTTTGTTTGTCATGTTTGCTTCCTTATTTTTATTAATCAATAATTTTTGCGCCGTCTGGTGTACCGACAATCACAATATCCGCCCCACGTAAGGCAAAAATACCATTTGTTACTACACCTGCGACATTATTCAATTCTTTTTCCATTTCCACTGGATTTAAAATAGCGAAGTTATGTACATCTAAAATCACGTTGCCGTTATCAGTCACCACGCCTTCACGATATTCTGGCGCACCACCAAGAGAAACTAATTTACGACCAACTTGTGAACGTGCCATTGGAATCACTTCTACTGGCAATGGGAATGTGCTGCCTAACACATCCACTTGTTTACTAGAATCCACGATACAAATAAATTTTTTCGCTAAAGCGGCCACAATTTTTTCGCGAGTCAGTGCCGCACCGCCGCCTTTGATCATCATTTTTTGTGGATTGATTTCATCTGCGCCATCCACATAAATATCTAAACTTGATACATCGTTAGCACTAAATACTTCAATGCCCTGTTTACGTAATAATTCTTCTGAGGCTTTAGATGCGGCCACCGCGCCTTGAATTTGATCTTTTAATTCACCTAAGGCTTCAATAAAACAATTCACTGTTGAACCACTTCCCACGCCAACAATGGTATCGGGCTTAACATATTTTAACGCCGCACGTGCCGCTAATTTTTTCATTTCTAATTGGTCCATTTTTCTCTCCCTTTTAAATCGTGGATAACAACGTAAACGTTTGCCTTACTTTAATACGACACTATTAAATAAACAAGTGTAAAAATTTATTCGTGATGATGAAAAAATTTTATTCATCTAAAAAAAGCGCTAACAGCTCGTTCAAAAACAATTTCCCGTGTTCGGTGATCTGCCAAGAATCCAGTGTTTCGACGATATAATTCTGTTGAATGGCAAAATCAATTTGATTTTTGACCGCACTTTGCGAAAGCCCCGTATAATGCTCAAATTCTTGTTTTGGCACCGCTTCCAGTAAGCGGAAGCGATTCATAAAAAACTCAAAAGCGCGGTCATTTTTTTCCACGTTTTTTTCTTCATAAAGATATTCACCACGCAAATAGCCTTTTGGATGCTTTGTTTTAGAAAAACGTAAAATTTTTCCATCTGAGAAAGTGAGTTTTCCATGTGCGCCACAGCCTATCGCCAAATAATCCCCGAATCGCCAATAATTCAAATTATGCTGACACTGAAAGCCCGGTTTCGAATAAGCGGATGTTTCATATTGTTGATAACCGGCTTCGGTTAAAAGTTGGTGACCTTGCTCAAAAATATCCCAAAGCTCATCATCATCCGGCAATGTAGGCGGACGGTAAGCAAACATGGTGTTGGGTTCAATGGTGAGTTGATACCAAGAAAGATGTGGTGGTGCAAGCTTAATAGCTTGTCGTAAATCATCTAAGGCTTCCTCAAGTGTTTGATTTGGCAAACCGTGCATTAAATCTAGATTGAAACTTTTTAACCCAGAAACTTTCGCCAAACTGACCGCACTTTTAGCTTCCGCTGCATTATGAATACGCCCTAAACGTTGTAATTTATCGTCATTAAAACTTTGGATGCCCATGGAAATACGCGTTACGCCAGCATCCACATAGCCTTTAAAACGCTCCGCTTCGACAGTGCCAGGATTGGCTTCCATAGTTATTTCAATATTCTCGGAAAAAGGAATGCGACGTTGAATTTCTGCCAATAACAACTTGATACTTTCCGCTGAAAATAAACTCGGCGTGCCACCACCAATAAAAATTGAATGGAGTGGACGATTTTGAATACTAGCCTGATATTTCTCTAAGTCTGCCTCAAGATCGGCGATCAGATGTTGCACATATTCTTGTTCAGGAATTGCGCCTTTCTGTGCATGCGAATTGAAATCACAATAAGGGCATTTCTGCACACACCAGGGAATATGCACATAAAGGGAAAGAGGGGGAAATTTTTGCATAATTAAAAGTCAAAAGGGCTTGTTTTCACAAGCCCTAAAAATGAGTCATTAATTGACCGCTCTTGCTGTTTTAGTCGCAGCTTTACGGCGTGGTGCTTTCGCTTTCGTTTCCACTTTCACGAATTCAATGCCTTCCGGTGGATTCTCTAACGCTAAGCCTAACACTTCATCAATGGTTTCTACCGCATGAATCGCAAGATTTTCTTTCACGTTATCTGGAATTTCTTCCCAATCTTTCACATTATCTTTTGGAATCAATACAGTTTTAATGCCACCACGATGTGCCGCAAGTAATTTTTCTTTTAATCCGCCGATTGGTAATACTTTACCGCGTAGGCTGATTTCACCTGTCATTGCGACATCGGCACGCACGGGGTTACCCGTTAAGCAAGAAACCAATGCGGTACACATTGCGATACCTGCACTTGGACCATCTTTTGGTGTGGCACCATCTGGCACGTGAATATGAATATCACGTTTTTCATGGAATTCAGAATTGATACCCAATTTTTCAGCACGTGCACGGACTACAGTCATCGCTGCTTGGATAGATTCTTTCATCACATCGCCCAATGAACCAGTGAAGGTTAATTTACCTTTACCCACTACTGAAGCGGTTTCAATGGTCAGTAAGTCACCGCCCACTTCTGTCCACGCAAGGCCAGTTACTTCGCCTACACGGTTTTGCGTATCCGCTTTACCGAATTCAAAACGTTTCACACCAAGATAGTCATGTAAGTTGTCTGAATTAACGGTAATGGATTTCACTTTTGGATTGACTAATAAATTCTTCACCGCTTTACGACAGATTTTAGAGATTTCACGCTCTAATCCACGCACACCAGCTTCACGGGTGTAATAACGGATAATATCTAAAATGGCGTTTTCTTCGATGGTTAATTCGCCTTTTTTCAATCCATTACGTTCAATTTGTTTTTGCAACAAATGACGCATCGCGATATTCAGTTTTTCATCTTCGGTATAACCAGAAAGACGAATGACTTCCATACGGTCTAGCAATGGACCCGGAATATTCATGGAGTTTGAGGTTGCCACAAACATCACATCAGACAAATCGTAGTCCACTTCAAGATAGTGATCATTGAAGGTGGTATTTTGTTCTGGATCAAGCACTTCTAACAAGGCTGACGCAGGATCACCACGCATATCCGAAGACATTTTATCGATCTCATCAAGCAAGAAGAGTGGGTTTTTCACGCCAACTTTTGCCATTTTTTGAATCAATTTACCCGGCAATGCACCAATATAAGTTTTACGGTGACCACGGATTTCTGCTTCATCACGTACTCCACCTAATGCCATACGCACATATTTACGACCTGTTGCATTCGCAATAGATTGACCTAGTGAGGTTTTACCTACCCCTGGTGGCCCGACTAAGCAAAGGATTGGACCTTTGATTTTGTTTAAGCGAGCTTGTACCGCAAGGTATTCTAAAATGCGTTCTTTTACACGTTCTAAACCATAGTGATCCGCATCTAAGACTTGTTGTGCTTTTGCGATATCTTTCTTCACTTTAGTACGTTTATGCCATGGTACTTGAAGCATCCACTCAACATAGCTACGCACCACCGTTGCTTCAGCTGACATCGCCGACATCATTTTGAGTTTTTGTAACTCACTCTCCACCTTTTCGCGCACATCTGCCGGCATACCTGCCGCTTCAACCTTTTGACGAAGTTGCTCAACTTCATCAATGGTATCTTCGCTTTCGCCTTCGTCCATTTCTTTGCGAATCGCTTTGATTTGTTCGCTAAGATAATAGTTACGCTGGCTTTTCTCCATTTGTTTTTTCACACGGCCACGGATGCGTTTTTCAACTTGAAGAATATCCGCTTCAGACTCCATCATGCCGAGCAAGTATTCTAAACGCTCTTGCACATCTGCCAGTTCTAGCACACTTTGTTTATGACGAACAGTTACTGGAATATGCGCAGCCATGGTATCCGCTAAACGATCGGCATCATCAATGCGTTGAAGTGCACCTAAAACGTCTGCAGGAATTTTTTTATTGAGTTGAAGATAGCTTTCAAATTCATTTAAAACAGCCGCCTTCACCACATCTAATTCTTTTTCATCACCAAATGTGGTTTCAATTGGTGTGACTTCCGCAGAAAAATGGTCTTCACCATCATTTAATTGATTGATTTTCGCGCGCTGTTGCCCTTCCACCAACACTTTTACTGTGCCGTCTGGCAATTTTAATAGTTGAATAATATTCGCAATCGTCCCGACATCGAATACATCATCAACGGTAGGTTCTTCTAAATCTGCTTGCTTTTGTGACACCAATAATAATTGTTTGCCCTCATTCATGGCTTCATCAAGGGCGCTAATCGATTTTGCACGCCCAACAAAAAGTGGCATCACCATATAAGGGAAAACGACAACATCCCGTAATGGCAATACAGGAAGTGTACGTTGTTGAGTTCTTTTGGCGTTCATAATTATCTCTCTTACATCAATTCTATAATTTCATTGAATATGGGGATGAGTTGCATAAATTCAAGGTAGGATTTGGCATATTAAGGAGAAATCGAAAAATAGGCAAGTAAAGAACCACCTTTATTGATGGTTAATTGGAAAAACCATGGAATACAGGTACAATAAGTGCGGTCAAAAATCAGCATGATTTTACCCAATAAAAAACGTTTGAAAAAATAACCGCACTTTATCCACTATGACAGCAAAACAAACTATTACTTTCGCGACCTTTCAAGAATTACTACCCGATTCTTGTAATCATCCATTAAAAAAACAATTAAGGGATAAAGCCCGTTATTACGGACGCAAATTTTTATTTAAAAAACAATGTGATGCATTGGTTGATTTCTTGAATACTCATCAAACCTGGATTCCGCTTTTTCAACAAAATCCATATCGTTTTAATGCATTGCTTGCGACCTATTGTGACAAACGTTTTTCTGCAACCGATCGACTCAATGCCATTACCAATAATCTGCTAATGCTTGAAGAAAAAATGGGCGTAGAATTTTGTAAAAAACTACTCCAAGAAAAATCCCTTTTATTAGCACAATTAACGGATCAACTTGGTATTTATTTCAACATCAACCAGATTGACCCTTTTGAAGGTTATTTTTCCATTAACTTAAAAGACAATGATGGGCGTAGCATTTATGATGCTTCTTTTACCTTCTTAAAACCAAATAAGCTACTTATTGCCTCTATTCAAGGCCCTTCTTATGAAGAGGCGCAAGAAGCCGTAAAACAAGCCACAAAAGAATTACATGGTGTTCGTCCAATGTTTATGTTGATGAATGTTTTCCGCTTGTTAGCTGAAAAATGGCAATGTGAATTAATCGGTATCCCTCACACTTCACAAGGTAAATACCGTTTATCTGCGCGCAGTAAAATCCTATTCAACTACGATGAATTTTGGCAAGAAAACCAAGGGCAATTAAATGGTCAATATTGGCAATTACCGCTTGAAAGTACCCGCAAACCGCTGGAAGAAATCGCTAGCAAAAAACGTTCCATGTACCGAAAACGTTATGAAATGTTGGATGATTTGAGTGAAAAAATTACTCAATTTTCCTAAATAAAAGAAGCCACACAAGATTGTGTGGCTTTTTTATAGTCTGATGCTATTTAACAAACTCATCAAACTCTAACTCATAATCATCACCATCTCTGGTGTATTTGATATAACGTGGAAATTGTTCACCTGAGAATTTCTTCACCATAATATCCTTATTACCTGTTTTAAATGAATAAGTGATTTCAGTGACAGTTTGCTTGTTATATTGGATCTGTTTTTCCACTTTCTTCACATTCACATTTTCCATTGGGTAAAGTTTTTTACCGTTTGTAATTTGGAAACTGGTTGGCAATTTATCATAATAGCTCAACTGAAATGCCATGGTGAATAAGTCAAAAGTCGGTAATGTTAACGGTTCGGTTTCTAACCCATTTTTCACTTTACCGTATTCAATTGTTGTTGGCGAAATTTTAGAAATCGCATAAGGCTTACCATTACGCACATCTTGATAATTCACCATTTTAAATTGGCTCGCAGTTTGCGAACCACGAGAAGTAAACACAATGTTGTACAACGGAATATTAATTTTCGCATTGACTGAATACTGTGAACCATCAGCTTTAAAATGCACATACGCCGGCATTAAATAATTGGAACTGTATTTAATATTATAATCCACCGCAGACCATGCTGTTGGCACATAAGCAATTAATGCAGCAAAAAGGATTTTAAATAACTTCATTGGTTTTCCTTATATAAAAATAGGTTGCCCTTTAGAGTATCACAGTGAGAAGAAGTTCCCCATTAAAAAACCATCTTATCCATAGACAAGATGGTTTTCATTTATGTTAGCTTAATGGGAAATTATAAAACTGCACCCGCCATTAAGAAACCGAATAAAACAGATAAAGCAATTGCAATCACACCAGGCACTAAGAATGGATGGTTAAATACGTATTTACCGATACGAGTTGAACCGGTGTCATCCATTTCTACTGCCGCAATTAAGGTTGGGTAAGTAGGAAGAATGAATAATGCTGATACTGCGGCAAATGCTGCAATCGCGGCTTCCGGTGAAACCCCTAATAAAATTGCAGTTGGATATAATGCTTTTGCAGTTGCAGCTTGTGAGTAAAGTAAGGTACTTGCGAAGAACAAGATGACCGCTAAACTCCAAGGGTATTGTTGTAAGAACTCAGCTGATACCGCTTTGATTTGATCGATATGACCTTCAACAAAAGTATTACCTAACCATGCTACACCAAGCACACAAATTACCGCTGACATACCGGATTTAAAAGTTGCTGCATTAGTAATTTTTGCAGTATCCACTTTACATGCCATAGTGATAATGGCTGCAGTCGCAAGCATGAAAGAGATAATGGCGTTATCACGAGAAAGAATTGGGTTTTGAATTAAACCAACTGTTTTACTTATTGCAGTGGCATAAAGCATGACCACTAAAATCGCGATAAGGAAAATTGCGACAGAGCGTTTTGCATAAGGTTTGATCTCAATTTGCATTTCACCACGCATAGTAATTAAACCTTTCGCGAGACGATCTTGGTAAATTTCATCATTTTTCAAATCTTTACCAAGGAAGTTACAAATCACCGCAGTAATCATACATGCTGCGTAAGTAGTTGGGATCCAAATACCTAATAATTGTAAGTAACTTAAACCAAAGTTTTTCTCTAATTCAGCAGAAAGGAATACCACTGCAGCAGAAATTGGAGACGCTGTAATCGCAATTTGTGAAGCGATAACCGCAATAGAAAGTGGACGTGAAGGACGAATACCTTGTTCTTTTGCCACTTCAGCAATCACTGGAAGTGTTGAGAACGCTGTGTGACCAGTACCCGCAAGTACAGTCATAAAATAAGTCACAGTTGGCGCAAGGAAAGTGATGTATTTCGGATTTTTACGTAGGATTTTTTCAGCCATTTTTACTAAGAAATCCATACCACCCGCAACTTGCATTGCCGCAATCGCCATGATTACAGACATGATAACTGAAATTACATCAAACGGAATGGCGCCCGGTTTTAAGCCAAGTAGTGAAAGTGCAACAACACCCATCCCCCCCATGAAACCGATACCAATACCGCCTAATCTAGCCCCTAGGTAAATAAAGAGTAGGACGACTAAAAGTTGAGCCCAAATCATAATATTTTCTCCATATTAATTTTAAAAATAATTCCGGAACATATATTAACAACAAACTAGTGCATTATCTATATTTATTACTTGGATTAGTCTATTTTATCCGAAAGTGCGGTTAAAATTTGATTCAAATTCTGACCGCACTTTCAATGGCTTTCTTAGAAATCCTCAAAGTATTGTTGAATCACTTTTGGATCTTTTGTTTGTGTTAAGGCTAATTGTAATAACACACGTGCTTTTTGCGGATTCAATGTACCTGAAGCCACAAAACCATATTTAGAATCATCCACTTCGGCATCACGTGTTGTGTAACCTGTTGGCACGCGAGATGAACGCACCACCACAACACCATCTTTCGCCGCTTTTTCTAAACGTTCTAAGTGTGCGGCATTCACATTACCATTACCCACACCCGCTGAAACAATGCCTTGATAGCCCGCATCCAATAATGAATTTAACGGCTCAATTGGTGCATTAGAATAAGCATAAACAATGCCCACTTTCGGTAAGCTGTCTAATTTATCTACGTTAAATGGTGTGTTCACAGTGTGCTTGCTTTCAGGTGAACGCTCGTAATCTACTTTACTGTTATGGATATAACCCAAGGTACCATAGTTTGGTGAATGGAACGTTTGTACTGCGGTAGTACTCATTTTGGTTACATCACGTGCACCTAATACTTCACCATTCATCGCCACTAATACGCCACGACCTGATGATTTTTTATCCGTTGCCACGACGACGGCGTTATAAAGGTTTAACGGACCATCCGCACTTTTTTCTGTCGCAGGACGCATTGCACCCACTAATACAATTGGTTTTTCACATTTCGCGGTAAGATCTAAGAAATAAGCGGTTTCTTCCATGGTATCGGTACCATGAGTAATCACAAAACCATCGGTATCTTTACATTGTGCATTAATCGCTTTCGCCAATTTTAACCACACATCATCGCTCATATCTTGTGAACCAATTTTCACAATTTGCTCACCTTTTATATTTGCAAGCTGCTTAATTTCGGGCACCGCATCAATTAATGCATCAACATTGAGTTGCCCTGCTTTATAAGCAGAAGAAACGGCAGTTTCGCCACTTCCGGCAATCGTGCCACCTGTTGCTAAAATTGTAATATTCGGTAATTCCGCAGCTTGTGCGATCGAAAAACCAAATCCGAGCATCATAAGTGCCGTTAATTTTTTTAATTTCATGCGCGTCTCCTTTCACGTTTTATCATCTAAGTTTGGCTATTCTCTACTTAATTAGGCGTAGAATAAACACAAAGATAAGATATTTATGATCCCGATCACATTTTTATCGATCCGATTGTATAAGCTTTCGCCAACGTTACGTTTCCTTGATAATTTTTTTGAAAGATAACTAAAGTGCGGTTATACTTAAAGCCTTATTTCATCTGAAGATAAACTCTTATTCATTATCAAAATTAAGTTGAGAACAACATGCAAGAATTTATGCCTCAAGCAATTGAATTTGCTCAAAAACACACTTTTTTAACGATCGCATGGTTTGCTGTCCTTTTTATGACACTTTTCACCTTTTTTAAAAGTGCGACACAAAAATATCGCGTCATCACCAACCCTGAAGCGGTTCGCTTAATGAACGACGAAGAAGCAGTGGTGATTGATTTACGCCCTATTGATGAATTCCAACGCGGCCATATCATTGGTAGCGTAAACTTGCTTCCAACTGAAATTAAAAATCAAAATGTAGGCAAAATCGAACATCACAAAGAAAAACCGCTTATCATTGTGGATGTTAACGGTGTTTCTTCTGCTACGTCCGCAGAACTTTTGACCAAACAAGGCTTTGAAAAAGTTTATGTGTTAAAAGATGGTTTAGCGGCTTGGGCGGGTGCAAATTTACCATTAGTAAAAAAACATAAGTAAGGATCCTCTATGTCTGAACAAAATCAACAACCTGAAGTAGCAGCTGAAGAGCAACAAGAAGCCGTGCTTCAAATTCAACGTATTTATGTAAAAGATGTTTCTTTTGAAGCGCCAAATCTTCCTCATATTTTCCACCAAGAATGGAAACCAAAACTCGGCTTTAATTTAAGCACTGAAGCCGTCCAAGTAGGTGAAGATCTATACGAAGTCACGTTAAACATCAACGTAGAAACTACCATGGAAGACTCTGGTGATGTGGCGTTTATTTGTGAAGTGAAACAAGCTGGCGTATTTACAATCAGCGGTTTAGAAGATGTTCAAATGGCACACTGCTTAACATCTCAATGCCCAAATATGCTTTTCCCTTATGCACGTGAATTGATTTCTAACTTAGTGAATCGTGGTACATTCCCGGCATTAAACCTTTCTCCGGTAAACTTCGATGCGTTGTTCATTGATTACATGAACAAGCAGCAAGCAGCAGCCGAAGCGGAAGAAAATCAGGAAACCCAACATTAATTGTGATGAGGGCAGGCGATACCGTCTGCCCTTTTATTTTAAAGGTGATTGAAATGACCCCATCCCAATCTCCAATTACCATTCTTGGTTGCGGTTCTTATGGAACAGCACTCGCAATATCATTTTCTCGCAATGGCTCTCCAACCTATCTTTGGGGGCACAATCCCGATCATATTCATCAAATGCAACAAGAACGTCAAAATCGCCGTTTTCTGCCTGATATTGAATTTCCAGAAAGTTTGCATTTAGAATTAGATTTGAAAACTGCACTTGACCACTCGAAAGATATTTTAATTGTGGTGCCAAGTCATGCTTTTGGTGAAATTCTGTTAAAAATTCGACCGCACTTAAAACCTGATCATCGTTTAATTTGGGCAACCAAAGGATTAGAACGCAACACTGGCCGATTACTACAAGAAGTGGTGGAAGAAACCTTAGGTAAAGCAATTCCAACCGCTGTGCTTTCTGGTCCTACTTTTGCGAAAGAATTGGCTCAAGGTTTGCCAACAGCGATTACCCTTGCCTCTCGTAATGAAAAGTTTGCCTTAGAGTTTCAAGCTCGCATTCATTGCAGCCAGCATTTTCGGGTGTATGTAAACCAAGATATGATCGGTGTTCAATTAGGTGGCGCCATTAAAAACGTAATTGCGATTGGCGCAGGTATTTCAGATGGTATGGGATTTGGTGCCAATGCCAGAACAGCATTGATTACCCGTGGAATTGCGGAAATTACTCGCTTAGGTGTAGCCATGGGAGCGAATACACAAACCTTTATGGGCATGTCTGGTTTAGGAGATTTAGTGCTCACTTGTACTGATAACCAATCTCGTAACCGCCGATTTGGTTTAATGCTTGGTAAAGGGACTGATAGCCAACAAGCCATGGATGAAATTGGTCAGGTGGTGGAAGGATTTTATAACACCAAAGAAACTTATTTATTAGCACAACGACAAGGCGTGGAAATGCCGATTACAGAACAGATTTACCAAATGCTCTTTTGTGGTAAAAGTGCACAAGAAGTCGCACTGAGCTTATTAGGTCGTGAACGAAAAGGCGAATAAGGAGAAAAAATGACGTTAGAAGTATGGCAACACATTCGCCAAGAGGCAAAAGAATTAGCAGAATGCGAACCAATGCTCGCCAGCTTTTTCCATTCCACTATTTTAAAACATCAAAATCTTGGCAGTGCCTTGAGTTATTTACTAGCGAATAAACTGGCTAACCCGATCATGCCGGCCATTTCTCTACGTGAAATTATTGAAGAAGCCTATCAGGCCGAGCCCAATATCATTGATTGTGCTGCTTGTGATATTAAAGCTGTGCGCCACCGCGATCCTGCTGTGGAATTGTGGTCCACACCATTGCTTTATCTAAAAGGTTTTCACGCTATTCAGAGCTATCGAATTACCCATTATTTGTGGAACCAAAATCGAAAAGCACTCGCACTTTATTTACAAAATCAGATTTCAGTGGCTTTCGATGTAGATATTCACCCTGCCGCCAAAATTGGACACGGCATTATGTTTGACCATGCCACCGGTATTGTCGTGGGCGAAACCTCGGTAATTGAAAATGATGTGTCTATCTTGCAAGGCGTCACCCTTGGTGGTACAGGTAAAGAATCCGGCGATCGCCATCCAAAAGTACGAGAAGGCGTAATGATTGGAGCGGGCGCAAAAATTCTCGGCAATATCGAAGTGGGCAAATATGCCAAAATCGGCGCCAATTCTGTTGTACTTCAACCTGTGCCGGAATATGCCACCGCAGCAGGTGTGCCTGCTCGTATTGTCGGCAAAGACAAAGCGGCAAAACCAGCCTTTGAAATGAATCAATATTTTATCGATGATGATATAAATCTAAATATTTAAGGAATCGATATGATTAACAAAGACACCCAACTTTGTATGTCCCTTTCTGGCAGACCAGGCAATTTTGGCACAACATTCCATAACTATCTGTATCAAAAACTCGGGCTTAATTTTATCTATAAAGCCTTTACTACCACGGATATTGAAAGTGCAGTCAAAGGCATTCGTGCACTTGGTATTAGGGGTTGTGCCGTTTCGATGCCTTTCAAAGAAAGCTGCATGCCATTTTTAGATGAAATCTCGCCTTCTGCGCAAGCCATTCAGTCTGTGAATACCATTGTGAATGATCAAGGTTTTCTTCGTGCTTACAACACCGACTATATTGCCATTGTTAAACTTATCGAAGAATATCAATTAGATAAAAAGAGTAGAGTGATTGTACAAGGCAGTGGTGGTATGGCAAAAGCCGTCGTCGCAGCCTTTAAAAACAGTGGATTTGAGCATCTTAAGATTTTTGCTCGAAATGAAAAAACGGGTAAAAATTTAGCCACACTTTATGGCTATGAATATATCTCATCTTTAGACAATCAATCGGCAGACATTTTAGTCAACGTTACGCCAATTGGGATGAAAGGTGGAAAAGAAGAATTTGATCTCGCCTTTCCTGAAAATCTTATTCAACAAGCTCAAACCGCTTTTGATGTGGTGGCGATTCCTGCTGAAACACCATTTATCCAATTTGCTCAACAGCAAGGGAAACAAACGATTTCTGGTGCAGAAGTGATTGTGCTACAAGCCGTTGAACAATTTGAGCTCTACACAGGCATTCGACCTGATGACCAATTAATCGCCGAAGCTGCAGATTTTGCTCGAAAAAACAGTTAAAAAATAAACCGCACTTTTAAAAAGTGCGGTTCTTTTTATCGGCGTTTTACGCTAACAATTTTCTTGCTGCTTCCACTACCACTGATACTGCTTTATCTTCTGTATCTTTCATGGTGGCTTCATTTGGAATTTCTTGTTGCGTACGGTTCACAATCACACCTGCCACCATACCTGCTCGTAAGCCAAGGGCATTACACATCGTAAATAATGTGGCTGATTCCATCTCATAGTTCATCACATTGAGATCTTGCCATTGTTTTAACAAGCCTTGGTAATCACGATATACTTTACCACTGTAGGTATCGTAACGTTCTTGACCTGGGTAAAACGTATCTGAAGAAGCTGTAATTCCTACAAATGGCTCAATGCCTTTTTCTTTAGCTGCATTGTAAAGTGCCGTGGTACATTCAAAATTTGCTACCGCTGGATATTCAATTGGCGCAAAGTGACGGCTTGCACCATCAAGACGAACTGAACCCGTTGTAACAAGAATATCGCCTACATTAATATGCGGTTGAATCGCACCTGTTGTGCCAATACGTAAAAATGTACGCACACCAAGCTGAGCCAGTTCTTCCACACAGATAGACGTAGAAGGGCCACCAATACCGGTTGAACACACCACTACCGGTTGACCATTTAAATAGCCTAACCAAGAAGTGAACTCACGTGTACTTGCAAGAAACTCAGGATTATCAAGTTTTTTAGCAATACGTTCGCTACGTGCAGGATCCCCTGGTACGATAGCGAGTGTAGCACCTTTTAATTGTGCTTTAGTCAGGTTTAAGTGAAATACATCAGACATAACAATCTCCTTTTGATCATTCTTGCCGCAAAGTGCGGTCAAATTTTCGTTATTTTTTCAATGCGCCTAAGATACCACGCATGATTTGTTTGGTCACTTCATTACGAATATTGCGACCGACTGATTTTGCCACGCTATTCACAATTTGTTCTGTCGGTGAAAGTTTATCCCCGCGTTTTTGTGTTCCAAAAATCATACGGCTTAAGCTACCAAATAAACCGCTTTCTTCCTCTTGCTGCGCTTGTTCAGCTTGTTTTTGTTGTACTGCCGCTAAATCCGCTTGCGCATTTAACACTTCGAAAGCTGACTCATTATCCACGTAATCTTTATAGAAGGCATAAAGATCATCGTCTTTCACCCAAGCAGCTCGCTCTTCTTCAGTAATCGGGGCAAGTTGGCTTTTCGGCGGATAAACATAAGCCACTTCAACGGGCGCTGGCATGCCTTTTTCATCTAAGAATGAAATCAATGCTTGGCCTACACCTAAAGTTGAAATGGTTTCCACCACATTGACAGCAGGATTTGAACGGAACGTTTCCGCTGCAGATTTCACTGCTTTTTGATCGCGTGGAGTGAAAGCTCGCAACGCGTGTTGTACACGGTTACCTAATTGGCCTAACACGGTATCCGGTAAATCTAATGGGTTTTGGGTTACAAAATAAATCCCCACCCCTTTAGAACGAATCAAGCGAACCACTTGTTCCACTTTGTCCACCAACACACTCGGTGCACCATCAAAAAGTAAGTGGGCTTCATCGAAGAACATCACAAATTTTGGTTTATCTGGATCGCCGACTTCTGGTAATTGCTCAAATAATTCAGACATCAACCAAAGCAAGAATGCGCTATACATTCTTGGGGAATTAATTAATTTTTCAGAATTTAAAACATTGATCACACCACGACCATCACGGGTTTGTAACCAATCTTCAAGATTTAATGCTGGCTCACCAAAAAGATTTGTCGCCCCTTCATTTTCAAGTGTCAGTAAAGCACGTTGAATCGCACCCACACTTGCAGCTGAAACATTACCGTATTCTACTTGGAAGGTTTTTGCATTCTCTGCCACAAATTTAAGCATGGCACGTAAATCTTTTAAGTCAATGAGTAGCAAGCCTTTATCATCTGCCACACGAAATACGAGATTTAATAAGCCTTCTTGGGTTGCGTTTAAATTTAATAGACGGGAAAGTAATAATGGCCCCATTTCAGAAATCGTGGTGCGAAGCGGAATACCGGTTTCACCGAACACATCCCAAAATGACACAGGATAGCCATTTAAATAACTCTCGCCACCTAAATCAAATTGCTCAATGCGTTCTGCTACTTTGCCACTGAATGCCCCCGCTTTGACTAAACCAGACAAATCGCCTTTAACATCGACTAAAAAGACTGGCACGCCATCATCACTGAACGCTTCCGCCATTTTACGTAATGTCACGGTTTTCCCCGTCCCTGTCGCCCCGGCGATCAGGCCATGACGGTTTGCCATTTTTGCGGTAATACCAAGGGTTTGACCTTGTTCGGTACGCGCGAGAGAATATTGCATAAAGATTCCTTTGTTTTGTTGGTTTTATTTAAACGAATAATAAGGAAAAAACGAAGTGCGGTCAAAATTTAAGTGATTTTACGGTATAATTTATCAAAACTAACTCAAAGCAGGAAAAATAGATGTCAAACGCAAAAATTCTTATTATTAAAACAGGATTAATAGAAACCTTAACGTTCCCTGATGGTAGCTCATATGAAAGTGCTATCCGTAAAAAAACGGTACCGATGGTAAAAGTGCACACGCTAGGTGCAGAAGGTAACGATGTAGGCTTAAAAGCTCATCACGGTGGTGTTGATAAAGCCTTGTTTTTTATGTCTGATGTGTCTTTCCCTGCTTTAAACGCGCTACTTGGTGAAAAGTTTGATTTTCACGGTAGCGCGATTTATGGTGAAAACTTTGTGGTATCCGGCTTACATGAAGATAATGTCTGCATAGGCGATCGTTACAAAATTGGCACCACGCTTTTAGAAGTGTCTCAACCACGTAAACCTTGCGAACGTTTATCTCATAATACCAAGAATGAGAATACAAGAGAGGTAATTCGTCAGTCTGGCTGGACAGGTTGGTATGTGCGTGTGATTGAAGAAGGGGAAATTCATCAAGGCGATGAACTCATCTTGCAACATCGTCCTTATCCTGAATGGACAATTCGTCATTTAAACACGCTACTTTCTGCTCCTTCAAGTGTTGCAGAATTAGAAGAAGCCTTAGCCATTGAGGAATTAGCGCCAGCGTTTAAACGTTCTGTTAACTCACAATTACGTAATTTACAGCAGGCGGCCTAAAATGTCGGCTAAAACGACCGTACTTTGTCCGTGCCAATCTTCGCTTTCTTATGAAGATTGTTGCGGACGCTTTCATTCAGGCAACATGTTTCCAGAAACAGCGGAACAACTTATGCGCTCCCGCTATTCAGCGTTTGTACTCAAAAATATTCCTTATATCGTGCAAACCACTGTCCCAAGCCAACAACCGTTATTAGATGAAAAAGCCCTGCAAGATTGGGCTGATGAAACGCAATGGCTCGGTTTAGACATTGTCAAAGCAGAAGCCTTAACCAAAACACAAAGTGCGGTTGAATTTAAAGCACATTTTCAAGGCAACGAACAACCACAAGTGCATCACGAATATTCTCTTTTTGTAAAAATCAATGGTCGTTGGTATTTTGTTGATCCCACTGTGCCGCTCCCAAGCAATAAACAGCCTTGTGTTTGTGGCTCGGGAAAGAAATTTAAACATTGTTGCGGAGGCTTGCTCTAATGACCTTAACATCTTTTCTCGCATTATTCTGGCAGCGTTCTCAAGAAAATAAATTAACGCAAGCTGCCGGTTCACTCACCTACAGCACCATGCTCGCTATCGTGCCATTAATTATGGTGGTGTTTTCAATTTTCTCTGCTTTTCCCGTTTTTAACGAAGTCACTGGTGCATTGAAAGAATTCATCTTCACCAATTTCGCTCCTTCCGCGAGTGATGTTGTGGGACAATATATTGATGAATTCGTCCGTAACTCCAAGCAAATGAGTGCCGTGGGGATTGTGAGTTTGATTTTAGTGGCATTGATGCTCATTAACTCCATCGACCGTACACTCAATGGTATTTGGCAAGACACTAGTAATCGCCCGATTTTTACGTCATTTGCTATTTATTGGCTCATTTTAACGCTCGGTCCGCTTTTAATCGGTACCAGCATTGCGGCAAGTTCCTATGTCAAAGCCATGTTCGAGCAATCGGAAACGCTCTCTTTTGGCCTAAAACTCCTCAGTTTTGTGCCATTTCTTTCTACTTGGTTTATTTTCACGCTCATTTATATGGTCGTGCCAAATAAGAAAGTGAGCATCAAGCATTCTGCAGCAGGTGCATTAATTGCGGCAATTTTCTTTACTTTAGGGAAACAAGCCTTTACTTGGTACATCACCACCTTCCCGTCTTATCAATTAATTTATGGCGCCATGGCGACGTTGCCGATCATGTTATTGTGGATTCAAATCAGCTGGACAGTGGTGTTATTCGGTGCACAATTAGCCGCAGTACTTGCAGAAGTGCGGTCAACAAATCAAACAAATTTAGAGGAAGTAAAATGATCGCATTAATTCAGCGTGTTACGCAGGCTAAAGTGGAAGTTGAAGGTCAAATTGTGGGACAAATCGGCAAAGGATTATTGGTTTTATTAGGTGTAGAAAAAGAAGATGACCAAGCCAAAGCGGATAAACTCGCTGAGAAAATCTTAAATTACCGTATTTTCAGCGATGAAAATGACAAAATGAATTTAAACGTGCAACAAATCGGTGGCGAAGTGCTTGTGGTATCTCAATTCACCCTAGCTGCAGACACGCAAAAAGGTTTACGACCAAGTTTCTCAAAAGGTGCCGCACCAGCCTTGGCTAACGAATTGTATGAGTATTTTTCGCAAAAATGTGCAGAAAAAGTCACCGTTGCTAACGGACAATTTGCAGCAGATATGCAAGTGAGCCTCACCAATGATGGCCCAGTTACATTTTGGTTAACTGTATGAATAAATAGAAAAACCGTTATTTTTTCAGATCTCAGGAAACTCTTTCTTTGATCGCATTGTCGTATTAACGCTCACACGCACATAAAAATTTCAAATTCCATCTATAATTGCGTTGGTAATCCCTTTATTTTGTGGGTAAACTAAGGCGGTTTGATGTGGATCTTCTTAAAGTTTAGCTTGTAACAAAATGAAAAAAATTTCGTTAAAAATAACCGCACTTTTGCTTGGATGGATGAGTTTTTCAGCCCTTGCAGAACAAACCGTGGATATTGAGATCCGCGGGATCAAGGGTGAACGTGCTATTCGCAACACTGACATGAATGTCAAACTCATTGATAAAGGTGAGATGGACGGCTCAGATCGTTATAAACAATTAGTTTCAAATGCTGTTGATAAAGGCCTTCGAGTCTTCGGTTATTATGGTTCTTCCGTGGCCTTTGAATTAAAAAAACGCAAAGGTCAACGAGATTTACTTATTGCGAATGTCACCCCGGGTGAGCCAAGTAAAATTGCAGGAACAGACGTTGAAATTACAGGCGAAGCCGCAGAAGACGAAAACTTCACGGCACTCCGTAAAAACTTGCCAAAACAAGGTGAGTTAGTTGAGCATCAAAAATACGATGACTATAAAAGCAGCATTTCAAACCTTGCTCTAGCTCGTGGTTATCTTGACGGAAAATTCCAAATTTCTCGCTTAGAAATCAGCCCGGAAACTCATGAAGCATGGTGGCGTATGCTGTTTGATAGTGGTGTGCGTTATCATTATGGCAACATCACCTTCAACCATTCCCAAATTCGCGAAGACTATTTGCAAAACATGCTCAACATTAAATCGGGCGATCCTTACTTAGTCAGTGATTTATCTGAATTAACCAATAATTTTTCTTCCACCAACTGGTTTAGCTCCGTACTTTTACAACCGCATGTTCGCGAAGAAGAGAAATTAGTGGATATCGAACTGTTACTTTATCCACGTAAGAAAAACTCAATGGAGCTCGGGGTCGGTTTTGCAACTGATACGGGCCCTCATGTCCAAATTGGTTGGACAAAACCTTGGATTAATAGTCGAGGCCATAGTTTCCGTACAAATCTTTACGTCTCTGCGCCAAAACAAAACTTTGAAGCCACCTATAAAATGCCATTGTTGAAAAATCCATTAAATTATTATTATGAATTTTCAACAGGTTATGAAAAAGAAAATAAAAACGATACGGATACTAAAGCTCTCACCTTCGCGGCATTACGTTATTGGAATAATAGCGAGGGTTGGCAATATTTTGCAGGTCTTCGTGTCCGTTATGACAGCTACACACAAGCTGATTTCACCGATAAAACCTTCCTGGTTTATCCAACTGGGGGCTTTAGCCGTACCCGTTTAAGAGGTGGTCAATTCCCAACATGGGGAGATACCCAAAAAATCACGGTTGATTTAGGGAATAAGCTTTGGATGTCCGATGCTAATTTCTTTAAAGTTCAAGCTTCTACTGCCTGGATTCGTACGTACGCAGAAAATCACCGTTTTATTACCCGTGCAGAAATTGGTTATTTAAATACGCCTGATATTCGAAAAATTCCCCCTGCACTACGTTTCTTTGCTGGGGGCGATCGCAGCGTGCGAGGTTATGGCTATAAGAAAATTTCACCAAAAAATAAAGATGGAAAACTCGTGGGTGGCTCTCGTTTAGTAACAGGTAGCCTTGAATATCAATATCAAGTTTACCCTAATTGGTGGGGTGCCGTGTTTGCAGATACAGGCTTGGCGGCTAACTCTTATAAAGCCACTGAGTTGCGTTATGGTGCGGGTGTCGGTGTACGTTGGGCATCGCCAGTTGGCGCCATCAAATTTGATATTGCAACGCCAATTCGAGATAAAGATAACAGCAAAAACATTCAATTTTACATTGGCTTAGGTGCTGAAATTTAGGGTATGACTATGTCTGAACAAGAAACACAACCAGATAACCAAACCACACAACCCGTTAAAAAGAAAAAGACCTGCCGTAAAATTTTATGTGTCGGAAGTGCGGTCATTTTTATTCCTGTTTTAGGCTTAGTCACAGCACTGTCTTTTGATAGTGGACAACGTGCCCTTATTCAACTCGCTGATAAAATGCTCGATAGCTTATCTATTGAGCAAGTCAGCGGTGGCTTACAAGATGGTTTAGTCTTAGAAAATTTACGTTTTCAAACCACCGGCGTCGATGTAGCTCTCCCTAAAACGCGCTTACAACTGAATTTAGCTCGTTTACTGTCGGGTGATATTATTGTTGATGATCTCAGCTTAACGCAGCCGAAAATTGCCATTGATACCAGTGTCATGCCACCTTCTGAAGAGAAACAAACGGAAAGTGGTCCAATGGAAAAAATCCATTTACCGGTTTCTGTGCAAGTGAAAAATGTGGCGGTCACTGACTTTGATATGAAACTCGATCAAAGCAATATTACCTTTTCATCATTTCAAAGTGCGGTCAGTTTAAACAATGAATCTGGCCTTACCCTTGAGCCCACCACGCTTTCAGATGTGCTTTTCTCAACGGTCTCCCAAACTCAACCAAATCCCCCTCAGCCCGAGAAAAAAGAACCCGCTAAACCTGTTGATTGGGCGCAAATTGAGCAAACACTCACACCGGCTTTTTTAGGTAATTTAAATGCGGTGAACTTACCTTTTGATATGCACATTCCAAGTGTTTTGGGTACAAACTGGCAATATCAATCGTTCAATGAAAAAGGCGAAGAAACCCAAAAAATCACGGTGCCCAAAGTGGAATTGCAAGCGGACGCCACCGATCATTTAGTGAAATTACAAAAACTCGACATTGACAGCTCTCTTGGTACACTTTCTAGCCAAGGGCAACTCCAGCTCAATGAAGATTTCCCGGTTGATCTCACATTAAAATCTGATCTCCAAGCCTTTAAATCAAAAGATAAAACCATTCTGCCTGCTAGCAAAGTTGATCTCAATGTATCGGGTTCATTGAAAAAAACGACCGCACTTTCGTTAACCACACGGGGGGTGCTTGATGCTACCTTAACGGGTGACGTGAAACTGGCCGAAGATAAAATGCCACTAAATCTGCAGTTAAAAGCGAAAAAAGGTCAATATGCTTTTGCAGACAGCCTAGCGCCACTCAAAATTAACGATGTCGATATCAAACTCACAGGCGATTTATTGAATTATCACGCAGAAGTTGTTGGTGGCGTGGAGGGTATGGATCATATCCCTCATACTCACGTTGATTTAAATGCAGACGGTAAACTCTACGAAGTCACCATCAACGAATTAAAACTTGCCGCCCTAGATGGTACGGCACGTTTAACGGGTTCCTCAAACTGGAAAGATGGCGCACAATGGGATATGACGGCTGATTTAAACAAAATGAACATTCATCCTTATGTGCCTGCCATGCCAGCCGTATTATCGGGAAAAGTGAGCTCACAAGGTTCCGCTGATTCCAATCATTGGAAAGTGGATGTACCTACCGTGGATTTAACCGGTAGTCTTTCCTCTCGCCCATTAAGCTTGAAAGGTAGTGTCTTTTTAAGTAATGAAACTTTATTAAACATTCCTGATTTATTGCTGAACTATGGCGATAACCGCATTGCGGCAAAAGGTACATTAGGTGATAAATCAAACCTAGATTTAGATATCAACGCACCAAGCTTGCGTGGTCTGTGGCAAGATTTAGCGGGTTCCGTGGTTGGCAAAGCACAGATTTTAGGCAAACTTACTGCGCCAACCATTAATACCGATTTAACTGCACAAGGCTTGCACTTCCAAGGATTAGACTTATCTAAAGCCTTAATTAAAGGTAATGTTGTCAGTGAACCACAAGTGAAAGGTGAACTTAACGTCAAAGCGGAAAACTTCCGTTATGGTGACAGCATCAAATTACATAATATTGATTTGAATGCATCAGGTGATGAAAAACATCATACGCTCACCTTAAAATCAAAAGGTGAACCTGTTGCAGCTGATTTACAAATCTCGGGGAATTTTGACCGCACTTCTCAGCAATGGAAAGGCAATTTAAGTCAAGTGAGCCTAAACTCACCTATCGGTGATTTTAAAGTGAATCAAACCATTCCTGTGACTTATGACAATAAAAAAATCCAAGCCACCATTGGGTCACACTGCTGGATTAACCAAGACTTAGATCTGTGCTTCCCTCAACAATTTACGGCAGGGAAAAACGGCGAAGTCCCTTTTGAGCTTAAACGTATTAATTTAGATTTAGTGAATAAATTGATGGGACAAGACACGCTCAAAGGCCAGTTACAAAGCCGAGGTAAAGTGGCGTGGTTCACGGATAAACCGTTACAACTAAATGTGGCAGTGGAAGGCAATAATATTGGTGTGGCACAAAAATTAGACTACCGCACCTTTAAGCTAGATATTCCTAAATTAAGTGTGAATGCTGATATTCAAAATAACAATTTAACCTTGAAATCAGATATTAACGTTCAGAATCAAGGTCGAATCGGTACAGACTTAAAAATTAATGATTTAAGTAAAGGTCGACAATTAGGCGGTACCTTTACTATTGAAGGTTTACGCTTATCCTTAGCCAATCAACTTTTCTCTAGCGGTGAAAGCATAGATGGTGAAGTGGTCTCTCGCTTAAGTTTCGGTGGTAATTTAGAAAAACCATTATTAAACGGCAATTTTGATATTCGAAATGTGAAATCGAAACTGAAAAGCCTGCCTTTTGATGTGACTGATGGCCAAGTGGCAATTCGCTTTAATGGCACCTCTTCAACCTTAAATGGCCATGTTCAAACACCAGATAGCAAACTCAATATTAATGGACAAGCTAACTGGGCTAACATGGATAACTGGACGGCAGAAGTCAGAGCGCAAGCGGATAACTTCAAAGTCGATATTCCGTCTATGGCGAAATTAAAAGTCAGCCCGAATGTGGTTGTCAAAGCCTCGCCAAAACTCTTAGATTTAAGCGGAAATGTGGATATTCCATGGGCAAGAATTGCTATTGAAAGCTTACCGGACAATGCTGAACCGGTGAATGAAGATGAAGTGATTTTAAATGGCCCAAGAAAAAGTAAAGAAGAGCTCATCAATCGCCAATTTGCTTCAGAAACGAAATCTGGGATGCAAATTCAATCTGATTTAAAAATTAAAATCGGTGATGATGTGCATTTAGATGCCTATGGTTTAAAAACGAATTTGGATGGTTTACTTTCGGTGAAACAGGATAAAGGTAAGCTAGGATTATTTGGTCAAATTAACCTAAAAAATGGTCGTTATGCCTCTTTTGGACAGGATTTATTAATTCGTAAAGGACAAATCAGCTTCTCTGGTTTACCTTCACAGCCGATGTTGAATATTGAAGCGATTCGTAACCCTGAGGCTATGGAAGACAGTAAAGTGACCGCGGGGGTAAAAGTGATTGGTATGGCGTCTAGCCCACAAGTCACGATTTTCTCTGATCCGGCCAAATCTCAAGACCAGGCACTTTCTTATTTATTAACCGGTCGCTCATTAGAAAACAGCGGTGAAGCAGGTTCCAGTGGTTCTGTGGGTGCGGCATTACTTGGCTTAGGTTTAGCGAAAAGTGGTAAAGTAGTCGGCGGTATTGGTGAAGCCTTTGGTATTCAAGACTTAAACTTAGGCACTGCCGGTGTTGGGGATAGCTCCAAAGTACAAGTTAGTGGTAATATTGGTAAACGCTTACAAGTGAAATATGGTGTAGGATTGTTTGATGGCTTAGCCGAAGTGACCTTGCGTTACCGCTTAATGCCACAACTTTATTTCCAATCAGTAACCAGCACAAACCAAGTTTTTGATTTATTGTATAAATTTGAATTTTAGGAAAGGACATGCATAACGACAAGCAACTGGCTCAACTCGTAGAACCTCATCACCGAAGTGAGGCCCGGGAGATTGCCGCCATTGATTTAGGCTCAAACAGCTTCCACATGATTGTGGCGCGGATTATCAATGGCTCAATCCAGGTGCTTTCTCGTTTAAAACAAAAAGTGAGGCTCGCCGATGGCTTAGATGAGCACAATGTATTAAGCCAAGAAGCCATTGAGCGCGGTGTAAGTTGCCTTGCACTTTTTGCTGAGCGCTTACAAGGTTTTGCCCCAGAAGATGTAAATGTCGTAGGCACTTATACCTTACGAAGAGCGGTCAATAATGACGAGTTTTTACGTCAGGCTGCCTCTGTCTTTCCCTATCCTATTAATATCATTAGCGGTCAAACGGAAGCCAAAACCATTTATGCGGGCGTTTGCCACACTCAACCCGAAAGCGGACGTAAACTGGTCATCGATATTGGTGGTGGCTCAACCGAAATGATCATCGGTGATGATTTCACCCCCTTAGTGGCAGAAAGTCGTCACATGGGTTGTGTGAGCTTTGCCAAAAAATTCTTCCCGAATGGCGAAATTTCCAAAGAAAACTTCGAGCAAGCTCGCCAAAGTGCGGTCAATAAAATTGAAGATTTAAGCTGGGAATATCGCAAGCTCGGTTGGCAATCAGTACTCGGTTCATCAGGCACCATCAAAACCGTCTATCAAGTGATTACCGCAACCCTTGATCCGAACGGTATCATCACCACTGAGCGCTTACAAAATTTAATTGAACGAACCTTACAAGCATCCCATTTTGAAGAACTCAATATTGCGGGACTAAACCCTGATCGCGTGGATGTCTTTGTGCCAGGCTTAGCCATTTTAAGTGCCGTTTTTGACGTTTTTGGCTTAGAAAATATGCGCTATTCTGACGGTGCTTTGCGTGAAGGGGTGATTTACAGCTTAGAAAAAAACTTCCAAGTTTCAGACATCCGTACTCGTACTGCATTAGGACTTGCCGAACAATTTAACTTAGATTTGGCGCAAGCCGATCGCGTGGCAAATAGTGCGAAAACCTTAATTGACCAATACACCCATTGGCAAAAACCGTATCTTGCTGATGAGATGAAAAATCTGTTAATTTGGGCAGCGCGTTTATTGGAAGTGGGCATTGTCATTAATCATCGTAATGTGCAAAAACATTCCGCTTATATTCTGCAGAATATAGAATTACCGGGTTTTGATCGCGAGCAGCAACGCTTATTGGTGAATTTAGTTCGTTATCACACGGGTGCATTTAAAAAGAATGATTTACCGATTTTTGCTCGTTATGCGGATGAAGATGTTCTTGTTTTACTGCTTCTTTTACGCATTGCAGTGATTTTAAATAAATCTCGCCAAGCGACAGACAGCACCGACAAAATTAATCTCAGAATTGACCGCTCTTTGCAGACTTGGGAACTGACTTTTGAGAAACATTATTTGGATAACAATCCGTTAGTATGGAATGAATTGCGCTTAGAAAGCAATTTACTCAAAGATTTAGAACTCAGTTTGATTTTTAACTGATAGAATAGGGGCTTTCGTGCCCTTATTTTTTATCTTGCTCCAACAGCAAGCTATAAATATTGGCGAGATAATAGCTCTGCTCGGCTTCTGGAATGTCTTGCGGAATAAAAGAAAGCAAATCTTGGTGAATTTCCAAAACATCAGGGAAAATGACCGCACTTTGCATTTCATCATAAAAGGATTGATGAAGCGGGGAAACGCAACCGCCTCGTTTTAAGCGGGCAAGGCTGTTGGCAATATGCAATAAGAGTGTAATGACGGTCGGAATCGACACATCAATGCGCCAATGATGCTCTAGGCGACTTTGCAAAGTCAGAATAATATCAATAACGTCCTGATCAATCTGACCGCGAATTTTCCAACGGGTTAATTGTTTGAGTAACGACATAACATTCCTTTTTAAGATAGGATAACTTTACCGCTATTTCATAAAATTACCAGTGCACAGATCACAAAATTGAAACAAAGTGAAAAAATTTACGAACTAGGAAAGCAATAAATGATAGATAACAGACTTTTTGAAAAATATGATGGCCTGATTTTTGATATGGATGGCACCTTAATCGACACCATGCCAGTACACGCCCGAGCCTGGAACATGGTGGGGGAACAATTTGGTTATCGTTTTAACAGCCAAATAATGTATGATTTAGGTGGCGCAACTGTGAGCACTATCGCCTCTGCCATTATGCAAGATGCCGGTATGCCACAAGAACGTTTAAATGAAGTGATACAAGCAAAACGCAAACTTTCCTATGAATTGATTCCAACAGAATCAAAATTACTCCCAACCTTTGACGTGGTGCGTCATTACTATCAACAAAAGCCGATTGCGCTCGGTTCAGGCTCGAACCGCCAAATGATTGATATGTTAATGCAAAAATTAGATATCAAACATTACTTTAACGCCATTGTCAGCGCTGATGATGTGAAAGAACATAAACCGCATCCAGAAACCTTTTTACGCTGTGCAGAACTGGCAAAAGCTGAACCGTCACGCTGCATCGTCTTTGAAGATGCCGATCTCGGCGTAAAAGCGGGATTAAATGCAGGGATGGATGTGTTTGATGTCAGAACGAGAGAGATTATTAGAGCCTAATGTGGGACATTTTCTCTTTTAGCTTTTGGGCTGATTTTTGGCAAACCCATGGCTTGTGGCTGATGTTTTTCAGTGCTTTCTTAAGTGCCACCATTTTGCCGGGTAATTCAGAAATTGTGTTTGTCTCCCTGGCTGCGCCAAAAGTATTATTCGGATCATTATTAAGTGCGGATATTTTTTGGCTTGTTTTTATGGCAACCGCAGGCAATACGCTAGGCAGCCTCACCACTTATTGGATTGGGCGATGGTTTCCGAAAATTGACAGCAAAAATGACCGCACTTTATGGGCGATAAACAAAATACAACGCTATGGCGCCATCACTTTATTATTGAGCTGGTTGCCTATTATCGGGGATGTATTTTGTGCGGTAGCCGGTTGGCTTCGATTGAATTGGCTAAGTTGCTTGATTTTTATGACGATTGGAAAAGGACTGCGTTATATTGCCTTGCTCTTGTTCAGTTTACCTTTCGTGTCATAGCCGAGAATAGCCTTTGTGCATAATGTGGTTGTGGGCTAGAATAAAGACGAATTAATATTCAACAGATAAAAAAACGCCCCTTATCGAGTAAGGGGCAAATAACCTAAGGAACCAATTTTATTAAAACAACTGCAAGTTGCTTGTTCTATAAGACCGACGCTAAAAAGAAAAGTTCAAAGAAATTGTAAAAAAATGTAAAAAAATTTACAAAAACTTGCAATTAATTTACAAACCACTGATTTTCAAGGAAATAAATATGCCATTACTCGACAGTTTTAAAGTGGATCACACCCGTATGAACGCCCCTGCTGTACGTGTTGCCAAAACGATGCGTACCCCAAAGGGCGATGACATCACCGTTTTTGATCTTCGTTTTTGCATTCCAAACAAAGAAATTCTCCCACCAAAAGGGATTCACACCCTTGAGCATTTATTTGCAGGCTTCATGCGCGACCATTTAAACAATGACAATGTAGAAATCATCGATATTTCCCCAATGGGCTGTCGTACCGGTTTTTACATGTCATTAATTGGCACACCAAACGAGCAACAAGTAGCTGATGCATGGTTAGCTTCCATGAAAGATATTTTAACCGTGCAAGATCAAAACCAAATTCCTGAATTAAACGAATACCAATGTGGGACTTACACCGAGCATTCTTTAGAAGAAGCACATGAAATTGCTAAAAATGTGATTGCTCGCGGTGTGGGGATTAATAAAAATGACGATTTAGCACTTGATGAATCTTTCTTAAAATAAGGACACAACATGACAACCCTAGGTACAGCATTAACCCCGAATGCTATTAAAGTGATGATGCTTGGCTCTGGTGAACTGGGCAAAGAGGTGGTGATTGAATTACAACGTTTAGGCGTGGAAGTGATTGCCGTCGATCGTTATGAAAACGCCCCAGCACAACAAGTAGCACATCGTGCTTATACGATTTCCATGCTAGATAGTGCAGCACTCAAAGCCTTAGTGGAAAAAGAGCGCCCAGATTACATCGTGCCGGAAGTGGAAGCCATCGCGACTGATACGCTGATTGAATTAGAAAAAGCGGGTTTTAATGTTGTTCCTACCGCCAAAGCCACCAAGCTGACGATGAATCGCGAAGGCATTCGCCGTTTAGCTGCCGAAGAGCTTGGCTTGCCAACTTCACCTTATCAATTTGTCGATAACTTTGCTGACTTCCAAAGTGCGGTTGAAAAAATCGGTATTCCTTGCGTGGTGAAACCAATTATGTCTTCTTCTGGTCACGGTCAAAGTATTTTGAAATCCAAAGACGATTTACAAAAAGCCTGGGATTACGCTCAACAAGGTGGTCGAGCAGGTGCGGGACGCGTGATAGTGGAAGGGTTTGTTAAATTCGATTATGAAATTACCTTGCTCACCGTTCGCCACATTAATGGCACCAGCTTCTTAGCGCCAATTGGCCATCGTCAAGAAGATGGCGACTATCGCGAATCTTGGCAGCCACAAGCCATGTCTGATGCAGCCTTGAAAAAAGCACAAGACGTAGCAGAGAAAATTACCACTGCATTAGGTGGTCGCGGCATTTTTGGTGTAGAAATGTTTGTGTGTGGTGATGAAGTTATCTTCAATGAAGTTTCCCCGCGCCCACACGATACCGGCATGGTGACATTGATTTCTCAAGAGTTATCTGAGTTCGCCTTACACGCCCGTGCGATTTTAGGCTTACCTATCCCAGAAATCACCCTCATTAGTCCATCGGCTTCAAAAGCGATTGTGGTGGAAGGCCAATCGAAAAACGTGCAATTTGGCAATATCGCCGAAGTATTGGCTGAACCCCACACCAATATTCGCATTTTCGGCAAAGGCGAAGTCAATGGCCATCGCCGTTTAGGTGTCTTACTCGCTCGTGATATTTCCGTAGAAAAAGCATTAGAAAAAGTAGAACGTGCTTACGCGAAGTTGGATGTGAAATTATAAGGTTTGCTTAACATAAGTATCGTTGAAAATACAAAAGTGCGGTCAGTTTTAAAGAGATTTTAAAACTCTTTAAAAATTGACTGCACTTTATATCTAGATATTTTAAATTATATACCTTTCAGGTAGCTAAAAATTTAAAAGCCACTAAAAACCTAACGTTAGAAAACTTAATCTTTTGGATATATTACTGAAATACCTATCCATTAAAATTCAATGAGCTATTTTTTCCCTACCCAAGATTCTAAATGTTAGAACTCCAATTACTTGCAAACATGATAACGGCTTATGTCAACACATCCCATCTGCCAAATGGTTTATGTTCTTTTTATGTTATTTAGAAAAGAGAATTTATCTATGTAATTACCCCAAATAACTGAATGATTTATTATCGGAAAATAAATTTTTATTGCTATAATGTCTTGAGTTACTATCAATTAAAGGTATTTTAATATGCAAAAATGCACCATTATTTTAGGGCTATCTCTTCTTTTAATAGCTTGTGATTTAGGTTTTCCCAGAATGACCGTTAATTACGATAATTTACCTCAAGGGGAAATTAAAGAATATATTACGAAAAGATTTCCTAATGAGCCGGAAAAAGAAGCGCTAAGCAAATTGATTTATGCTCATTTAGATGGTGATAATCGTGTTGATAGCATCAAAAAAGCGGTTTCCCAAATGGGTATGACTTGTGAGGCAGGAAAAGAAATTTGCGAGTATTCAGGATATATTAGAACGAAACTTACTGGACATAGCTCAGGAAGTGGTCGAGCAAAACGCATTTATCATATTGTTATTTCACCTAAAAAAGGAATAGATTCGTTAGCTCTTGAATATCAAATTGTAGAAGATGCTGAAAACTGAAACCCAAGAAATAATAAAAGGTACTTAACATGAAAAAATTACTCACAATATCCCTTGCTCTACTTTCCCTGGTTTCAATTGGCTGCGAAGCGAGTGGACATGAGAATCATTCTGGGATTCAATCTTCAATTTCAGACAGAAAAAGTAATGCAACAGATTTAAACTTAATGCTAGATGAGGTTTTTAAAACCCGTATTACTGACATTGCAAGTCAACGTGCGGATGTTAGCCATATTGTCTCCAAATATCTTCATTCAGGAATGGATAAGAAAGAAATAAGCGATTTAATTTCGAACCAATTTGAAATTTTAGAAAAAACAGATAATAAACTATTTGCACTCTATAAAAAAGGTGAAGGTTACTTAGGTAATAGACGTGATTTTTATATTGAGTTGTTTTTTAGTAAAGAAGGAAAATTATTAAAAAATAAATCTTATTTAGATAAAAGCAACAATATTTAATCCATTCTTTATGGTCTTATATCAACAAAAAGTGCGGTTAAAAACACAGTGATTTTTAACCGCACTTTTATTATTACAATAACATAACACTTTCATCAAGATACCTGATTTTATTAGCAATACAACTCCTTCACAATCATACCAAAATTTGTTCATTCTTAAACCAATTGAACGAGCCGTTTGAACTAACTAATTTTCCTCATAGTCAAAGCAATCGTAAAAGGAATGCTTTTACACGCCGGATTGCATAAGTGCTTAGGCAAGCAATCCCGACAAAAATAGAGGAGTAGATTTATGAAATCTAAATTGATGAAAGGGTTAGTGATTGTTGCATTAGCAGGAAGCTTAACCGCTTGTGAAATGGACAGACAACAACGTCATACTGCAACAGGTGCAGCAATCGGTGGCGTAGCCGGTGGTTTATTAGGTGGTGATATTGCCACAACACTCGGCGGCGCAGCATTAGGTGGTGTAATCGGTAGTCAAGTGAATAAAGGCGGAGACTACGATGACAGAGAATATCGCCATCATAAAAAACATAAAAGACATCACCACCATAGAAAACACCGTGATTGGGATGACGACTGGGATGATTAATTCAAAATACAGATAAAAATGACCGCACTTTTGAGATACAAATCAAAGTGCGGTCGTTTTTTTGATGGTTTCAAATTTACTCACGTTACAAGTCATTTAAATAGCTAATCTGTTTATTTCAAAGCTTTTTAATATAATCAGGTATTTACAATAACCTCACACTTAGTGTTATAATTCAGCCCGTTTAATAGAGGTTGGACCACTTAATCAATGTAATGTCAAAATAGGCATAAGGTCATATAAAACTCTTGATGAACATTTTTAAAGATAAATAACTTTTTAAACCTTAAGGTAATTTTATATGAATAAAATCAAACTACTTCGCCCAACCCTTGCGGCTGTGGCGGTCTCTGTTATTTGTGCATCAGCACAAGGTGCTACCGTTCGTAACGATGTCGATTATCAATACTTCCGTGATTTTGCTGAAAATAAAGGTGCTTTCCGTCAAGGAGCAACTAATGTTGGTATTTATAACAATCAAGGGCAGTATGTCGGCACTATGCTACCGAATGTACCAATGCCTGATCTTGCCGTAACAAACCGTCGAGAAGGTTTTAATACACTTTTCCATCCACAATATGTAGCTAGTGTAAAACACATGGGAAGCTACTATAACTCAGTACCATTACAATTCGGAGAAGATAGCCACAACCCTGATAATCATCACTTCACCTATTTAACAGTTGATCTAAATGAGCACCCAGACTTAGATTTTAACGCCCCACGTTTACATAAATTAGTAACAGAAGTTGCACCGATTCCAGTAAATAACGCAGAATCACGCAAAAATGCAATGTTGGACAAATCTCGCTATCCTTATTTTGTACGCGTCGGATCTGGTACTCAAAAATCTCGCAATCAATATGGTCAAGATAGCGATGTTGCATATCACCACCAATATTTAATTGGTGGCACACCAATGCGTATAAATAGTTCTGATTCCAATCAAATGCAATTTAATGGCAACCTCTTTGAGGATGGATTACCTACCTATGGTCAAAAAGGGGATAGCGGATCTCCATTACTGGTTTATGATGCGAAAGAAAAACGCTGGGAATTAGCGGGAACACTTGCAACCTTATGGAGCGATCCTCGCAATGATTATACTGTCGCTCAGAACGTTTATATGGCAAATACTATCAAAGATGATGAAATTGATCTTCGAATTACTGCTCAAGAAAATTATTGGAAAGGTGAGGGCGCTTCAAGTTCGAAATTAAAATTAGCGGATCCTGCTAAAAAATATCTTGATAATGGCATAGAACGACCTTCTCTTGCTAATGGTAAAACTGTTCACTTTAGCGGTGTAGAAAACAGCGAACTTATACTCGAAAATACCATTAACCAAGGTGCTGGTGCGCTTTATTTTAATAACAACATGACTGTTCGAGCAAGTAACAACAACGATTCTTGGACAGGTGCAGGTGTTGTGGTCAATGGTAATAAAACCGTGAACTGGCAGGTGAAAAACCCACAAGGTGATCGCTTATCTAAATTGGGTACGGGTACATTATTAGTCAATGGTAAAGGGAAAAACCTTGGCGACATTAGTGTAGGTGATGGTACGGTTATTTTGGATCAGAAAGCAGAAAATGACCAACAACAAGCCTTTAATCAAGTTGGGATCACAAGTGGTCGTGGTACGGTCGTACTAGCGAATGATAAACAAGTTAATCCAAATAAAATTTACTTTGGTTTCCGTGGTGGACGTTTAGATCTTAATGGTAATGCACTCAGTTTTAGCTATATTCAAAATGCAGATGATGGTGCAAAAATTGTCAACCATAACCGAAATCAAACTGCTTCTATCACCATCGGCAAAGATTTAGCTGAAAATGAATTAGAGTGGGTAAATTGGAGTAAAAAACCCCAAACGGTATTTGGTATTTATGAATACGTTAATACACATAGAAATAACCGCACTGATTATTTCCGCTTAAAACCAAATGGTAACCCAAATCAATACTTCCCAGTTGATCAAAACTCAAGTAATGATTGGGAATTCTTAAGCAGTAATAAAGCAGAAGCAATCCCAAAAATATATTCACTGGCAACATTCAGCGGTACGTTAGGCGAAACAGATAGCAGTCGTCCAAACGGTGGATTAAATGTAACCTTTAACCCAAGTAATTCCAATAACTTGTTATTACTGAACGGTGGGGCGAATTTAAATGGTAGCCTAAACGTTGAAAAAGGCAACGTTGTTCTTTCTGGTGTGCCTGTCGCACATGCTTACGATTATCTAAGAAATAAAGAAGTGGTAAGAGAAAATGAATGGACTGATCGCCAATTCACCGCACGTGAATTTAACGTCACTGGCAATGCAAAACTTGAAAGCGGACGTAATGTTTCTCAATTAAACGGTAATTTCAATGCTAAAGATCAAGGGCAAATTAAATTAGGCTTTGTTCAAGGTGAATCGAAAAACTGTATGCGCTCAACTCATACAGGTGAAACTAAGTGCGAAAACAATGCGGTATTAAGTCAGTCGGTATTCAACCAATTACCAACGACTAAAGTAACGGGTAATGTGAATTTACAAAACCAAAGCCAACTCCAATTAGGAAAAGCACATTTGGTTGGTCGCATTAACGCAGATGAACAAACCCAGGTAACCTTGAAGCCAGAAAGCCAATGGACATTAACAGGCAACAGCAACGTAGGTAATTTAGCGCTTTCAAACAGCCTAATTACATTAAACCAACGTTATGATGAAATTGGGAATAACCATAAAGGTAATATCGATTTTAATGAGTTAACCATTAATGGTAATTTAACTGGTACAGGTTCTTTCCGCTTCTTAACAAATGTAGCTGAACGCCGTGGTGATCATATTGTTGTCAATGGTTTAGCCAATGGTGCATTCCAACTTTCATTAAAAAACACGGGTGCTGAACCAAATGAAATCAGCCCATTAAGTTTAGTGAAATTAAACAATCCGGGACAAAATAATGCGAACGCTCGTTTCACATTAGAAAACGGCTATGTGGACCTTGGTGCTTATCGTTATATTTTAGCGAATAACAATAACGACTATCGTCTTTATAACCCATTACGTGATGCGCAAGTAAACCATGGTGCGAGCACACAAACTCAAGAGCTCAGCCGAGAAGAGTATGAGGCTGTACAGCGTCAAATTAAGGCAAAACAACGTGAGCTTAACAGTTTAAATGCGCAATATGAACGAGCTAAAAGACAAACTGATGCTAAAAATGCAGAAGTGAATAGACTGCAAAATACAGTTAATCAAACAGATGCAAAATTGAAAAATATAGTGGAGCAATATAATGCGGTAGGCCAAAATCAAAAGGCAAAACGCAACTATTTGTATCGCCAATACACTCAATTAATCAATACATTGAAGCAGCAAAACAATCGTTTATCTACAGCAAAAAATGCAGCGGCTGAATTATTGAAAACGCAAACAAATGCAACAAATTTGGTTGCAAAATTGCGCCAAGATATTACTAGCTTAGAAGCAAGTAAAGCACCTCAAAAGACAGGTAATATTGATAAAGCCCGTGAACTATGCGAAGCACAAGGTGCTAGCCATGCTATTTGTTCTAAAGTGTTGAGAATTGCAAATACAAGTGATTTAACTCGCTTTGAAAATGAGTTAGATATTGCGATTCAACGTTTAGAAAATGCAGAAAAAGCTCTAGCATTAGCGATGAATGATGGTGATGCTCAAGCTATTGCTTATGCGAAAGAAGCGGTAGAAAATGCATCTAAAGAAGTGTTAACGAGTTTAGAAAACAACTATGAAAGTTTATCTGAAATCGAGCAATTCTTAGCAGAAAATGAATCAAAAAATTCAGAAAGTACCAACGCTAAAGTCGCTGAAATGTTAGCTACACAAGCAAATTTAGAAAATAACAAACCTCAATCTGCATTAGTGAGTCGTTATTCTAATACTGCATTATCTGAAATGTCAGCTAACGTAAATGTAGCGTTACAAATCGCACGTAATCTTGATCGTCATTTATTAAGTCAAGATAATTCGAATGTATGGGTAAATACTGAATCAACGAAACAGAACTATCGTTCTAATTTCTATCGCCCATACAAACAAAGCTTAACAATGACACAAATCGGTGTGGCAAATAATGTAAATGATAATGTACGAGTTGGTGCAGTGTTATCACATTCTCGTGCAAACAACACATTTGCTGAAAACGTGAGTGGTAAAAATCGCCTAACCGCTTTAAGCACCTATGTAAAAGGTAATTGGAACAATGGCATATTTGCGAGTCTTGACCTAGGTTATGGCCGCAGCCGTAACACCATTGATTTTGATGGTAAAAACAATGTGTTCCACCGCAGCTTATTTAGTGCTGGGGTAAATGCTGGCATCCAATGGGATTGGGGTGTAAACGTTCAACCATCTATTGGTATACGTTATAACCGTTTATCCAAAGCGAATTATCATCTCGCTGAAGCAAAAGTTGAAAACAAAGCATTAAATCTTATGACTTACCGTGTAGGTTTAGCGTTAAGCAAAACCTTTGATGTAGCAGGTGTAAAATTAACACCAAGCGTAGCGTCTTACTACAATGATGCAACACAGCGTAAAATGGCTGTAAATGGTGCATTGTCAGTAAATAATATCGGTATGCAACAACAATTTGGACGTTATTTCAACCACGAAGCAGGACTTGCTGCTCAATTCAATCAATGGCAAGTTAGCGCACAAGTGGGTATGCTTAAAGGGTCTGATATTACCACTCAAAAATATGCCGCATTTAAACTGGGCTATACTTGGTAATTTGAATAATCCATTTAATGCTTAAACATTAATAAAAAATCTCCATTGACTGAAAAGGCAATGGAGATTTTTGTTACTATAAAAATTGAATCCCAAAACGACCGCACTTTCAAAAATACAATCTGTATATTATTTTCAATGATTTCCCCCCATTGCAGCACAATTCCACCTATGTTAGGCTATAGGAATAATCGTCTCTCTCAATATTCGTTAACTTTTACGTTTAATTATGACAACAAATGCTCAACACTATACGATAAATGAAGGGTCATTCTTACTGCCTAATAACTGGCAAGACGAATCCCTCAATGTTTTTTCCTTCAACAGCCATTCCGGTGGAAATCTTGTTATCAACAGAACCCCTATTACTGAAGACATTTCTGACCAAGATTTTTATCAAAAAATTATTGAGCAATTTCGTCATAATCTCAACGGATATCAAGAAAATGAATGCCGAGAAGTTACCTTAGAGGGAAAGCCTGCTTACTTGCTAGATTATTACTGGGATACACCTGAAGGTCCAATTTATCAACTTTCTGTGCTTTATATTGTGCAAAATAAATTATTAACTTTTACTTATTCAGCACAAGAATCTTTTTCTCCAAATAAAAAAGAAGCATTACTTACTGTTGTTTATTCCTTTAAAACCACCTCAAAAACGAATTAAATTACGATGACAACACCTGCTATGCCAGCGGCTCGCGTTGGCGACCCATTTAAACACCGAAGTTTTATGGCAGCGTTGGCTGGTGCAGCAGCTGGTGCCATAATTGAGTTTGGGGTAATTTCTGCTTGTGGCTTCTTTTTAGGGGGAATAGGTGGCTTTGCAGCAGCAATGGTATTATTAAATACACCTGTTGTAAGCAGTACTATCGATAAAGTAAAAAGTGCGGTAGAAAATTTCTTTGAATCTGACGATCCTGATGGTTTTATTATCAAGGGTAGCATTAATGTATCCGTCAATAAAAGAAAACTTGCCTATGCAACACCATCTAATGCTAAAGATCAAACTCCAACCATTAAATGTGATAACCATGGGCCTAAAATCATCGCCCAAGGTAGTGAAAGTGTGTTTGTCAACGGATTCCCTGTTGCTCGAAAAGGAGATGGCACAAAATGTAGTGCAAAAATTAGTGATGGTTCTCCTAATGTTTATATTGGTTCAGGACAAGGCACTTATGCAGAGATGGAGCCTGAATTTAATAAACTTCAGAGATTAGCACTCATTGCGGTAGAATTTGTTGTACCTCCCACTGCGGCTGCAGGGAAAGGTTTACTAAAAGTTTTTAAAGCTGGTTTTAAAGCTATAGCAACTAAAGGCCCTAAAGCTGCTGCTGCAATGCTTGCCAAAAAAGCAGCCCGCTCATTAAACCCTAAAAACGCATCCGCTATTAAAAATTTTGGCTGTGCAAAGCAAGCTTTTAAAAACAATAAAGGGCTTAAGCGCTTTACTGAAGGCGGAAAAAAATGGGTAAAAGGAGACCCTATTGATGTTTTAACAGGGCAAGTGGTCGAACAGCGCGTTGACTTTACGCTTGGTCAAACCATTCCGCTTTCCTTTATCCGCACTTGGGCTAGAAGTAAAGAAGACCGTTTTGCTGATGGACTTTGTGGACGTTTTTGGGTTGATAACTTCTCCGAATCTGTCGAGCTTAGCCAGCAAGGTCAACAAATTAAGATTGCTACTGCAGAAGGAACCTATCTGCGTTTTTCCTTACCAATCGGATGCATGCAATCTTTTAACCCTGATCATCCACAATTTACCTTAAATCGTTATCGAGACTTTTTAGAGCTTTATGATCGTGAAGCACAACTGTCTAAACGTTTCTATATCACAACACCTGCTTTTAATGAGCACAACGATGACTTAGGCTTTCCTCTGCTTGAAGACGGAATTTATCCTATTTCTTATTGGCAAGATACCTTTGGCAATAAAGTTGAGTTTATTTACCAGAAAAAGCGCTTAGTTAAAATTAATCATTCAGATGGCATTGTACTTGCACTTGACTATAAAACTCAGGGCGAAAAGCAGTGGTTACACCAAATTCATCGCATTGATAACGGCTTAAATGAAATCCTTGTTTCCTATGTACAAAATGAACAAGGTCATTTAATTGAATCCGATGCCTTACTTGATTATCACCTGTTCTATACCTACGATAACCAAGCTAATCTTATCCGTTGGGAAGATAAGGATAGAACTTGGGTAGACTATCATTATGATGAGCATGGTCGTGTTATCCATAGCGTAGGGGCTGATGGATTCTATCCTGTATGGTTTGAATATGCTGAAAATCAAACCAAGGTTCGTGATAGCAAAGGCCATGTCACGGTATATGACTTTGACTCGCAAATCATGAAGCCACTTACCATTACCTCACCAATGGGTTCGGTAACTCGCTTTGAATACGATCAATTTGGCAATCTTCTTTCGCAAACCTTTGCAGATAAAACTCAAGTAAGTTTTGAATACTTAGAGGATACAGGCCTTGTCAGCGCGTTCACTGACCCAATGGGAAATCAATGGACGTATTCCTATAACGAAGAAGAACAACTCATCCGTATTGAAGACCCAATTGGACGGGTGTGGACATCGGTTGAACAAAAAACAGAAGAAAATTCGACCGCACTTTTCACCGCGCCAGATGGCAGCCAAACCGCCTTTGTGCGTAATGAATATGGCTTATTAACCCACGTTGTTTCCAAAGCCACCAAGCAAAATTCGGCACAAGCTCAACTTCAAGCGGCTTATCGTTATGACCCTCGTCATCGTTTAATCGAAACACAAGATGCCGAGCAACGTCGCATTCAGCTTTCTTATAATAATGAAGACCAAATCAGTCGCTTACAAACCGCAAGCGGTAAACATTGGCATTATGGCTATACTCATCATCAAAAGCTCGCACAAATCAATCGACCAAATGCAAGTCAGGAAAGCCAAGTTTATGACCGACATGGCAACCTAACCAAATACACCGATGCTAACGGTGTGGTGTGGCAATTGAAATATGGTGCATTTGACTTATTGATTGAGAAAATCGACGGTGAAGGCCATGTATGGCGTTATGACTATGACAAAGACAGTTTAAAACTAAGCAAAGTCATCAACCCAAAAGGAGAACAATATACCTACGCTTTTAACGCTGATGGACAAGTTGAAGTTGAAACAGATTTTGCAGGCAATATCTGGCATTACACTTATGATGCTAACGGGGCGTTAAATACGCTTACCGATGGCGAAGGGCATCAAACGCAATACACATACAATGCTAACGGACAATTAATTCAACTCACTACCGTTGATGATGTAATTAGCTATACCTATGACAATGCGGGACGAGTAACACACATTCAATCCACAGACAGTACATTAACCTATGTATATGATATCAATGACCGGGTAATTGAAGAATCACAAAACAGCCATAAAATCTACCGCACTTTTGATGATATCAATCAAACCGTGACTCGTGTGCTTTATCCAGCTGGTCAAGATAAGCCTATTACTACCCGATTCAAATATAATAATCTGGGCGAATTGGTTGAGCTACAATTGCCAAATTGGGAAAATGAATCCCAACAAACCGATATCCAAGAAAAAGAAGTCCATACACTCCATTTCCTTTACGACAACGAAGGCAATGAAATCAGTCGCCAAAGCAATCTTGGCTTTATTCTCAATCAGCAATTCAATGAAATGAATCTGCCGATTCGTCAGCGTGCCGGTTATGAGCCAACACATCACTTTGATAGCCAAGCATTAAAACAAACAGGTATTGATAGCCCTACTTTTGCTGAACTAAATCGAACCTATCAATACGATAAAGCCTTAAACACCATGGCCGCTAATGATGAAATCGAATCCTTGAGATTTGTCGTCAATGGTAATAACCAAATCACCCAAGTGGTTAGCCAATATCAAACCCGTGAAAACTATCACTATGACCAAAGTGGTTATATTAGTCGACAGTATATTCAGGCAGATGATTATCGTTACAATGGACAAATTAAGATTGATAACTTGGATTTGTACCAACAAGGCAATAAACTCAATCGTATAGGCAATAATTATTACAGCTATGATAAAGCTGGGCGTTTAGTAAAGAAAACCACCATTAAAGACGGTTTTAGAGGTAAAACCCTTTATTATCGTTGGAATGGTAATAATCAGTTAGAAAGTTTGACCAATGAATGGGGCGAAGTTTGGTATTATAAATATGATGCTCTTGGTCGACGCATTGAGAAAGCTTGTCCGCAACGAAACATAAAAACTACTTACTTGTGGGATGGTGACCAAGTTGCTTACCAAGAAACTGAGCGTTATAACACATTAGAAAGCCAACGGCATAATGTATTCAATGGTTGGGAGCTGATTGCACAGCAGGACAGTTACTTTAAAACTGACCTTCGCAATCATCACAAAACCTGGACGCAAACCACAAACTATGCGGTCTGTCAGCCTAATGGTCAGCCACTTGCTTTATTTAATCCTCAAGGTAAACGCACTTGGCGAAAAGCCCCGAGTAGTTTATGGGGTTTGCCACTGCTCGAAAGTTGGGAAAGCAAACAAGCTGAGCCGTTAAATCCAAATCTGCTCTTTGCCGGACAATATTTTGACCAAGAAAGTGGATTAGCCTATAACCGTTTTAGATATTACGACCCACAAAGTGGTTGTTATCTAAAATCCGACCCGATTGGACTAGCGGGTGGTGAAACGCCTTATGCTTATGTGCATAATCCTTGGGATTGGTTAGATCCGTTTGGGTTGGCCAGATGTAAATCCCTACGAAAACAATATATGGGGAAAACACCAAGTAAAAATAGCAAAACAGGTAGAGAAGTAATTGAAAGAATGCGCAAAGAGGGGAAAATTAGAACAATGGGAGGGAAAACGCAATTTAAAGACTCCAAAGGTGTATGGCGCCCTCTATCAGATGCAGACATGGCACATAAAATAGATGCAGTAAGCTGGTGGAATTCCACAGGAAGACAATATGGAGCAAGGTCTCCAGAGGTAAGGGAATTTATGAAAAATGCTGATAATTACTATTTAGAATATTACTCAATAAATCGCTCTCAAGGCGCTAAACTTTCTGAAATATACTTACCACCATTAAAATGAGGAATAATATATGATATTAACTAGTGAACAAATAGCAAAAATAGTTCAAAAAATGGAAAGCTTCAAACCATCTAATAAAAAAGAAACTATTCCTTTCCTTTTGAATCTATGGGATGAATTACCTGAGCCCAAAAATAAACAGCCTGAGCAAATATCTAATTGGATTATTGACTGTATATTTAATGAATATTTTAATAGTTCTGATTTTATACAGGCGAAAGAATGGGCTGAAAAAGCGTTGCATAATGATACTGCTGAAGATGGAGCATATGAATATTTTCAAATGGGTCGAGTTTGCTACGAACTTAATGAGATAGATGAAGCTCTAAAGTATTTTGAAATAGCTTATCAAAGAGGGAAAAAACGGGCGTTCCAAGAGTTTGATAAAAAATATTGGAAATTTTATTCAGAAAATAAAAAATAAATCCTTGCAAACATGCCTTTACTTTATCATCTCTCCATTCTTTAAAAAGTAAAGAATATCAAACAAAAGCGCGGTCAGAATTCAAAGTATTTTCTAGTAAAAAATACCTAAAAAACTGACCGCACTTTTCTTGCTTCACAGACAATGAAATCAACCACCAAAGCAACCTTAATCTTATCCTCATCAGTGATTGTGAGGTAACCCCCTTTATTATCGTTGGAATGGTAATAATCAGTTAGAAAGTTTGACCAATGAATGGGGCGAAGTCTGGTATTATAAATACGATGCTCTTGGTCGACACATTGAGAAAGCTTGTCCGCAACGACACACAAAAACCACTTACTTGTGGGATGGTGACCAAGTTGCTTACCAAGAAACTGAGCGTTATAACACACTAGAAAGCCAACGACATAACGTATTCAATGGTTGGGAGCTGATTGCACAACAGGACAGTTACTTTAAAACTGACTTGCGCAATCATCACAAAACTTGGACGCAAACCACAAACTACGCCGTCTGCCAACCTAACGGTCAGCCACTTGCTTTGTTTAATCCTCAAGGTAAACGCACTTGGCGAAAAGCCCCAAGTAGTTTATGGGGTTTGCCTTTGCTCGAAAGTTGGGAAAGTAAACAAGCTGAGCCACTGAACCCAAATCTACTCTTTGCCGGGCAATATTTTGACCAAGAAAGTGGATTAGCTTATAACCGTTTTAGATATTACGACCCACAAAGTGGCTGCTATCTAAAATCCGACCCGATTGGACTAGCGGGTGGTGAAACGCCTTATGCTTATGTGCATAATCCGATGGGATGGATTGATCCGTTTGGGCTGGCTGGGTGTGATAGACTAGCTGATAGGTATGCTAGATATTTGGAGTTTAGAAAACAAGGTCTGAAAGCAATAGATGCGGGCAAAATGTCAAAAGCAACTCCAGGGTGGGGAGAGTATTTTGCTAAATTATCAGGAACTAAACCACCACCAGGAATGGTTCGCCCCCACGCCCATCATATTGTTTTCCAAAAAGGTCCCGCTGCTGCTAAAAAATACATAGCGGATAGCCAACGAATATTAAGAGAAGCAGGAATAAATCCAAAATACGGAATTGAAAATCTTGTATGGGCTCCAAATAAAAACCATACTGTAGCAGCAGCCAAAAAAGTTAATGAGGCTCTACGTGATGCTGTTAATAATGGAAAATCAATAAAAGAGACACTTTCTGAATTAGGCAAATTATTTGCAAATGATGCCATTTAAAGAGGTTATTTATGAGAGAAGAAATCATATCATCCATTCAAAACTTAGTTAATTATTTAAAAAATAAAGATTATTGGAATGACATTAATTCATTTTGTTTATATACAGATGAGGATCTTATGTCTTTATCTCTTCTTTTTAATACTAATAGTTATTATACACATACACTGGATCCTGAATATCCCTTAACTTTTAAATTCATGCCTTCTGAATGGTATAGTGAAACTATTAAGTTAGAGGAGGATGAGATACTATACAACAATACATTTTTTAAAGAGATAGAAGAAGAACTAAGAAAAATTCAATTTGGGGAAAGATCTAAAATACCTAACTTATATAAACAACTAATTGAAGCAATGAAATATTGTATTTCAACTGGAGTCTTTCCTAAAAAGGAATCTAACATATATTTAGTTATGAAAAGTGATAATTATAATGGAAAGGATATACTAAAAGATAATAGGGAATTAAATTCTGATAAAATTAATAGTGAATTAAAGGATTTTGTTAAAAATGAGTTATGATTCCTATCATTTCTTTCTGATGATATACATTTCCAACCAGAGATATTCGAAATCAGAGAAAAGGGCAAAATCGTCTTATTAATATAGCTTGATAACTACCCTTTCTGGTACGCCTCTCCCGACGTGTGCCTTTATTTTATCTACTACAGTTCTTTAAAAACTAAGAAATACCCACAAAAGTGCGGTCAAAATTTAGAGTGTTTTTTTATTGAAAATACCCTAAAAACTGACCGCACTTTTTCTATTTTCCAGTCACTCCAACCTAGGATTTATCCTCAATCAGCAATTCAATGAAATGAATCTGCCGATTCGTCAGCGTGCCGGTTATGAGCCAACACATCACTTTGATAGCCAAGCATTAAAACAAACAGGTATTGATAGCCCTACTTTTGCTGAACTAAATCGTACCTATCAATACGATAAAGCCTTAAACACGATTGCCGCGAATGATGAAATCGAATCCTTGAGATTTGTGGTTAATGGTAATAACCAAATCACCCAAGTGATTAGCCAATATCAAACCCGTGAAAACTATCACTATGACCAAAGTGGTTATATTAGCCGACAATATATTCAGGCGGATGATTATCGTTACAATGGACAAATTAAGATTGATAACCTGGATTTGTACCAACAAGGCAATAAACTCAATCGCATTGGCAATGATTATTACAGCTACGATAAAGCCGGGCGTTTAGTAAAGAAAACCGCCATTAAAGACGGTTTTAGGGGAAAAACCCTTTATTATCGTTGGAATGGTAATAATCAGTTAGAAAGTTTGACCAATGAATGGGGCGAAGTTTGGTATTATAAATATGATGCTCTTGGTCGACGCATTGAGAAAGCTTGTCCGCAACGAAACATAAAAACTACTTACTTGTGGGATGGTGACCAAGTTGCTTACCAAGAAACTGAGCGTTATAACACATTAGAAAGCCAACGGCATAATGTATTCAATGGTTGGGAGCTGATTGCACAACAGGACAGTTACTTTAAAACTGACCTTCGCAATCATCACAAAACCTGGACGCAAACCACAAACTATGCGGTCTGTCAGCCTAATGGTCAGCCACTTGCTTTATTTAATCCTCAAGGTAAACGCACTTGGCGAAAAGCCCCGAGTAGTTTATGGGGTTTGCCACTGCTCGAAAGTTGGGAAAGCAAACAAGCTGAGCCGTTAAATCCAAATCTGCTCTTTGCCGGACAATATTTTGACCAAGAAAGTGGATTAGCCTATAACCGTTTTAGATACTACGACCCGCAGAGTGGGAACTACTTAGCCTCTGATCCGATTGGGTTGAATGGTGGTGAAACGCCTTATGCTTATGTACATAATCCGATAGGGTGGATTGACCCGTTTGGGTTGGCAAGATGTCATGGATTACCATCAACAAGAAAAGCTGGGGGGACAGGTAAAAACTATGATCCTGCCAAAGGGCAAGGATTATATGTATTGAGAGATCCACTAACAAATAAAATTAAATATGTTGGACGAGGAGATGCTTATGCAAGAGGTATAGCTCATCAAGCATCAGCTGACAAAGGCCATCTAGTTCAAGAAATATTGGCTCGTAATAACTTAACAAAAGCAGAGGCAAAATATCTTGAACAAAAATTAATGGATCATTTAGGTGGAGCAAAATCTACCAATCCAGCAACAAATCTTCTGAATAAAATAAGATCTTATTCTCCATCAAATCCAAAAGCAGGAACATATGATATTGCAGGGGATACTTCAAGTTGGGGTAGAGAAATATTTAATGATATTTTAAAGAAACTATAGGAAATATAATGAAAAAAATACAGTTTAAAGAAGGTGATTTATTTTTTATAAATGATATAAAGGTAGGTAAAAAAGTTTTTAGCTTTGAAAATAAATATAGATTAGGTAAATTAATTTATATATCATCTTTATTTAAAGATATGATAGGATTTATTCCTTCAGAAGATACTTTTAATACCATTCCAGAAAATTTAAATGAAATCAAGTTTCTTGAGAACGTTATTTATACTGGAAATTCAGAACTAAAGAATAGTAATTGGAAAATTATAGGCTATCAAAATATAACAAATAATGAAATTACTCTGACTAAACGTAGAGTTGCAAATGCCATAATGATAAAAGATGATGAAATTAGAATCTGTACAGATGATGATTACAAAAAATATAAAAATCAAGGCATAGCTGGCTTAGCAGCTGTTCATTATTTACTAACTAACATATAAAAAATACGTTTGTTTTGATAATGCTAACTTGCTAGTTGTTTCTCTCTACTAGAGAGTATCCTCTTGATATGATCTTTATTTTAATTAACTAAGAATCTTGTATCTTCCATAAAAGTGCGGTTAGAATTCAAAGTGTTTTCTAGTGAAAAACGCCTAAAAACTGACCTCACTTTTCCTAATTAATCGGCAATAAAATCAACCACCAAAGCAACCTTAATCTTATCCTCACTCAGTAATTGTGAGTTAAAACCCTTTATTATCGTTGGAATGGCAATAATCAATTAGAAAGTTTGACCAATGAATGGGGCGAAGTTTGGTATTATAAATATGATGCTCTTGGTCGACGCATTGAGAAAGCTTGTCCGCAACGAAACATAAAAACTGCTTACTTGTGGGATGGCGACCAAGTTGCTTACCAAGAAACTGAGCGCCATAACACACTAGAAAGCCAACGGCATAACGTATTCAATGGTTGGGAGCTGATTGCACAACAGGACAGTTACTTTAAAACCGACCTACGCAATCATCACAAAACCTGGACGCAAACCACAAACTACGCAGTCTGCCAGCCTAACGGTCAGCCACTTGCTTTATTTAATCCTCAAGGTAAACGCACTTGGCGTAAAGCCCCTAGCAGTTTATGGGGATTGCCGTTGCTCGAAAGTTGGGAAAGCAAACAAGCCGAACCGCTTAACCCAAACCTACTCTTTGCCGGGCAATATTTTGACCAAGAAAGTGGATTAGCCTATAACCGTTTTAGATATTACGACCCACAAAGTGGATGTTATCTAAAATCCGACCCGATTGGGTTAGCGGGCGGTGAAGCGCCTTATGCTTATGTGCATAATCCTTGGGATTGGTTAGATCCGTTTGGGTTGGCAAGGTGTAAAGGACTACCTTCAACTCGTAAAGCTGGGGGAACTGGAGCTAACTATGACAAATTAAATGGGCAAGGACTATATGTATTAAGGGATACAGCGGGTAATATTAAATACGTAGGAAGAGGTGATGTTTATGCTCGAGGTGCAAAACATGCTACAGACCCTAAAAAAATGGGATTAACTCAAGATATTATTTTTGACAATAATTTAACTAAGGCAGAGGCTAAGTATTTAGAGCAAAAACTTATGGGAATGTTTGGCGGTCCTAAGAGTACAAATGCTAATTCAGCGTTATTAATAAAATCATATTCAAGAACTAATCCGAATTCACCAATTTATGATATTGCTGGTGACTCTAAAAGCTGGGGAAAAGAAATATTAAAAGATGCATTAAATAGATTATAAGGAGTATGAAATGGCAAATAAAAAAATAGTAGAAGGTGACGTTTTCATCTTTTCAGATGTAACAATTGGTGAAGAAACATTATCTCTAAAGAACCAAATTAGGTTAGGAAAAGTCGTGTTCTTGTCTAAAATAACTAAAAAAGCGATAGGAGTTATTATATCTCATGATACCTTTAGCGAAATACCTAACCCTAATAGTATTAATGAAATAAAATTTACTAATACAATATTCTATACTGGAAATCAGTTTTTAAAGAATGGGTATTGGGAAATTGTGGGAAATCAACCTGTTACAGAAGCCGAAAAAGATCTTACATTAAGATTAATTGGAAATAGCTTATGGAAACTAGATACTAATCTTGGTGTAATCTCAAATGAAGATAGAAAAAAATATAATAAACAATTAATTCATGGTTTTGGAGCATTATACTCAATTATAAATCAATTATAGGCTTTCTAATAACGCGTGTTCCCACACACGAACCTATTTTAGTTCTTTAAAAAGTAAAGAATGTCAAACAAAAGTGCGGTCAAAATTCTAAGTGTTTTTTAGTGAAATGAGCTTCGAATACATTATAAATTTAGATTCAAAAGAATCTACCAGTTTAATTTCAACAGATTTAAGAGCTAGTCAATTATGTACATCTACTACAAAAGATTATATTGATTGGATAGACCATGAATCAGAACATAATATTCCATACGATATAAGATTTTATACAGATGAAGAGAAATCTATTTTCGTTGCTATAAATTGTTTTTCTAAGAATATTTTTTCTGCAATAAAATCAATTTTAAGTAAATATAATTACTATTTAGTCGATTGCGACACAGATGAAAAAGTTACTCTAGAATACATTTTTCGTTCTATACTTTAATAAATATCTTGTTGGTTGAATCCACATAATGGTGCAAGTTTCCAACATATGTCATTATTCTAGTCAATCATTGCTTTGAATAATCAATAAGTTAAATCCCAGGAAACCACTTATACCACTTACCTTTAACTGGTTGTGGGTAATTTTGTTTTAAGAACTGATAAAACTGGGTGAAGTTATTATTAAAAATCGTATCCTTTGGCACAAACCGATAAAGTCGTTTTCCTTCAGGTGTTTTAATGAGCATAAACCAATATTTCTGATAATTGACAGAAAGACCACTCTTATCTAAAGCCAATAAATCTTCAAATTGGTAGTGATGAAGTAGTGTTCTTGCGCTAAAGACAAAAATACCTTTGGAATTGAAATAATAACGCTCAGCGCTAAATATTTTCCCACAACTAAAAGGAATGAGTTTTTCACCTTCAAATTCTTGATTCCCTCTAGTTTGTAGAAAACGTATAAATGGAATGACAGTAAAAGAAGACAAAAGTATAAGAACAACAAATAAAACTAAAATTTCCATAAGTATTAAATCTTTTATAAAAGAGCCAAAAACTCATATAAAACAACCGCACTTTTGAGATTCAAATCAAAGTGCGGTCGTTTTTTAGGGATTTTTATGAATTAATAAGGATTACCACCAGCCAAGTAGTTTCATCCATAATCCACCCACACCAAACCAAATCACTAATGAAAGGATGGAAACAATAAAGCTCACGCCCCACCATTGACCGGTTGAGTTATAACCTGAGCCGTATAAAGCAGGACCAGGACCACCAGCATATTGTGTTAAACTCATGGATAATGTTGAGGTGTAACCTAAACCAATTGCAGCAATGATTGGTGGTGTACCCACAGCGATAGCCGCTGCCACGAAAGCGAGATACATTGCAGAAATATGCGCCATGGCTGAAGCAAAGAAATAGCGGGTATAGAAATACACCAACACTAAAATAGTAAAGGCAACTGGCCAACTGAAACCGCCTACAGATGAGGAAATGTGGGTGGAAATCCAAGTTATTGCGCCGTATTTATTGAGTGCATTTGCCATCATCACCAATACCGCAAACCAGAACATCGTATCCCATGCGGTGGTTTCTGCCACGATATTTTTCCAGCTCATAATATTGGTTAATAATAAAATCACTAAACCGATAAACGCTGAAATTGTTGCAGGGATATGGAAGACTAAATCACCCACCGTCCAAAGGAATAAAAGAAGGATAAAGTCTAGGGCAAGAATCCATTCTGCTTTGCTCATTGGACCCATGCTTTTTAATTCTTCACGTGCCATTTCCGCCATTTTAGGCGTATCTTTTAATTCTGGCGGATAAATTAAATACACGAAATAAGGTAAGACGATTAAGCTCACAATACCTGGTACGATTGCCCCTAAGAACCATGTCATCCAAGTGATTTCTACACCTTGGCTTTTCGCAAGCTCTGCAATTAACGGGTTACCCGCCATGGCGGTTAAGAACATGGTACAAATAATCGTATCGATTTGAGAGACCGCAATCGCTAAGAATGCACCCGCACGACGAGCGGTTGGACCTGGTTTGGACTCATACGCATCAGCAATAGATTGCATAATTGGGTACATAATACCGCCCCCACGCGCAGAAGCCGAAGGAATCCCTGGACCGATAACAACATCAGCCAACGCCATACCATAAGCCACGCCCATCATTTTTTTACCAAAACGACCAACGAAGTACAGCGCGATACGTTTACCTAAACCGGTTTTAATCACCGCACGAGATAAAAACATGGCAATAGCAATCAACCAAATGGTGCCGTTCGCAAAGCCAGATAACATACCAACATCACCTTGTTTTGGTGAAATCGGTGTAAGCCCAGTTAATCCGCTGATCACCAATGCCACCAAGGTTGCAGCACCCATAGGCATGGCTTTCGCGATAATAGCCACAATGGTTGCGACAAACAGTGCCAGCATTCCCCAGGCTTTTGCGGACAAACCTTCTGGTGTTGGGATTAACCAAATCCCTAAACCAATGATGACGGCAATCAGCAGCCCCTGCCATTTAAAGCCAAGTTTGACTTCTACTGCTGGAATCTTACTTTCCATAGGATAACTCCTAGATAAATGAACAAAAAATAATTCATCACGTATAACGACCGTGACGCAATCGATTAAATAAGCGGTTATAAAGATACCACTTATTTAGTACGAGTAAAGATTTAAGCGATGTTTTTAATAAAATTTGATGAAAACTTGATGCAGATTAAAAAACAACTTTAAGAATGAAGAAATTGATTCACGCGTTCAAGCACGGCTTTTCTCACCTTATCTTTTTCAAAAAGGATTTCATGTTTTGCTTGAGGTACAAGCATGGATTCTGCATGCGGAAAAAGTGCGGTCAATTTTTCAAGATTTTTATTATCTACAATCTTTTCCTTTTCCGCTTGTAGGATAAGCACAGGTGTTTCCACTCTTGGAATAATTTTAGGGAGCGCTTTGATTGCATTTAAACACAAATGTACCCAACGGAAAGTCGGGCCGCCTAAGTGAATAGCAGCGCGTTTTCGATTAACTCGGTTCATCCATTTCATTCGCGTTTTAGAATGGCTGAGTTCATTAAGATTTAAATCTGCTGGTTTGTAATGTCCTTTGCCGAAAACATAACGATGCCCTTGACCAAATGCCATCATCATTGCAATGATGAGTTCATCTCGTAATGGATGTTTCATTGGAACGCCAAAGAAAGGTGAAGAAAGCACTGCCTTTTTAATATGGTGATCGTAATTGGCCAGATAATAGGTGGAAATTAACGCGCCGAGGGAGTGGGCGAGAATATATTGCGCTTGATAAGCACAAAGTGCGGTCGTTTTTTCAATGATTTTTGCCATATCATCGGTATAAAAACGAAACTCATCTAAATGCCCTTTTTGAGGAATAATACGCTGTGAATAGCCTTGTCCTCGATGATCGAAAAGCAAAACATCATAACCTTGTTGGTAAAAGTCATAAGCCAACTCAGTCCATTTGAGCATATTTTCTGCTCGACCATTCACCAAAATCATCAATTTTCTGACCGCACTTTCAGGCTGAACCAAATGACGATAAGCCAATTTGATATTTCGTTCGCCAGAAAGATATTGCGTAGGAAATTGCTCAAAAAAAGGCAATAACTCCGCAAGAGCAAATTGATGAAAATGAGGTTCTCTGATCATAATTTTTTAACAAAAAATAGTGTAGGGATAGAGATAACAGATATGACGATATAAGGTATTTTTAATTCAACCCAAGCATAGTGAAATAAGCTTGAAATCTCAAGTGTATTTCCTAAATCAGTACTATCAAAGGTAATAAAAACTGAACCCAATAACCATAAAAGCCCTAGCCATAAACAACCGATAATAAAGCAAGATAATTTCTGAGAAATAATAAAAGGAAACAATGCTAAAAATGCAACAATTATCGTTGTAAATAATATATTAAAGGTATATTCACAACGCGCTTCATACAAAAACTCACCCGTGTAATTTTGGCATGTTGTTACAAAGGTTTCAGGATAACCAAGGCGTGAAACAAACCAATATTGCAAAACAAATGTCATTAAAGAAATTGTAATAAAAACAAAGATAGATCGTAGCATATTATCTTTTGTAGTAATGAAAAGGGCGTAGTAAATACGCCCTTTGTAGTGAAAGTAAAACTTACACCACCAATTGTTTTAAGATACGGCGAACTGGCTCTGCAGCACCCCATAATAATTGGTCACCTACAGTGAATGCCGCTAAGTATTCTGGACCCATTGCCAATTTACGTAAACGACCAACTGGTACGCTTAATGTACCTGTTACTTTAGCTGGGGTTAATTCACGTAATGTGGTTTCTTTGTCGTTTGGAATTACTTTCACCCATTCATTGTGAGACGCTAAAATTTGTTCGATTTCTTCTAACGGTAAGTCTTTTTTCAGTTTGATAGTGAACGCTTGGCTGTGGCAACGTAATGCACCGATACGTACGCATAAACCATCTACTGGAATTGGATTGTCGCTTAAACCTAAGATTTTGTTAGTTTCTGCATAACCTTTCCATTCTTCTTTAGTTTGTCCGGTTTCTGGAAGAAGTTTGTCAATCCAAGGGATTAAGCTACCACCTAATGCTGCACCGAAGTTATCCGTTGGGAAGCTATCAGAACGCATTTCTGCAGTCACTTTACGTTCAATATCTAAAATAGATGAAGCAGGGTCTTTTAATTCACTTGAAACCGCTTGTTCTAATAAGCCCATTTGTGAAATCAATTCACGCATATTTTTTGCGCCTGCACCTGAAGCCGCTTGGTAAGTTGCGACAGATACCCATTCCACTAAATCTTTTTCAAATAAACCACCGATAGCCATTAACATTAAGCTCACGGTACAGTTACCACCCACGAAAGTTTTAATGCCTTTTTTCAAGCCTTCAGAAATTACGTGTTGATTTACTGGATCAAGCACGATAATAGCATCATCTTTCATACGTAGTGCAGAAGCGGCATCAACCCAATATCCGTCCCAACCTGTTGCTTTTAATTTTGGATAAACTTCATTGGTATAGTCGCCACCTTGACAGGTCACGATAATGTCTAATTTTTTAAGTTCTTCAATGTCGAATGCACTTTTAAGTTCACCCGCTTCTTTACCTGCAAATACAGGGGCTTTTTGACCTGCTTGAGAAGTGGTGAAGAAAACAGAATTAATATTGGCAAAATCTTGCTCTTGCACCATACGATCCATTAATACGGAACCGACCATTCCGCGCCAACCGATAAAACCGACGTTTTTCATGAGTTTTTCCTTATTTTATGTTGTGTTGAATGGGTCTATTAATTACAGGCTTTACGCCACAAAATCAAGCTTTTTTAGAAAAAATGAGGCTTTGTTTAATTTTTCTCAATAAAAAATCCCCTTTCGGGGATTTATTGATTATTTATCTGCTTTTTTCGTGGTTTTCTTTACCGTTTTTTTCGGCTCAGATTTACCTTCAGATTTGACCGCACTTTTCTTTGTCGTGGTAGACTTTGTAGTCTTCTCTTTTGTCGTTGCGGATTTAGTCGCTTTTTTCTTTGGCTTTTCAGCTAAATTTGCTGCTTTCCATTCCTCAAATTTTTCAAGTAACACTTTACCCATTGGGCTTGGATCGCCTGTAAATAAGGTTTGTAAGCCATTATTTTCAATGATATGACGGCGAAGTTCTAAACGTTCTTGATGGTTTTCTGCTAAACGAATTGCACGTTCAACATATTCATCTACCGTATTTGCAATTAACCATTCCGGTAAACCTAAACGTTTGAATAATCCTTCATCAATATGTTCATGCACTTCTGCACCCGTTTTACATACCCCCACTAAACCTAATGTCACCATATCAATAATGCCATTAGTATTACCGAATGGGAATGGATTTACCATCATATCGCAGTTATGCAAAATACGAAGATATTGATCATAAGGTGCATGTGGATGAGCTGTCGCATCATTGCCTAAATAAGACTTAATAAAACGCTCAACATAAGGATGTGTCACACCACTGGATTGACCTAAAGCAAAGTGGAAATGAACCTTAACATTCGCACGATCACGAATAGCCTTTAATGCTGCTAAGAAATATGGGTTAAGCTTCATTGTGGTAGAAGCAATACCAATATTCACCACTTCAGGATTTTCACGTAAGCGATATTCTACGTGTTGCGGTGCAAGCGCTGAAGGTACATAAGGGAGAGCATCTTTTGGTAAACGCAATAATTGCTCACTGAAGCATTTTTCAGAACCAACGTAGTCATCTTCTACAATGACATATTCAATAAAATCAGAATGTGTCGTAGCAGGGTGACCTAAAGCAATCACTTGAACCGGTGCAAGGCGAATATTGCTTGCAAAAATAGCCGTTAAATCCATCCCAATACTCGGCATATAAAAAACCGCTGCGCCATTTTTCTCACAAATCGCTTTTAAATGATCTAATTTAAAAACAACATTATTGCCTTCTAATACATGAAATTCATCAAATACAGCTTTACCTGCTTCATCTACAGCATCATTACCTACACCAATTAAATAGAAACGTTCGCGAGCAGCTATCATTGAAGTGGAATGCGTACGGTAAATTGAATGAGATGAATGGAAATGCTCCAATAACACCACCATGACGGGTTTGCCATTACGCTCACCTAATTTAGTGACATCGCGATCTGTCCATCCACCTTCCAATAAATGACGACGAATAACTTGGTTTAATGCTTTTTTCACCCAATGTTTATTTTCAGCAATATCGTAGCTGCAATGCATATACACATCGTGTGAAATTGCACTCGGTACATTATTTAAGTTTTCAATTGTCGCTAATTTTTCAGGGAACCATTGTAAAAGCGTACCACGCTTAGAGAACGATTGATCAGTACCGATAAAACGGGGTGATTGCAATGCAAAACAAAGCGATGCACATAATTCTGGATCTAAATTCCATAAAGCATCCAGATTCACGTTTATATTTGATTCCGGCAAGTACAAAATACAGAATTTAATTAATGATGATCTTGCATTATCTAAATGGAAATCAGATAAATTAGTTTTATCTGGATTGCGGTTATAAGTTTGCAACACATGGTCCGCATTCACAAAAGGTGATGATGCAAAAATCATATTAATCCAACGTTGTAAGGTAAAGAAACGTTGTGCCCCGCCTTCAGAAATATCTAATTTAGGATCAGAAAATAGCTCGCTCATTGCTACCGCTACACGGGTACAAAAATGCTTAATTTTATCTTGTACTAATTCATCATTTAATTGGCTAGGATAATCAATTTCAATGCCTTCAACGCCACCAAAATTAGTATCAATTTTGCTTAAAATATCGAGCAATTCTACGCAAGCTGCTTCATAATTTTTTGCCGCAACTTCTTGTTCAAAACGGATAACACTTGGTTGTTTTTGTGTTTCTGCCATTTTTTAATTCCTTTGGTAAAAAATAAATAAGATTAATAATTAACAGGTTCCCCAAAGATCGTATTCATCTGAATGGGTAATGGTTACTTTAATAAATTCGCCCACTTTCACAGGCGTGCCACTTAGATTTTCAATATAAACTAAGCCATCAACTTCGGGTGCATCGGCTTTTGTACGGCCGATAATACCTTCGTTATCAATTTCATCCACAATTACATCAAGCGTTTGGCCAATTTTTTGTTTTAATCGTTCAGCCGAAATTTCTTGTTGTAACTGCATAAAGCGGTGGAAACGTTCTTCTTTTACATCTTCAGGCACTTGGTCAGCCATTTCAGTTGCAGGTGCGCCTTCTACTGGGCTAAATTTGAAACAGCCCACGCGATCAAGTTGTGCTTCTTTTAAGAAATCCAATAACATTTGGAAGTCTTCTTCTGTTTCACCTGGGAAACCTACGATGAAAGTTGAACGCAAAGTTAAATCTGGACAAATCTCACGCCATTGCTTGATACGCTCTAAAGTGCGGTCAATTTTTCCTGGTCTTTTCATTGCTTTTAAAATTTTCGGACTCGCATGTTGTAATGGAATATCCAAATAAGGCAATAATAAACCTTCCGCCATTAATGGGATTAAATCATCCACGTGCGGATAAGGATAAACGTAGTGTAAACGTACCCAAATACCTAATTTACCAAGCTGTTTACACAAGGTCATTAAGTCATTTTTAATTGGCATACCATTCCAGAAGGCCGTTTTTACGCCACCTTCTTTGCGTTGTGTATCCATCGCATAAGCAGAAGTATCTTGTGAAACAACCAATAACTCTTTCACGCCCGCATCAGCAAGACGTTTTGCTTCATCCAATACTTGTGTGATAGAGCGGCTTTCTAAATCCCCACGTAATGAAGGGATTATACAGAATGTACAACGATGATCACAGCCTTCTGAGATTTTCAAATAAGCGTAGTGTTTTGGTGTTAATTTCACCCCTTGTTTTGGTACAAGGCTGGTGTAAGGATTATGCTCTGGTTTAGGAACGTACTTGTGTACTTGTGCCATTACCGTTTCATAACTGTGCGGACCGCTCACTTCCAATACTTTCGGGTGAACTTGACGAATTTGATCTTCTTTCGCACCCAAACAACCCGTCACAATCACACGTCCGTTTTCTTCCAACGCCTCTCCAATGGCTTCTAAGGATTCCTGTACAGCGCTATCAATAAAGCCACAAGTATTCACAATGACCAAGTCCACATTTTCATAACTTGGCACAATGTTATACCCGTCAGTACGTAATTCAGTCAGTATACGTTCGGAATCCACTAAATTTTTAGGACAACCTAAACTTACAAAGCCAATATTCGGCGTTGATTTTTGCATAAATTTATTCTCAGCTATCATCATCTTTCAAAACTTTAGATTTTACTCAATTTCAAGCCGAAAGGCGATAAATTAAAGGTAAATTGATTGTAAATTTGCCCATTAAAGTTCTTTTTTCAGGTAGAATAATGCCCGTTTTTTTATTTACTCATATTCATTATTAACATGGAAAATTCTTTTCTTTTTTCGACCGCTCTTGAACAGACGGCTTATTTACTTATCCTAGGGAAAATGCTACTCGCACTTGTACTTGGCGGGATTATTGGCTTAGAGCGTGAACTTAAACACAAACCTGTTGGAGTCAAAACCTGCGCTATTATTGCAGTGACAACTTGTGTACTCACGATTGTATCCATTCAAGCAGCAGAACATTATGCGCAAGTTTCAGATAACATTCGAACTGACCCTATGCGACTTGCTGCACAGGTAATCAGTGGCATCGGTTTCTTAGGTGCAGGGGTAATTTTGCACAAGAAAAATGATGCGATTTCAGGCTTAACCACTGCAGCAATCATTTGGGCGGCAGCGGCTATCGGTGTAGCAACAGGTGCAGGCTTTATTTTTGATGCGATTATTGCCACTTTAATGATTTTAATCGCCATCCGTATCAGCCCGATTGTACAACGTTATGTTCGTCGTAAAACCTATAAAAAGCGTACTCGTTTAGCTATTCAACTGAGTTCTGCGAACGGTATCAGTAAAGTGACCGATTTATTGCTGAAACATGATTACCGCATTGAAAATATATCGGTAAAAGATCAAGCTAGCGGCGAAGTTCGCTTGCAAGTACGATGCTACAATATAGATAATGAAATGCTAAAAGATGTCTATACGCTGTTAAAAACAGAAGATGAAGTACTGAGTGTGGATGTAGAAAATTAAAATCAGCTAAAAATAACACATCACTTCTATCGTAAAACCACTACTTGCTAGACAAAAAGTTAAATACCTAAACTGGATAACGTCATGAATTTACAAGACAATTTCGAGCAGCATACGCCAATGATGCAGCAATATCTCAAGTTAAAAGCAGAAAATCCTGACATTTTATTATTTTATAGAATGGGGGATTTTTATGAGCTTTTTTATGATGATGCAAAAAAAGCGGCAGCGTTGTTAGATATTTCTTTAACAAAACGTGGACAATCAGCAGGTAATCCAATACCCATGGCGGGCGTGCCTTATCATGCGGTAGAAGGCTATTTAGCAAAATTAGTGCAATTAGGTGAACCTGTTGCTATTTGTGAGCAAGTGGGTGATCCCGCCACATCAAAAGGACCGGTTGAGCGAAAAATTGTACGAATTGTGACACCAGGTACAGTGAGTGATGAAGCACTTTTACCAGAACGCCAAGATAACTTAATTGTGGCGGTTTATCAGGAAAAAGAAAAATTTGGTCTAGCCACATTAGACATGACATCTGGACGCTTTCAGCTTTGTGAACCTCATTCAAAAGAAGCCTTACAAGCTGAATTACAGCGCATTAATCCCGTAGAATTACTTTATTGTGAAGATTTTGCCGAAATGGCCATTATCGAACCTTATAAAGGATTACGCCGTCGTCCTATTTGGGAATTTGAACTTAGTACGGCGATTTCAGAACTTAACCGTCAATTTGGTACGAAAGATTTACGTGCATTTGGTGTAGAAAAATCACCTCTTGGCTTGGCAGCAGCAGGCTGTTTATTGCAATATGCAAAAGAAACACAACGTGCTTCTCTGCCACACATTCAAAGCATCAGTGTCATTCAAAATAACGATAATATTCAATTAGATGCTGCAACACGCCGAAATTTAGAACTCACTCAAAACCTTGCGGGTGGCACAGAAAACACGCTTGCTTCAGTATTAGATAAATGTGTTACACCAATGGGTAGCCGTTTGTTAAAACGTTGGATTCATCAACCTATCCGTCAAACAGACATTCTATTAAAACGCCAAAAAACGATTGGTGAAATTATTGAGCAAGACTTATATCACGAATTGCAGCCTTATTTGCAACAAGTGGGCGATATGGAACGTATTCTTGCCCGTGTAGCACTGCGTTCTGCACGTCCTCGCGATCTCACACGTTTACGTACTGCATTAGAACAAATTGAACCAATAAAATCGCTGATTCATACAAAACCATCATCAAATTTGACCGCACTTTCCACGCAAATTGGTGATTTTTCCGCGCAAATCGAGCTACTTCAAAAAGCAATTATTGAAACCCCTCCGTTATTAATTCGCGATGGTGGCGTTATTGCTGAAGGCTATAATGCCGAATTAGATGAATGGCGAACCCTTTCCGCTGGCGCAACACAATATTTAGAAAATTTAGAACAACGCGAACGAGAAAGCACGGGCATTGATACCTTAAAAATTGGCTTTAATGCGGTGCATGGCTATTATATTCAAATCAGCCAAGGACAAGCCCATAAAGCACCGATTCATTATGTTCGCCGTCAAACCTTAAAAAATGCCGAGCGTTACATTATTCCTGAATTAAAAGAATATGAAGATAAGGTTTTAAAATCAAAAGGGGCGGCACTTGCTTTAGAAAAGCAACTTTATGATGAATTATTTGATTTATTGTTGCCACATTTAGGTCAATTACAGTTAGCCAGTTTGGCATTGTCTGAATTGGATGTGTTAGTTAACTTGGCAGAGCGAGCAGAAACCTTAAATTATGTTGCACCACAATTTAGCGATGAAATTGGCGTAAAAATTGAAAATGGTCGTCATCCTGTGGTGGAACAAGTCTTAAAAGACCCCTTTATTGCTAACCCTGTGAATCTCAATCAACAGCGTCATTTACTGATTATTACCGGCCCAAATATGGGCGGTAAAAGTACCTATATGCGTCAAACAGCTTTAATTACATTAATGGCGTATATAGGCAGTTTTGTGCCGGCTGATAGTGCGGTTATCGGGCAAATTGATCGTATTTTTACTCGAATTGGTGCCTCTGATGATTTAGCATCCGGTCGTTCTACATTTATGGTGGAAATGACAGAAATGGCGAATATTCTTCATCAAGCCACTTCACAAAGTTTAGTTCTGATTGATGAAATTGGACGCGGAACATCTACTTATGATGGGCTTTCTTTAGCTTGGGCTTGTGCTGAATGGTTAGCGAAGAAAACTCGTTCACTTACGTTATTTGCGACCCATTATTTTGAACTCACCGCACTGCCAGAACAAATTGAAGGCATTGCCAATATTCATTTAGATGCGTTAGAACATAACAATACCATCGCCTTTATGCACGCGGTTCAAGACGGTGCGGCAAGTAAAAGTTATGGTCTTGCTGTTGCAGCATTGGCTGGTGTACCACAATCGGTCATTAAACTGGCGAAGCAAAAATTACATCAGTTAGAAAAATTGTCAGCACAAAATGGTGATCAACAAATTCAACATTTAAGAGCGTTAAATCAACATCAAGGTGAATTGGCTTTTGAAGCGGAGCCTGATGCTTTACGCGAAGCCATTGAGCAGCTTGAGCCAGATGAATTAAGTCCAAAACAAGCCTTAGCTTATTTGTATCAATTGAAGAAAATGCTGTAAGAAATAAAAAAGAGCGGTCAAAAAATTCATTGTTTTTTATGACCGCTCTTTTATTTTCACTAATTTCTTAAAATCTCATAGATTTCTGAATCTTTTCTATCAAGATAATGGATGGATTGGATTTTACGAATGGTGCGTGATTTACCACGGATTAATAGGGTTTCTGTAGTTGCTAAGTTGCCACGACGAGAAATCCCTTTAAGTAATTCACCGTGCGTAATTCCCGTTGCGGCAAAAACAAGGTTATCATCACGCACTAAATCTTCTAATTTTAATATTTCATTGACCTTCACACCTAAGGCTTCACAACGTTGAACTTCTTCAGCGGCAATTTTACGATTTTCTTCCGTATCGCCTTTCACTTCATTGCGTGGAATAAGACGAGCTTGCATATCTCCACCTAATGCTCGAATTGCAGCGGCGGCTGCCACACCTTCAGGTGCACCGCCAATGCCATAAACCATATCCACTTCAGCATCAGGTAAGCAACATAAAACCGAAGCCGCCACATCACCATCCGGAATAGCCATCACGCGAATACCAAGATTATGCATTTGTTTAATCACTTCATCATGACGTGGTTTAGCGAGTACCATCACGGTTAAATCCGATAAGGATTTACCTAAACGAGAAGCCACACGGCGAAGATTTTGTTCAATCGGTAAACTTAAATCAATCATGCCTTTCACTTCAGGACCAACAACCAATTTTTCCATATACATATCAGGCGCTTTTAAAAAAGTACGTTTACCACCAGCTGCCAACACAGAAATAGCATTTGATTGGCCCATTGCGGTCATTCGTGTGCCATCAATAGGATCAACCGCAATAGAAACGAGCTCACCATTACCTGAGCCCACTTTTTCGCCAATATAAAGCATTGGCGCTTCGTCAATTTCTCCTTCACCAATCACAATTTCACCGTCCATATGAATTAAATTCAGCATATAACGCATGGCTTTGACTGCCGCCTCATCTGCCGCATTTTTATTACCACGTCCAAGCCAAGTATAAGCTGCTAATGCTGCCGCTTCGGTTACTCTTGAAAATTCAATAGCTAATGCACGATTCATTTTTCTCTCCCAATGCAAAAAGTCTCGTTATTTTATCACTAAGCAAACGTTTGCATAATAAATTTTGACAAGAGGCTTTTAAAAATAGGATTAAGTCGGTAGAATAAAGCCGTTTCGGACTTATTTTAAAAAAGGAAATCACTATGTCTTTAGAAATTTTAGATCAGCTTGAAGAAAAAATTAGACAAGCAGTAGAAACCATTCAATTACTTCAACTTGAAGTGGAAGAATTAAAAGAACAAAAAAATCAATCTCAACAAGCGGTAGAAGCGTTGCAACATGAAAATGAGCAACTTAGAAATGAACACCGCAACTGGCAAGAACACATTCGTTCATTGTTGGGTAAATTCGACAACGTATAATGACTATAAAGGCTTAGAAAATCTAAGCCTTTTTTATTATTAGGAAACAATATGAATATTTGCGTGATTTCAGGCAGCACATTAGGCGGCGCTGAATATGTGGCAGAGCATTTAGAAGATGTGTTAAAAACACAAGATTTTTCTACCGCACTTTTCCACGGACCAGAACTTGATGATGTGATTGATGAAAATATTTGGTTGATTGTCACTTCAACACATGGTGCAGGTGAATTGCCTGATAATTTGAAACCACTCTTTGAACAAATTGCGGCATCAGATAAAGATTTCTCTTCTCTCCGCTTTGCCGTTGTAGGCTTAGGCAATTCAGATTACGATACATTCTGTCATGCCGTGAATAAAGTTGAAACACAATTAAGTGAAAAAAGTGCGGTCAAAATTTGCAACAGTTTAAAAATCGATGTCTTGCATGTTGATGATCAAGAACAATTTGCTGAAGATTGGCTACCACAATTTATAAATGCACTTTAGTCATAATAAAGCGATAATTTGAGTTATCGCTTTTTCTTTATCCATTATCCAAAAAAATTACCTGTGGATAACTTTAATAAAACCTGTCAAAAACTTGTTCTTTTCCACTGAGTAAATATGATGATTGTTTTAACTGTGGATAAAATTAAATGTTATCCACAAGGAAAAGCCTCCAAACTGACGACATTTCAACACAGTCTAAAACGATCTAACTTCTTCATTTAAAAAAGGAAAAGGATCTTATTCACAAGGTAAAAGGATCTTAATAGTAACAATAATAAGATCTTTATATATAAATAGATCTTATCTTTATTACCTATTCGATCTTCTCTTATCACAGATTGAATTCTTGCTTTCAAGCACACGTAATTTTCAGTAGAATAGCGCCTATTTTTAGATCGAAGATCAAATTGAAGACGAAGAGAGAGATATGTTTTACACCGAAAATTATGATGTGATCGTTGTTGGTGGCGGTCATGCCGGTACAGAAGCCGCATTGGCTCCGGCACGCATGGGATTAAAAACCCTATTATTGACACATAATGTTGATACCCTTGGACAAATGTCATGTAACCCCGCTATTGGTGGTATTGGTAAAGGCCATTTAGTGAAAGAAGTGGATGCCATGGGCGGATTAATGGCGCATGCTGTAGATAAGGCGGGGATTCAATTTCGTACTTTAAATAGCAGTAAAGGACCTGCTGTACGTGCAACCCGAGCTCAAGCTGACCGCGTGTTATATCGTCAAGCCGTACGCATCGCACTAGAAAATCAACCAAATTTAGATATTTTCCAACAAGAAGTAACGGATATTTTAATTGAGCAAGATAGTGTTTGTGGTGTGGAAACCAAAATGGGACTTAAATTCCGTGCTAAATCGGTCATTTTAACTGCCGGTACTTTCTTAGCGGGTAAGATCCATATAGGTTTAGAACATTATGAAGGTGGCCGAGCTGGTGATCCGGCAGCTGTTACACTTTCTCATCGTTTACGTGATCTGAATTTACGTGTAGATCGTTTAAAAACCGGTACCCCACCGCGTATTGATGCACGCACGATCAATTTCGATATATTGGCTAAACAACATGGTGATGCCGTATTACCGGTATTTTCTTTTATGGGATCTGTGTCAGATCACCCTCAACAAATTCCTTGTTATATTACACACACTAATGAACAAACTCATGAAGTGATCCGTAATAACTTGGATCGCAGTCCAATGTATACTGGTGTGATTGAAGGAATCGGTCCACGTTATTGTCCATCCATTGAAGATAAAGTGATGCGTTTTGCGGATCGTAATTCACATCAAATCTATTTGGAACCAGAAGGCTTAACCAGTAATGAAGTGTATCCAAACGGGATTTCTACCAGTTTACCGTTTGACGTGCAAATGGGCATTGTTAATTCGATGAAAGGTTTGGAAAAAGCGCGTATTATCAAACCAGGTTATGCCATTGAATATGATTATTTTGATCCGCGTGACTTAAAACCAACGTTAGAAACTAAATCGATTTCGGGTTTATTCTTTGCGGGTCAAATTAACGGTACAACCGGTTATGAAGAAGCAGCGGCACAAGGCTTATTGGCTGGGATTAACGCAGGTCTTTATGTACAAGAGAAAGAAGCATGGTATCCACGTCGCGATCAATCCTATACAGGCGTATTGGTGGATGACCTTTGTACGCTTGGTACCAAAGAACCATATCGCGTATTTACTTCTCGTGCGGAATACCGTTTATTATTACGTGAAGACAATGCGGACATTCGTTTAACGCCAATTGCCCATGAATTAGGTTTGATTGATGAGGCTCGCTGGGCTCGCTTCAATCAAAAAATGGAAAATATCGAACAGGAACGCCAACGCTTACGCAGCATTTGGTTGCATCCGCGTTCTGAATATTTAGAAGAAGCCAATAAAGTACTTGGTAGCCCACTTGTGCGTGAAGCAAATGGTGAAGATTTATTGCGTCGTCCTGAAATGACCTACGATATTTTAACTTCTTTAACGCCATACAAACCGGCAATGGAAGACCGAGAAGCCGTAGAACAAGTAGAAATTGCTATTAAGTATCAAGGCTATATTGAGCATCAGCAAGAAGAAATTGAAAAACAAAAACGCCACGAAAATACAGCTATCCCAGCTAACTTTGATTACAGCAAAGTGTCTGGTTTATCGAATGAAGTACGTGCGAAGTTAGAACAACATCGTCCAGTTTCAATTGGTCAAGCGAGCCGAATTTCAGGCATTACTCCTGCGGCAATTTCAATTATTCTGGTGAATTTGAAAAAACAAGGTATGTTGAAACGCGGCGAATAATGTTTAAAAATGAAAAGTGCGGTTAAAACTAACCGCACTTTTTTATGATTAAATTTAAAGAACCTTATTAATGGGCGAGAGCTTGTTTCACTGCTACATCCAATCCTGCTGTTGGACGACCAAGCAATTTCTCAAGGGTTTTGTCTTCTGAGAATAATGCACCGTTTGATGCATCTACATCCCATTGTGCAATTAAGCCTGCAAATCCTTCATCTAATCCTGCTTGTACAAGTGCTGCGACATAATCTGCTGCAGGAATATCCACGTAAGGGATATCTTTACCTGTTTGTTTGCTGATTTCTGCTGCAAGGTCGGCTAATGTCCAGCTGGTTGATCCGGCAAGTTCGTAAGTTTGGTTTTCATGACCTTCACTTAATGCGATGTTTACTGCTGCTTCAGCAAGTTCTGCACGAAGTACAGACGAAATTTTGCCGTTTTTTGCTGAACCGTAGAAAGCATTGTTTGCTAATGCTGCCGGAATTGAAGCTGTGTAGTTTTCGGTGTACCAACCATTGCGTAAAATAGTGTAAGTAATACCCGAAGCTTTTAATGCGGCTTCAGTTTCAACGTGCTCACCGGCAAGGGATTTTACGGTATTATCGTTTGTCGCGCCGAGTAAACTGGTATAGATAATATGTTTCACACCCGCTTTTTTCGCTGATTCAATTACGTTGTTGTGTTGTAATGCACGCTGACCGACTTCACTACTTGAAACAAGAATTAAAGTATCTACGCCTTGTAATGCTTCTACTTGACCTTCTGTTTTTGAATAATCAAATTTGCGGGCTTCTACACCTGAAATTTTTTCTGGAGAGCGTACAAGCGCGATGACGTTTGCTTGTTTTGCTTTTAATAAGTCTAATGCGATTGCGCCAAATTGACCTGTTGCACCAGTAATTGCGATAGTTTTAGTTGTCATGATGTTTTCCTTCTCGTTAAGTTGAAATGATATTTGAACATTTGATTGTTCGCTTGATGTGGCGTATTATATTTCAATACTTACTTTTGAGAAGTACTTACATAAACGTAAGTTTTGGAATTTTTAAAAAATAATTTTTAACTTGTTGATTTTTAAGGAATTAAAAATGAAAAAAAATTTAAATCGTGGGAATGTTCTGGCTTCAGCTTGCCCTTCTCGCCAAATTTTGCAACATTTAACCAGCCGTTGGGGCGCATTGGTGTTGGTGAGTTTGCATTCTGGTACCAAGCGTTTTAGTGAACTTCGCCGTGCGATTGATGGCGTAAGTGAACGTATGTTGACTAAAACCCTGCAGGAATTGGAGGCTGATGGTATGTTAATTCGTAAATCCTATAATACCGTGCCACCGCAAGTGGATTATACATTAACAGAATTTGGAACAGAAGCTTCTAATAAGATGTTTGAGTTGGTGGACTGGTTGGAAACAAATTTAGGGAATATTTTAGCAAGCCAGAAGAAATAATGTTTCAAGGTAGGAATTTTCAAGTAGAATGACGACAAATAGACAAGATAGATAGAAAAATGAAAGCAAAACTCGAAAATTTACTGACTCAAGCTGAAATTCAATTAACAGATCGACAAAAAGATCAACTTATCCAGTTAGTGCAATTACTCAATAAATGGAATAAAGCCTATAACTTAACCTCTGTGCGTGATCCACAGGAAATGTTAGTGAAACATATCTTGGATAGTATTGTTGTTAGTCCTTATTTACAAGGGGATCGTTTTATTGATGTAGGAACCGGTCCAGGCTTGCCAGGTCTGCCTCTAGCCATTATTAATCCTACCAAGCAATTTGTCTTGTTAGATAGTTTAGGTAAGCGTATTAGCTTTATTCGAAATGCAGTACGTGAGTTAGGACTAACAAATGTAGAACCCGTTCTTAGCCGCGTTGAGGAATACCAACCTGAACAAAAATTCGACGGTGTACTAAGTCGTGCATTTGCTTCCTTAAAAGATATGACAGATTGGTGTCATCATTTGCCAAAGAAAGATGGATATTTTTATGCCTTGAAAGGCATTTATCACGAAGATGAAGTTCAAGAATTAGACAAAAAATTCGAAATAAAAGACGTGATAACTTTACATATCCCTGAGCTTGTAGGTGAACGACATTTAATCGTTTTACGATAAAACACACTTTTTTTGTGATGATTTTGTGAATATTTTTTTAAAAGTGTGATTTGTTTAACATTTTTTAGTGGTTTAAAAGTTGAAACTCTTTGTAGCACGGGTATAATTAGACAGTTTTTGTATTTTAAAAAAATAAGATAATGTCTAAGGTTTTAACACAGGCTAAAAATCGATATCAAAAGGCGATAATCATTGAGTCGGTTTGTCTTGTTGTTTTTGGGGTATTCCTTGCAATTTGGCAAGGTGAAAGTGCGGTAGATTTTAGTTTAGGATTTATCAGTGCTTTTATACCATTTTGTGCTTTTGCTTATATTGTTTTTTTTCGCAAACAAGATTTTTCAACAAAATTAACGGCATTTTATCGTGGTGAAGCGTTAAAGTTTATGTTAACGATTGTGCTTGTGGGTGTGTCCTTTAAATGGCTTGCTATCTCACATTTTATTTTGTTTTTTGTTGGTTTTTTTACAGCATTAGCGTTGAATAATGTTATTCCGTTTTTGTTAAATAGATCTTAATTTTTCTACAAAGGGTTGATTATGTCTGGACAAACAACTTCCGAATATATTAGTCACCACTTGTCTTTCTTGAAGACAGGTGATGGTTTCTGGAACGTTCACTTCGATACGCTTTTTTTCTCAATTGTATCGGCAGTGATTTTCTTGTTTATCTTTTCTCGTGTTGCAAAAAATGCTACGACAGGCGTACCAGGCAAAATGCAATGTTTGGTTGAAATTGTTGTAGGTTGGGTTGATGGTATTGTGAAAGAAAACTTTCATGGTCCGCGTAATGTTGTAGCACCAATTGCCTTAACCATTTTCTGCTGGGTATTCATTATGAATGCTATCGACTTGATCCCAGTTGATTTTCTTCCTCAATTTGCCGGTCTTTTTGGTATTCATTATTTAAGAGCAGTACCAACAGCAGATATTAGTGCAACATTAGGTATGTCAATCTGTGTATTCTTCCTTATTCTTTTCTATACAATTAAATCAAAAGGTTTTGGTGGTTTAGTTAAAGAATATACACTCCACCCTTTTAATCATTGGGCGTTTATTCCTGTAAACTTTATTCTTGAAACAGTAACTTTACTAGCTAAACCGATTTCTCTTGCTTTCCGTCTTTTCGGTAATATGTATGCAGGGGAATTAATCTTTATTCTTATCGCTGTGATGTACTCTGCAAATGTGGCCATTGCAGCATTGGGAATCCCATTACACCTAGCTTGGGCTATTTTCCATATTTTGGTTATTACGTTACAAGCATTCATCTTTATGATGTTAACGGTGGTTTATTTAAGTATTGCTTATAACAAAGCAGAACATTAATTTTTTTATTAACCGGCTCTAGGGCTAAACTTAACTTCTATCTATTGGAGAACATTATGGAAACTGTAATTACAGCGACAATCATTGGTGCATCAATTCTTCTTGCATTTGCTGCATTAGGTACTGCAATCGGCTTTGCGATCTTAGGTGGTAAATTCTTAGAATCATCTGCTCGCCAACCTGAATTAGCATCTAGCCTACAAACTAAAATGTTTATCGTGGCTGGTCTTTTGGATGCGATTGCAATGATTGCTGTTGGTATTTCATTACTTTTCATTTTCGCAAACCCATTCATCGGTTTATTACACTAATCACCTTATTTGCTTATCAACGTAAAACAAGCATAGTAAGGAGGACGTTGTGAATTTAAATGCAACATTGATTGGTCAACTTATTGCATTCGCACTTTTCGTGTGGTTCTGCATGAAGTTTGTTTGGCCACCAATTATTAATGCGATTGAAACACGTCAAAGCCAAATTGCGAACGCCTTAGCGTCAGCTGAAGCAGCGAAAAAAGAGCAAGCAGATACTAAAAATCTTGTTGAACAAGAACTTCTATCTGCCAAAGTACAAGCTCAAGAAATTTTAGATGCTGCGAATAAACGTCGCAATGAAGTGTTAGACGAAGTGAAGGCAGAAGCTGAAGAACTAAAAGCAAAAATTATTGCTCAAGGTTATGCTGAAGTAGAAGCAGAACGTAAACGTGTTCAAGAAGAATTACGTGTTAAAGTGGCTTCATTAGCAGTAGCGGGTGCTGAGAAAATTGTGGGTCGTTCTATTGATGAAGCGGCAAACAATGACATTATTGATAAATTAGTTGCAGAGTTATAAGAGGCTTAGCTTATGTCAGAATTAACTACAATAGCTCGCCCTTATGCAAAAGCTGCATTCGACTTTGCCATTGAACAAAGTGCGGTTGAAAAATGGACTGAAATGTTAGGTTTTGCTGCAGCCGTGGCTGAAGATGAAACGGTAAAAGCTTACTTAAGTAGTTCTCTTTCTGCACAGAAATTAGCTGATACAGTAATTTCTATTTGTGGCGAACAATTGGATCAATATGGGCAAAATCTTATTCGGTTAATGGCTGAAAATAAGCGTTTGAGTGCGATTCCTACCGTGTTTGAAGAATTTAAACATTATGTGGAAGAACATCAAGCTATTGCAGAAGTTGAAGTAACTTCAGCACAACCATTGAATGCAACACAAATCGAAAAAATTGCAGCTGCAATGGAAAAAAGATTAGCTCGCAAAGTGAAATTAAATTGCAATGTAGATAGCTCACTGATTGCCGGTGTAGTGATTCGTACAGAAGATTTTGTGATTGACGGAAGTAGTCGTGGACAACTTGCTCGTCTCGCAAATGAGTTGCAATTATAAGAGGAATACAAGATGCAACTAAATTCAACTGAAATTAGTGAATTGATTAAAAAACGCATCGCTCAATTTGACGTGGTGAGCGAAGCCCGTAATACAGGGACAATTGTTTCTGTAAGTGACGGGATTATTCGTATTCATGGCTTAAGCGATGTGATGCAAGGCGAAATGATCGCCTTACCAGGCAACCGTTACGCAATGGCACTTAACCTTGAACGTGATTCTGTTGGTGCGGTAGTAATGGGTCCTTACGCAGATTTAGCGGAAGGTATGGAAGTACAATGTACTGGCCGTATTCTTGAAGTACCAGTTGGTCGTGGTTTATTAGGTCGTGTGGTAAATACACTTGGTCAACCAATCGATGGTAAAGGTGAAATTGAAAACGATGGTTTCTCTCCTGTTGAAGTCATTGCACCAGGTGTTATCGATCGTAAATCTGTTGATCAGCCTGTACAAACTGGTTATAAAGCGGTTGACGCCATGGTGCCAATCGGTCGTGGTCAACGTGAGTTAATCATCGGTGACCGTCAAACGGGTAAAACAGCATTAGCAATCGACGCAATCATTAACCAACGTGATTCAGGTATTAAATGTATCTATGTAGCAATCGGTCAAAAAGCGTCGACTATTGCAAACGTAGTGCGTAAATTAGAAGAGCACGGTGCGCTTGAAAACACTATTGTTGTTGCGGCATCTGCATCTGAATCAGCAGCATTACAATATTTAGCGCCTTATGCTGGTTGTGCAATGGGTGAATATTTCCGTGATCGCGGTGAAGATGCGTTAATCGTTTACGATGACTTATCAAAACAAGCTGTTGCTTATCGTCAAATTTCATTATTATTACGTCGTCCACCAGGTCGTGAAGCATATCCAGGTGACGTATTCTATCTACACTCACGTTTACTTGAACGTGCAGCACGTGTAAGTGAAGAATACGTAGAAAAATTTACTCAAGGTGCAGTAAAAGGAAAAACCGGTTCTTTAACCGCTCTTCCAATTATTGAAACTCAAGCAGGTGACGTTTCAGCATTCGTTCCAACCAACGTAATTTCGATTACCGATGGTCAGATTTTCTTAGAATCTAACTTATTTAACTCTGGTATTCGTCCAGCGGTAAACCCAGGTATTTCGGTATCTCGTGTGGGTGGTTCTGCACAAACTAAAGTAGTGAAAAAATTAGCTGGTGGTATCCGTACCGCATTAGCTCAATATCGTGAATTAGCGGCGTTTGCTCAGTTCGCATCTGACCTTGACGATGCTACCCGCAAACAACTTTCTCACGGTGAAAAAGTCACTGAATTATTGAAACAAAAACAATATGTACCGCTTAGCGTAGCAGAGCAATCTGTGTTGCTTTTTGCGGTTGAGTTTGGCTATTTAGAAGATGTGGAATTGCAAAAAATTGCAAGTTTTGAAGCCGCACTTTTAGATTACGCTCGCCGTAACCACAGCGAGTTTATGGCTGAATTGACCAAAACCGGTAATTACAATGATGAAGTTAAAGCATCATTGAAATCGATTTTGGATAACTTTAAAGCCAACAGCGCGTGGTAAAAGTAACGGAGAAATAAGATGGCAGGTGCAAAAGAGATAAAAACCAAAATTGCCAGTGTACAAAGTACACAAAAAATTACAAAGGCAATGGAAATGGTGGCGACCTCGAAAATGCGTAAAACGCAGGATCGTATGTCGGCTTCTCGTCCGTATTCTGAAACAATACGAAATGTTATCAGCCACGTCTCTAAAGCAAGTGTTGGTTATAAACACCCATTTTTAATTCAACGCGAAGTGAAAAAAGTCGGGATCTTAGTGGTCTCGACTGACCGCGGAATGTGTGGTGGTTTGAACATTAACTTGTTTAAAACCGTCATGACAGAAATCAAACAATGGAAAGATAAAGGTGTTAATGTTGAATTGGGTTTAATTGGCTCAAAAGGCATTAGCTTCTTCCGTTCATTAGGATTACCTGTTCGTGCACAACTTTCCGGTTTGGGTGATAATCCGACAATGGAAGACTTAATTGGTGTTGCAAACGGTATGTTTGGTAGCTATAAAGACGAAGAAGTAGATGCAGTTTATATTGCCTACAATAAATTCGTTAATACAATGGCACAAAAACCAGTTTATCAACAATTAATACCATTACCGGCATTAGAAACCGATAATTTAGAGCAAAGACAAAGCACCTGGGATTACCTTTACGAGCCAGAGCCAAAAGTCTTATTAGACAGTTTGCTTACTCGTTATTTGGAGTCACAAGTGTATCAATCTGTGGTAGATAACCTTGCTTCCGAGCAAGCTGCTAGAATGGTAGCAATGAAAGCGGCAACTGATAATGCAGGTAATTTAATCAATGACTTGCGATTAGTTTATAATAAAGCCCGTCAAGCAAGTATTACAAATGAATTAAACGAAATCGTCGCCGGCGCGGCAGCGATTTAATGAAAGAGGAACGGTAATGTCAGCAGGAAAAATTGTACAAATCATCGGTGCGGTGATTGACGTTGAATTCCCACAAGATGCAGTACCAAAAGTTTACGATGCATTAAAAGTTGAATCAGGTTTAACCCTTGAAGTTCAACAACAATTAGGTGGCGGTGTAGTTCGCTGTATCGCATTAGGTACATCTGACGGCTTAAAACGTGGCTTAAAAGTAGAAAATACGGGTAACCCAATTCAAGTTCCAGTAGGGACTAAAACGTTAGGCCGTATTATGAACGTATTGGGTGAACCAATCGATGAGCAAGGTGAAATTGGCGCGGAAGAAAATTGGTCTATTCACCGTCCGGCACCAAGCTATGAAGAACAATCTAACAGTACGGAATTATTAGAAACTGGTATCAAAGTTATCGACTTAATTTGTCCATTCGCAAAAGGTGGTAAAGTAGGTCTATTCGGTGGTGCGGGTGTAGGTAAAACCGTTAACATGATGGAATTAATCCGTAATATCGCGATTGAGCACTCAGGTTACTCTGTATTTGCGGGTGTAGGTGAACGTACTCGTGAAGGTAACGACTTCTATCATGAAATGAAAGATTCTAACGTATTAGATAAAGTATCATTAGTTTACGGACAAATGAATGAGCCACCAGGTAACCGTTTACGTGTTGCGTTAACCGGTTTAACTATGGCAGAGAAATTCCGTGATGAGGGTCGTGATGTATTATTCTTCGTGGATAACATCTATCGTTATACCCTTGCTGGTACTGAAGTATCTGCGTTATTAGGTCGTATGCCATCTGCGGTAGGTTACCAACCAACATTAGCAGAAGAAATGGGTGTGTTACAAGAACGTATCACTTCAACCAAAACAGGTTCTATCACCTCTGTTCAAGCGGTATACGTACCTGCGGATGACTTAACTGACCCATCTCCGGCAACAACCTTTGCACACTTAGACTCAACAGTTGTATTAAGTCGTCAAATTGCATCTTTAGGTATTTACCCTGCGGTTGACCCATTAGATTCAACTTCACGTCAATTAGACCCACTCGTTGTTGGTCAAGAGCACTATGATGTAGCGCGTGGCGTACAAGGTATCTTACAACGTTATAAAGAATTAAAAGATATTATCGCAATTCTTGGTATGGACGAGTTATCTGAAGATGACAAACTTGTGGTAGCACGTGCACGTAAAATTGAACGTTTCTTATCACAACCGTTCTTCGTTGCTGAGGTATTCAACGGTACTCCAGGTAAATACGTTTCTTTAAAAGAAACTATCCGCGGCTTTAAAGGTATTTTAAACGGCGAATACGACCATATTCCAGAACAAGCGTTCTACATGGTCGGTACAATCGACGAAGCGCTAGAAAAAGCCAAAAATATGTAATCACTTCAAGTCATTTGAAGGAGAACAAAAATGGCGACATTTAACCTAATAATAGTCAGCGCAGAGCGAAAAATCTTTGAAGGTGCTGTGAAACAAATCCAAGCAACAGGTGTGGAAGGTGAACTTGGCATTTTACCAAACCACACCCCTTTGATGACGGCGATTAAGCCAGGGATTGTTAAATTCACCCTTGAAGATGGCAATGAAGAAGTTATCTATGTTTCAGGCGGCTTCTTAGAAGTTCAGCCTAAAGTAGTAACGGTACTTGCCGATGTTGCAATTCGCGGTAGCGAGTTAGATGCAGATCGTATTCGTGAAGCAAAACGTAAAGCGGAAGAAAATATTGTGAATCACGCAGTTGATGTGGATCATGATTTACTTGTAGCTAAACTTTCTAAAGAGTTAGCGAAACTTCGTGCTTACGAACTTACTGAAAAACTCGTTAAATCAAAACGATAAGTTAATGATAATAAAAAAGAGCGGTTATTTTGACCGCTCTTTTTGTTTTTCTATCGTAAGAAATATCGATACGCTTTACTTTCAGTTACATCTTCATAAACATAACCGAGTTCTGCTAAAGCCTGTTCAAATTCTACGTTATCTTTTTCGCCTAATTGGAAAGCCGCAAGAATATTACCGTAATCGGCTCCATGTGCACGATAATGGAATAATGAAATATTCCAACGTTTACCCAAAATTTCTAAGAATTTAAGTAACGCGCCTTTTTGTTCTGGAAATTCAAAGCTATAAAGTCGTTCATGATGATTAGAAACTCGTCCACCCATTAAATAACGCACGTGAGTTTTCGCAATATCATCATCAGACATATCTTCTACATCAAAGCCATTTTTCGTTAAATCAGCAATAATTTCTGCTTTTTCAGCTTCATTAGCCGTGCGCACACCAACGAAAATACAGGCTTTTTGATTATCTGCATAACGATAACTGAATTCTGTTACTGCACGATTACCAATAACATGAGCAAATTTTAAGAAGCTGCCTGGTTGTTCAGGCATCGTTACCGCCAATAAAGCTTCACGGTTTTCACCAATTTCGCAACGCTCCGAAACATAACGTAAAGTATGGAAGTTAAGGTTGGCACCAGATAAAATCGCTGCCATATTTTTGCCTTCTAGATTGTTTTGTTTCACATATTTTTTTAAACCAGCTAGACCTAGAGCGCCAGATGGTTCAGCAATCGCCCGCACATTTTCGAATAAATCTTTCATTGCGGCACAAACTTCATCGCTATCTACTAGCACCATACCATCCAAATATTTTTGGCATAAACGGAATGTTTCATCACCAATACGTTTTACCGCTACACCGTCAGCAAATAGAGCAACGTGTGCTAAATCTGTGGGTTCACCTTTTTCTAAAGCGGCATTCAAACAGGCTGAATCTTTAGACTCGACACCGATTACTTTAATTTCCGGCATAAATTGTTTGAGTAAAATGGCTACGCCAGCCGCGAGACCACCGCCTCCGACTTGCACAAAGACATAATCCAAATCTGCCACTTGTTGTAGCATTTCCATTGCCAACGTTCCTTGTCCTGCGATCACTAATGGATGATCGAATGGTGGAATAAATGTCATATGTTTAGATTTTGAAAGCTCAATGGCCTTGGCTTTCGCTTCATCAAAATTAGCCCCGTGTAGCAAGACTTCGCCACCAAAACCACGGACTGCATCCACTTTTATGCTCGGTGTATTTTGTGGCATAACGATTAACGCTTTTAAGCCAAGCTGTTTAGCAGATAAAGCAACACCCTGTGCATGGTTACCTGCAGAAGCGGCAATGACACCTGCTTGTTTTTGTTCGTCAGAAAGGCTAGAAATCATCGCATAAGCACCACGCAGCTTAAAGCTATTTACTGGTTGGCGGTCTTCACGCTTAATCCAAATATTATTATGTAGGCGCTCGGATAATTTCCCCATTTTTTGTAGCGGGGTTACAGTAGCGGCTTCATATACTCTGGAGCCAAGTTTAACAATCGCGTTAACATAATCCGATTGAGAGGGTTGAGGGTTGGTAAGTAGATTTTTCATGATATTACAGCGAGATTAATCATCATTAATGAGGTTATTGAATATTACTTTTTACAATTTATAAAAAATTAAATTTTATCATAAGTATTTTGCATATATGCTTGTATTTGTTGAATTCGCTCTTCTTCAAGATCGGAAGAGAAATTATCTTGAATATAGCCTAATAATGGTAAGGTCATCATTATATTTTCTGGATTGCAGAATTTTGTAAAACCATCTGCTAACCAATATGGTTTTTTCGTTTTTAATTTATGTATAATGGCCTGTGTAAGAGATTTTCTTATTAAATATAAAGCGGATCCTGTATTATCATAAGATGCATCCAATCCTGTAGCTATTGATTTACTTAAAGAAATATTTCCACTTCCTGTAAATAAATTACTCTCACGATAAGACAACATTTGTAATTTAACTAATTCCACAGGCATATCTTCTAGTGCCTTAGCAATATCTGAAACAACATCTAAAAATTTTGATGGTGTATTTTTGTTAGTTGGTAACAATGTAATATCGTCTTCAGCAATTAAACAAAATTCATCTTCGTCAATAGATTCATCTAAAGCAATTAATTGCCAACATTTAATGTGTGAAAGAGTGCAAGCAATTTCGCCCATCGTTGGTCCACGTGGTATCATTTGGGTAAATGTTGTCACATCAAAAAAGAATTCTTTATTGCCAATAATATCTAATACTTTTCTATCAACAGCAGACACTTTTTGAAAAATTTCGCTTCCTGGTTGTTGGTAAAAATGAGTCAATCTTTCAGGCTGTCTATCTAAATTTATTACATAGCCTCTCATCATTGGATCCTTAAACAAAATTTATAAAAAAACAAACAACACCTATCTAAAAAGATGCGTAGATATTAAATCCACGCATCTCATTAGTTTATGAAAATTTTACTTTAATAGACTTTTATCACGTACCGCACCTTTATCCGCAGATGTTGCGAAGTGGCCAAATACTTTTAAGGCAAAGGATACTTCACGCTCGCGGTTAGCCGGTTGCCAGCCTTTGGCATCTTGCTCGGTACGGCGTTTTGCTAATTCTTCATCGCTGATTTTAAGGTTAATCGCGCGATTTGGAATATCGATTTCTATAATATCGTCATCATGTACTAAACCGATCGCACCGCCAGAAGCCGCTTCAGGAGAGGCATGACCAATAGATAAACCAGATGTACCGCCAGAGAAACGACCATCTGTTAATAAAGCACATTTTTTACCTAAGCCCATTGATTTTAAGTAGCTGGTTGGGTATAACATTTCTTGCATACCGGGGCCGCCTTTTGGACCTTCGTAGCGGATGACTACCACATGGCCTTCTTTCACTTTACCGCCTAAAATGCCGGCTACCGCATCTTCTTGGCTTTCAAATACGATTGCTCGACCGGTAAATTTCCAGATAGACTCATCCACACCCGCCGTTTTTACGATACAACCGTCTTTAGCGATGTTACCGAATAATACGGCTAAGCCGCCTTCTTGAGAAATCGCATTTTCTTTATTACGAATACAGCCGCCTACACGGTCATCATCTACGCTATCCCAACGGCAATCTTGTGAGAAGGCTTGTGTGGTGCGAATACCCGCAGGACCTGCACGGAAGAATTTGTGTAATTCTTCGTCTTTGTTACGAATGATATCGTATTGGTTTAATTGCTCTTCTAAAGTCATACCTAACACGGTTTTGGTGTTACGGTGGATTAGACCTGCGCGATCTAATTCACCTAATAAGCCCATAATGCCACCTGCACGGTGTACGTCTTCCATGTGGTATTTATTAGTATTTGGTGCAATTTTGCTTAAGCAAGGCACAACGCGTGATAAGCGGTCAATATCCGCCATTTTGAAATCGACACCCGCTTCTTGAGCAGCCGCTAATAAGTGTAAAACGGTATTACTTGAACCACCCATCGCGATATCTAAGCTCATAGCATTTTCAAAAGCCTCAAAGGTGCCAATTGAACGAGGCAATACGCTTTCATCATCTTGTTCATAATAGCGTTTGCAAAGTTCAACAATTTGACGACCAGCTTTTAAGAATAATTCTTTGCGGTCAGCGTGGGTTGCCAACATAGAACCATTGCCCGGTAAAGATAAACCTAACGCTTCAGTTAAGCAGTTCATGGAGTTTGCGGTGAACATGCCTGAGCAAGAACCACAGGTTGGGCAAGCGCTACGCTCAATCGCATCAATACGCTCATCGCTTACATTCGGATCTGCTGCTTCAATCATCGCATCTACTAAGTCTAAGCGAATAAGTTGATCAGATAATTTCGTTTTACCCGCTTCCATTGGGCCGCCTGAAACGAAGATGGTTGGAATGTTCAAACGCATTGCCGCCATTAACATTCCCGGGGTGATTTTGTCACAGTTGGAAATACACACCATCGCATCAGCACAGTGAGCATTAACCATATATTCCACGCTGTCTGCGATTAAATCACGGCTTGGTAAGGAATAAAGCATCCCGCCGTGGCCCATCGCGATACCGTCATCTACTGCGATAGTATTGAATTCTTTTGCCACGCCGCCAGCTTTTTCAATTTCAGCCGCGACTAGTTGCCCCATATCTTTTAAATGAACATGCCCTGGTACAAATTGGGTGAATGAGTTCACCACCGCAATAATCGGTTTACCAAAGTCATTTTCTTTCATTCCTGTTGCACGCCATAAGGCACGTGCACCCGCCATATTACGACCTTGTGTACTGGTCGCTGAACGTAGTTTTGGCATAAATAATCTCTCCAAGTAAATTTTTGTTAAAGTTTGTTATGTTGTTTAATTTCTTCGTTAATTGATACTGCCAAATCTCCCCTCCCCCTCTTTGCTAAAGAGGGGATTTTCTTTATAAATTTGCTGTCATCTGACTAATTTATATTTGCCATATCAAAGTAGAACAATGATATAAAATCTCGCTCGTTCTTTCCCCCCTCTTTAGCAAAGAGGGGGAGGGGAGATTTGGCAGAAGATAATACGAAGAAATTATTCGATAAAATTAAGTTTATAAATGCAATTATTTAGATAAAGAGCCTACCGATTAAAATAAAAGTGCGGTCAGATTTTACAGTGATTTTTAACCGCACTTTATTGCTATTTAACGGAATGGGCAAGGATCAAACAATGCACCGAATCCAGTGCTTGAATCTTTGTCACCCAAACAAGTTAACATCGCAACCGGAAACCATAATGGTGCGGTTAAAATAGTCAGTGGGTTAATAGTTTTATCATCATCAGAATACGAAGAGGTATTAACTTTACTACCATAATATCGGTCCACTGTTGCCATAATCGGTTTTGCAAGTTTATATTTTGCCAGCAGTTCATCTCGATGTTCATATTGTCGGCTAACACCTTCTGCCTCGTAAGTTATACTATAAATATTAAACTGAGGTGAAATACTATAACGTTCCTGCAATTTCTTTTTAACCGTTTCGGTTGTCTCTTGGAACATAAATTTCTTTAATAACTCATTACGTTGTTTTTCCGTTAAGTTATCTGCTCGCACATACAATGTTAATCTTGCAGAAACCTTTTTGTCTTCTTCATCGATAAGGAAAACTGGTATGACTTTTTCAATCGCTTTGGCATAGGAGCTATTCAAAAATGTCGATAAATCAGAGACGCTAGAGCTACAGAGTTCAAAACTTTCTTTATCGGTAAAGACAAAAAGCTTGCAATCTTGACCAAACATAAACATCTCAATGGGCTCTTGTGTTGTTGATGACGAACGTGACGAGCAAGCAGCCAAAACGATTGTTGACAACAGAAAAATAAAAGTAAATAGCTTTTTCATTTTTAAGTTCCTTTACTTAATTTCAATCACATCTGGCAGTTTAGCCAATTGATTCACCAACAAATCAAAAGTGCGGTCAGATTTTACAGTGATTTTTATCTGAACTTTAGTTTCTACCAATGCCATCTCCATATTAGTCACAGTAAAGCCACGTAAACGAATAACGCGTAATATCCGTTCTAACACTTCCGGACGATGTTGAGCAGTCAATTCAAACGTATATTGGTTCATCTTAAATTTCCTCCAACATATCGGCATTGCACGCACCAGGTGGGACTAATGGCCATACACATTCATCAGGTGGAATGCATACTTGTAACAAATAAGCGGTTTCGCTATTTAATAAACGATTAAGCGCCTCATCTACTTCGTCAGCTTGTTCAATGCGTTCAGCTGGAATATCAAAGGCTTTCGCTAACATCACGAAATCAGGGTTATCTTCTAAAATAGTTTCAGAGCGGCGTTTGTTCCAGAAAAGGTCTTGCCATTGACGGACCATACCTAGACGTTGGTTATCTAACAGCAAAATTTTTACCGGTAATTTGCCGCGTTTGATTGAACCTAATTCTTGAATGTTCATCATCAATGAACCATCACCTGTCACTAAAATCACTTCATCATGAGGACGTGCTTTTTTCGCGCCTACCGCTGCAGGTAAACCAAATCCCATGGTGCCAAAACCAGCAGAGGTAATATAGTTTTCTGGTGCGAAATGACGCATATGTTGCGCAGACCACATTTGGTGTTGGCCCACATCGGTACAAATTACGGCATTTTGAGGTTTACGTTGAGAAAGCGTGTTGAGCAATGACCAAGGGTCAATCGGTCGGTTGCCTGCATTGTCGATATAAGTGAAATCGAGTTTGGCTTTCAATGTTTGAATGTGTGCACGCCAATCATCAATGGCAAGCGGGATACTTAAAGCCTCTAAAGCTTGAATTAAATCACCTTGAAGAGCAACATTTGCCACACGGAGTTTGTTGATTTCTGCTGCATCAATATCACAATGGATCACTTTGGCGTGTGGCGCAAAACTGTCTAATTTACCTGTCACACGGTCATCAAAACGTGCACCGCACACTAACAATAAATCACATTCTTGTACGGCAACGTTTGCAGCTCTTGTGCCGTGCATACCAATCATGCCCATATAAACAGGATCGGTTGGGTCAATTGAGCCTAAACCTTTTAATGTTGAAACGGATGGCATTTTGGTGATTTGTAGGAATTTTTTGACCGCTTGTGTGGCTTTCGCCATACCTACACCCCCACCTACATAAAGCACTGGTTTTTTCGTTTGTGCCAATAATGCTTTTGCTTCAGTTAATTTTAATTCTGAAAGTGCGGTTGGTTTTACGACTGGTTTGACAATAGGTTTTACATGTTCAGGTACATCGCTCACTTGGATGTTGCGAGGCACATCGATGAGAACTGGACCAGGTCTGCCACTTTGTGCAATTTGGAAAGCAGAGGCAATAATTTCGGGGAGTTCTTCGATTGATTGCACAATGTAGCTGTGCTTGGTACAAGCAAGAGACAAACCTAACACATCGGCTTCTTGGAAAGCATCGGTACCGATAAGGGGGGCAGCCACTTGGCCAGTGAATGCCACGAGTGGCACTGAATCAGCAAAGGCATCACCTAAACCGGTAATTAAATTGGTGGCACCTGGGCCAGAGGTTGCCACACATACGCCGACTTTGCCTGTAGAGCGCGCATAACCAATCGCGGCTATTGCAGCACCTTGTTCATTACGACAAAGGAGATGGTCAAGACCTGAGTCATAGATGGCATCATAGGTTGGCATGATTGCCCCGCCTGGGTAGCCGAAAAGATCGGTTACACCGTGCGCTTTTAAACATTCGATAATGAGTTGTGCGCCTGTCATGTTGCTTCCCGTTTTTATGATTATTAAATAATTTTATGAATATTGAAGTTTTGCATTGTAGCGGAATTTTTCGCCTTTGGTTAGGTTTTCGCGAAAAAACAAACGAAAAAAACACGATAACCAAGATTATCGTGTTTTTTTATGAAAAGTGCGGTCAGAAAACGCAATGTTTTCTGCACGTAAAATTAGAAGCCTGCTTGTTTTTCTAATTGTTCAACAAGCGCATCGTCTAAGCCTAATGCTTGTGCTAAATCTGCTAAGAAAATGATTTCTTTGCGAGATAAATCTTTGCTTACTAAACGAGCTGCTAAATACACGTTGCTTGCAAGTGCAGTATCATTACCTACAAGACGAGCAATCTCGTTGATAGAAATTGGATTTTGAATTTCTTGTTCAAGCCACTGTGCTAATTCAGGGTTGTTACCTGCTTCATTTGCGATAGTTTGTTTTTCGTCTTCAGTGATTTCACCGTCTGCTGCCGCTGCGGCGATCATAGTACGTAAAATTAATTCACCCGCATCGACATGGCTTGATGAATTTAATACATCAAACGCATTTTCTGAAATGTTTGGTTGGCTATTTTGTTGGGATTTTTGATAATTTTGGTACGCTTGGTAAGCAAGGTTACCTAAAACGGCAAGTGAGCCTAATTTTGCTAAGCTTGCACCGCCGCTACGGCCTAAAATCATTGATAAAATACCGCCTAATGCTGCACCACCGCCTACTTTGGTGAGAGAGTCGATTGTTTGGTTGCCGGTTTCAAGTTTGCTTGCAGAGTTTTTAGCAACATCTAAAACTTGATTTAAAATGCTGTTGAGATCCATAAATGTTTCCTTTTGGTTGTTAATAGAGATTAAATTCGGCCTTTAGACAGTGATTTTTTAAAAAAATTCATTATTTTTAACCGCACTTTAAATCAAATTCTTGACTCGGTTTTAGAATTCATTATATTGAAATCTTTCTTCATTCAAAAGGAACTTAATATGACGCAGTCAAACGCAAAGCGTGAGACCTTTTCTGGTCGGAAAGCATTTATTATGGCGGCGATTGGATCCGCTGTTGGCTTAGGGAACATCTGGCGTTTCCCTTATACCACTTATGAAAACGGTGGCGGTGCATTTATTATCCCTTACCTTATTGCACTTTTAACCGCTGGTATTCCATTGCTTTTCTTAGATTACGCAATCGGTCATCGCCATCGTGGTGGTGCACCGCTTTCTTATCGTCGCTTTAACCCACACTTTGAAGTGTTTGGTTGGTGGCAAGTAATGGTGAATGTCATCATCGGTCTTTACTACGCGGTAGTATTAGGTTGGGCGGCAAGCTATACCTATTTCTCACTTAATTCAGCTTGGGGCGACCAGCCGATTGATTTCTTCCTACACGAATTCTTAAAAATGGGTGAGATCAGTAACGGCGTGAGCTTCGAGTTTGTCGGCATGGTAACTGGCCCATTAATTGCTGTATGGTTAGTAGCATTAGGCGTGCTTTCTTTAGGTATTCAAAAAGGGATTTCTAAATCTTCAGATATCTTAATGCCTGTTTTAGTGGTGATGTTTGTAGCGTTGGTCGTTTATTCTTTATTCTTGCCAGGTGCAGAAAAAGGCTTAAACGCACTATTTACACCAGACTGGTCAAAACTCTCTAATCCGAGCGTGTGGATTGCGGCTTACGGTCAAATCTTCTTCTCTCTTTCTATCTGTTTCGGGATTATGATTACGTATGCATCGTACTTGAAAAAAGATTCTGATTTAACAGGTAGCGGCTTAGTTGTTGGTTTTGCGAACTCAAGTTTTGAAGTGCTTGCCGGTATCGGTGTATTTGCGGCATTAGGTTTCATCGCAACTGCGCAAGGTGTAGAAGTAAGCGAAGTGGCAAAAGGTGGTATTGGTTTAGCCTTCTTTGCATTCCCAACTATTATTAATAAAGCACCATTCGGTGAAGTATTAGGGGTATTGTTCTTCGGTTCATTAACCTTTGCGGCATTGACCTCATTTATCTCTGTTATTGAAGTAATCATTTCAGCGATTCAAGATAAACTCCGTTTACGTCGAGCAAAAGCGACCTTTGTTGTTGGTTTACCAATGATGGTAGTATCGGTCATTTTATTTGGTACAACAACTGGCTTACCTATGCTTGATGTATTCGATAAATTTGTGAACTACTTCGGTATTGTAGCAGTGGCGTTTGTTTCATTAATCGTGATTGTAGCAAATGAAAAACTAGGTTTATTAGGCAACCACTTAAATCAAAGCTCTTCATTCAAAGTCGGTTTCCTATGGCGTTTATGTATTGTCATCACAACCGGTATTCTTGCCTTTATGTTATTCAGTGAAGGCGCGAAAGTATTTACAGAAGGTTATGAAGGCTATCCAAGCTGGTTTGTAAATATCTTTGGTTGGGGTATGGCAATTTCGCTAGTGGTGGTTTCATTCATTCTTTCTCGTTTAAAATGGAAAAATGAAGAAAACTTCAAGCTTGAAGAAAAAGGAGAATAAAGATGACAAGTATTGCAATTACAATGATGATTGTGGCGCTTTTAGTAATTTGGGGCGGCTTGATCTTTTCCTTAATCAGACTTCCAAAAGAAGAAAAATAAGGTCAAAATTGACCGCACTTTGAAATAAGTAGGGCGTGCTGAGCACGCCCTTTTTCTGTTATTTTGATAAATCGATTTGATATACCGCAAAGCCCACTTCATCGGTGCCGACTTTCTTCATTGGGTATTGTGCATTATCTTGAATGAATTTCGCCGCTTGTTCGCTTGGTGAGGTTTCAAAACGTACGTCTAATTTATCGTTACCTTTAATCGGTGCAAAGCGCCAGTTTTTATCCGCACTTGGGTTTACATGGCCATTTTTTTCGCTTTCTGCTTTGATGTAATCCGCAAGAATTTGGCGGTTTTCATCAGGAGAAGCGTAAACAATGTGTGCATCGCCCGTGCCTGGGAATTTATTACCGTAAGCACGATAGTTGTTAGTCGCAATTAAGAATTCTGCTTTTGGATCAACCGGTTTACCTTGGTAAGTTAAATTCACTACACGGTGTGAGTTCGGGTTAATCAATTTACATTCGCCGTCATAACGCGGTGGTTGAGTCAGGTCGAATTCATAATTTACGCCGTCAATCACATCATAGTTATAGGTACGGAAACCGTCCCAATCAAGTAAAGATTGTGGTTTGTCGCTGGTAGGATCGATTTGTTTGAACATACCTGCGCTACATTCTAACCACTCTTTCAGTTCTTCACCGGTTGCTTTCACCACAACTAAGGTATTTGGATAGAGATATAAATCTGCTGCATTACGGAAGGTTAATTCACCTTTGTTCACTTCAGTATAGCCAGTAGGGTCATTTTTACGTCCACCTGCTTTAAATGGTGCGCCCGCACTTAAAATTGGTAAGCCTACCATTGCTGCAACACTTGGTGCTACTTTTTCAACATAAGCTTTTTGTGCTTGGTTCACAATTTGAATGGTTGGGTCATCTTGCACTAGGGCTAAGTAGCTATACATGTTATCGGTCGCTTTACCGATTGGCTGTGCCACAAATTCACGGGTGGCTTCATGCACAGGTTTTAAAAGTGCGGTCAATTCGGCATCACTTTCTGTGGTCGCTTTTTTGTTTTCAGCATCATAAATTGGGCGAAGTACCGCTTTACCATCAGCCACTAACCATTTGCCGTTGTGTTGAGCAAGGGTTAAGTCGATTACACTGATGTTGTTTGCCCAGTAGCCAGCCATACTTTCAGGTACGCCTTTTACAGTACCTTTAGCAATATCTGCGTTTGGTGATTTGGCGAACTCTTTGTTTGGGAATAGACGGTGAGAGTGACCGAAAACAATCGCGTCAATGTGTGGTACATCAGCAAGGTAGAATGCGGAGTTTTCTGCACCTTCTTGATATGGCTCATCTGATGGGCCTGTGTGAGCAAGTGCCACAATAATATCTGCGCCTTTTTGTTTCATTTCTGGCACATATTTTTGTGCAGTTTTCACGATATCGCGAGTTTCTACTTTGCCTTGTAAGTTTGCTTTATCCCATACCATAATTTGAGGTGGTACAAAACCGATATAACCAATGTTTAGTTTGTGCTTTTTACCTTGGCTATCTACCACTTCTTTGGTTTGAATCACATAAGGTGTGAAATAGGGCTCTTCGGTACCGACTTTTACTACGTTGGCATTGATGATTGGAAATTTCGCTTGTTTAATCGCATCGGCTAAATAATCTAAGCCATAGTTAAATTCGTGGTTACCTAATGTGCCGACTTCATAGTGCATCGCATTTAAGCAATCTACAGCAGGGTTTGGTTTGCCTTCTTTATAACCTTTCGCTGCTTGATAGTCAGCAATTGGGTTACCTTGGATTAAGTCACCGTTATCAACTAAAACGCTGTTTTTCACCTCTTTACGTGCTTGACGAATCAAGCTTGCTGCACGGGTAAAACCGAATTTCTCAGTAGGTGCATCTTTGTAGTAATCGAAGTCAGTCAAAAAACTGTGAATATCGGTCGTGGCTACGATACGTAAATCGACTTGTGTGTCGTTTTTCGCAAAAGCAAAACGGCTCGCACTTAACGCTAAAATACTGCTTGCGCCAAGTTGGATGAAATCTCTTCTGTTGATCATATGTGCTCCTGTTGTGTGAGAATCGACAGGATTTTAAATCTCTTTTACATATAAAGAAAGTGCATTTTATAGCTAAAAAATTAAGTGTGATATAGATCACAAATTAAAATATATGAAATAAAATTTCGTTTATTAAATAAAATATTAAACTTTATTGCAAAATTTTACATTTTAAATAAAAACAAGATATCAAATTCGATTTGATTATTTTTAAAATTGAGCCATTCACAGTAAGTAGATAAGTGAATACTCACCATTTATTAATAACATAAAATAAGGAGATTACTATGGCTTTCAATCTTAAAAATAGACACCTATTAAGTCTTGTTAATCATTCAGAACGTGAAATTAAGTACTTACTAGATTTATCCCGCGATTTAAAACGAGCGAAATATGCTGGAACTGAACAACCTAAACTTCAAGGTAAAAATATAGCGCTAATTTTTGAAAAGACCTCAACGCGTACTCGTTGTGCTTTTGAAGTTGCAGCTTATGACCAAGGTGCTCGAGTGACTTATATCGATCCAAATTCCTCTCAAATTGGGCATAAAGAAAGTATGAAAGATACAGCGCGGGTACTTGGAAGAATGTACGATGCAATAGAATATCGTGGATTTAAACAAACTATTGTTCAAGAGCTTGCTGATTATGCTGGAGTGCCTGTTTTTAATGGGTTAACAGATGAATTCCACCCAACACAAATGCTAGCTGACGTGCTTACTATGATTGAAAATTGCGATAAACCATTAAGCGAAATTAGCTACGTATATATTGGTGATGCTCGCAACAATATGGGTAACTCTTTATTATTGATTGGTGCAAAATTAGGTATGGATGTCCGTATTTGTGGTCCTAAAGCATTATTACCAGATGCTGAATTAGTAGAATTATGTGAAGGCTTTGCTAAACAAAGTGGAGCAAGAATCACAGTTACTGACGATATTGATAAAGCAGTGAACGGTGTTGATTTTGTACATACCGACGTTTGGGTTTCAATGGGTGAACCACTAGAAACATGGGGTGATCGTATCCAATTATTATTGCCTTACCAAGTGACCCCAGAGTTAATGAAACGCACTGGTAACCCTAAAGTGAAATTTATGCACTGCTTACCAGCGTTCCATAACAGTGAAACCAAAGTGGGTCGTCAAATTGCTGAAAAATATCCTGCTTTAGCAAATGGTATTGAAGTGACTGAAGACGTATTTGAATCGCCAATGAATATTGCTTTTGAGCAAGCTGAAAACCGTATGCATACAATTAAAGCGGTAATGGTAGCAAGCTTAGCTTAGGAGGAGTTATGAGAATTGTTATTGCACTAGGTGGTAATGCCTTGTTACGTCGAGGTGAGCCATTAACCGCAGAGAATCAACGACAAAATGTACGCATTGCTTGTGAGCAAATTGCTAAAATTTATCCAAATAATGAATTAGTTATTGCTCATGGTAATGGTCCTCAAGTTGGTTTACTTGCTTTACAGGGTGCTGCTTACAAGGATGTGCCGACTTATCCATTAGATGTTTTAGGTGCAGAATCTGTAGGAATGATTGGCTATATGATTCAACAAGAATTAGGTAACCTAGTTCCTTTTGAAGTTCCATTTGCCACATTACTTTCCCAAGTTGAAGTCGATATCAATGACCCAGCTTTTAAAAACCCGACTAAACCAATTGGTCCTGTTTATTCTAAAGAAGAAGCTGAGCGTTTAGCAAAAGAGAAAAATTGGTCTATTGCACAAGATGGAGATAAATACCGTCGAGTTGTACCAAGTCCGTTACCTAAACGTATATTTGAAATTCGACCAGTAAAATGGTTGTTAGAAAAAGGCAGTATCGTGATTTGTGCTGGTGGTGGCGGTATTCCGACTTATTATGATGAACAGCATAATTTACAAGGGGTTGAGGCTGTAATTGATAAAGATCTATGTTCTGCATTACTTGCAGAAAATTTAGAAGCAGATCTCTTTGTTATTGCTACCGATGTTTCTGCAACCTTTATTGATTGGGGCAAACCAACGCAAAAAGCTATTGCGGTAGCTTCTCCGGAAGAAATGGAAAAACTTAACTTTGCTGCTGGTTCAATGGGACCAAAAGTTCAAGCTGCTGTTAATTTTGCACGTAACACCGGAAAAGATGCAGTTATTGGTTCTCTTTCTGATATTGTAGATATTGTAAAAGGAAAAGCAGGTACTCGCATTACTAAGAATGCAGACCACATTACCTATTATGATTAATAATATAAAAGAGACGTATCAGTACTAATGAAATTGGCATCGTATTATGTGATGCTATACGGTGCCAATTTATCACACTATGATTAACAAGGAGTTAATTATGGAAGCAGCGAATAAAAAGAAAAGTTTTAGTTTTCCATCAGCATTTACTATTCTTTTCTTCATTTTAATTATTGCTGTAGGGCTTACTTGGGTTATTCCTTCCGGCTCCTACTCTAAATTAACCTATAATATGCAGGATAAGGTTTTTGTTGTTAAGTCTTATGGTGAACAAGATAAAACATATCCCGCAACAGAAAAAACACTGGATGACTTTAACATTAAAATTAAACTCACTAATTTTACTGAAGGTGTAATCAAAAAACCTATCGCCATTCCTGGTTCTTACCAGCGTATCGAGCAACATCATAAAGGTATTCAAGATATTCCAGTCAGTATGGTTGAGGGAACAATTGAAGCTGTCGATGTAATGGTCTTTATCTTCGTCCTTGGAGGTATGATTGGTGTAATAAATCGTACAGGATCGTTTAATGCGGGATTAATGGCTTTAGCAAGAAAAACAAAGGGAAATGAGTTTTTAATAGTATTTAGTGTATCTATTTTGATGCTTCTTGGTGGCACAACTTGTGGTATTGAAGAAGAGGCTGTTGCTTTTTATCCGATTCTGGTACCAGTGTTCTTAGCGTTAGGATATGATGCTATTATTTGTGTAGGGGCTATATTCTTAGCATCATCTATGGGCACGGCTTTCTCAACAATTAACCCATTTTCAGTTGTTATTGCTTCTAATGCAGCAGGAATACAATTTACCGAAGGAATTGGTTTCCGTACTATTGGTTTAGTTCTCGGTGGTCTTTGTGTAATCGCATATCTATATTGGTATGGTAAAAAAGTGAAGGCAGATCCAAGTTTCTCTTATACTTATGAAGATAGAGATGAGTTTCGTCAACGTTATATGAAAAACTTTGATCCAAATGCTGTTATTGAATTCACTTTAAGAAGAAAACTTATACTCATCCTATTCTGTTTAGCATTCCCAATGATGATTTGGGGGGTTATGGCAGGTGGTTGGTGGTTCCCTCAAATGGCGGCATCATTTCTCTCTTTCACCATTGTTATCATGTTAATCAGTGGTCTAAAAGAGAAAGAAATCGTAGAGTCTTTCACAGAGGGTGCATCTGAACTTGTAGGTGTTTCATTAATCATTGGTCTTGCTCGTGGTGTAAACCTTGTACTAGAACAAGGCATGATCTCTGACACAATCCTAGATTATATGTCTAATCTCGTAAGTGGAATGCCTGGTAGCTTATTTATCCTTGGTCAATTAGTCGTCTTCATTTTCCTTGGACTTATTGTTCCGTCATCATCAGGACTTGCAGTGCTATCAATGCCAATTATGGCGCCGTTAGCGGATGCTGTAGGTATTCCTCGTGATATCGTGGTTTCAGCCTATAACTGGGGACAATATGCAATGCTATTCCTAGCACCAACAGGATTAGTACTTGTGACACTTCAAATGTTACACATTCCGTTTAACAAGTGGGTAAAATTTGTTCTACCAATGATTGGATGCTTACTCCTAATTGGTTCGATTTTACTTCTTGTCCAAGTTTCACTTTATGGTTCTTAATAATGAGAAAAAAACCGCAGGCAATGCCTGCGGTTTTGTTGTATTATTCCTATCAAAATTCCCATAAAAGGACCTTTATATGAAGAAATGCTTTGATAATATTGATACTCGCATTTTAAAAGCATTACAACGAAATGGACGTTTACAAAATAATGAGTTAGCAAAAGAGATTGGTTTATCCAATTCAGCATGTTTACGGCGAGTGAATCAGTTAGAGCATGATGGCGTAATCGATGGCTATGTTGCTCTGTTAAATCCTAAAAAAGTAAATTGCCACCTGATTTCCTACCTATTAGGTACATTCAATGAGGAAAATCCAGAGCTTAAAGAGCGGTTTATTTTTGAAGTGAAATTAATCCCACAAATTATTGAATGTCATTTTATGGCTGGCAGTTACGACTTCTTACTTAAGCTCTGTGTCTCAGATATTGAAGAACTTAATCATATAAAAAACACTTATCTTACAAATGCAATCGGCATTAAAACATTAAAATCAGAAATCATATTAAAAACAGTAAAATCGACAACGGAGTTGCCTTTATAAAAAAACTCGTATTATTTATACGAGTTTTTATAACAATTAACAAACTTCAGCCTGTTTTAATATAACTTTTTGTAAAACTTTAATTCCTGCCTCTATATCTTTCCAATCAGTAAATTCAAGAGGGTTATGACTAATTCCCAAATGAGATGGAACAAAAATCATACCTGTCGGACAAAGTGTTGCCATATGCATTGCATCATGTCCAGCACCACTTGGCATTATTTCGTAAGAATAACCAAGGGAATGTGCAGTTTCAGCTATTTGGTTTACCATATTTTCAGGTAATACTATTGGATTATCTTTTGAAATAAGTTGTAACTCAATTAATAATCCTCTTTTTTCTGAAACTTTACTAATTTCCTCTTGTAATAATTCAAATACAGAATCTCTAGCTTGTACATGTGTACCTCGAATATCTACTAATAATTCGCAATATCCTGGCACAACATTCATTACTCCTGGTTTAGCTGTAATATTACCTACTGTAGCTACTGTAGAATGTCCAGCTTGAATAGCAGCTTGCTCAATAGCAAGTGATAACTCAGCTCCTCCTAACAATGCATCATGACGATAATGCATTGCTGTTGCTCCTGAATGATCCGCTTGTCCTTTAATTTTAACAATTGCACGAATCGGGGCAGCAATACCTGTCACAACACCTATTGTTTTTCCCTCATTCTCTAAACGAGGGCCTTGTTCTATATGAAGTTCAAAAAAACATTTAAATTCCTTTGCATCACGTTTTGCTTGATTAACCAAATTAAAATTCATTCCTACTTCAGCCATAGCTTCTGATAAACTCTTTTCTTGTTTATCACGTAACGAACTTAATTTTTCTTGATTTACTATGCCGCACATAACTTTACTACCCAATGTAGCAAAATTAAATCTACTCGATTCTTCACAAGTAAAAATTATCAATTCTAAAGGATAACGAGTCTGAATATTCTGTTCACATAATTGCAAAAGAATTTCCAACCCAGCAACAGATCCCAAAGGACCATCAAATTTACCAGCATTTACAACAGTATCAATATGTGATCCGAATGCAACTGCAGGTAAAAAATCTTCTTTACCTGCCTTACGAATAAAAAGATTTCCAATTGAATCTCGACGAATAGATAAATCATATTCTTTACATAATTCAATAATCATATTATGGGCCTTTTCATCCTCCTCTGTAAAAGCTAAGCGAGTCAGCTCGTTTGGTGCTGATGAAATAAAAGCCAGTTTTTCAATTAAATTTTGAACACGATTAAGATTAATTGACATGGTTTTCTCCTGATACGGTTTATTTTTTGATATCCGTCAAACAATAATAATTTTTCTTTGAAAACTAACCTTTTCTAAGTGTAATATCGGTATTGCTAAATGCCTCTAAAAAGGAGTAGGAAATGAAAAACATGTTACTGCTCAGTAGCTCAAAATACAAGAATACAGGTTATCTTGAACACACCATACCTTGGTTACAAAATTTCCTGACTGATTATCGTGGTAAAACAATTGCTTTTGTGCCTTATGCTGGAGTACGCCGTACTTTTGATGAATATGAAAAAACTGTGCAAAATGCACTTTCTGATTTAAGGATGAATATTGTTTCCGTTCATCATGGTAAACAGCATCGAGATATTATTGAACAAGCAGATGTCATTGCTATTGGCGGCGGGAATACATTTTGTTTATTAAAACAGCTTTATGAACATAATTTGATTGATATCATTCGTGAAAAAGTAAATAGCGGTACGCCTTATTTGGGTTGGAGTGCTGGGGCCAATGTAGCGGGCGCATCTATTATGACAACTAATGATATGCCGATTACTTATCCTCCTTCATTTCAAGCATTACAGCTTTTTCCTCATCAAATTAATCCGCACTTTATTTCAGGTAAAATGCAAGGCCACAATGGTGAAAGCAGAGAAGAACGTTTGGCAGAATTTTTACTCGTTAATCCAACCGCACTTGTATATGCATTGCCTGAAGGTTCTGCGCTTCATATACAAAATGAAATGGCAACTGTGTTGGGTGAAAATCCTATTTTGTGCTTCAGTGAAAATATGGAATGTGGCACATTTGACATCAATACAACTTTTTCTTATTAACTTAAAAGGAACATATAATGGAATTATTTAAATCCATCGTTGCAGTGGTTGGCATTATTGCCACAATTTATTTTCTGATTAAAAAAGCCGAAACCCGAACCGTTTTGATTGGTGTGGGTTTAATAATGTCCATTCTGACGCTTAATCCAATGGGCGCATTAGATGCTTTTGCCAAAAGTATGACATCTGGCGGATTAATTATGGCTATCTGTTCTAGTATGGGTTTTGCTTATGTAATGAAATACACTCAATGTGATACTCATCTAGTACATTTACTTACCAAACCATTAAGCGGATTAAAATTCTTCTTAATTCCGATTGCAACAGTCATCACCTTTTTCATCAATATTGCTATTCCTTCTGCTGCTGGTTGTGCAGCTGCGGTTGGTGCAACATTAATTCCTGTTTTAAAAAGTGCGGGTGTTCGACCAGCTACTGCTGGTGCAGCTATTTTAGCAGGGACTTTTGGATCAATGATGAGCCCGGGTTCTTCTCACTCAGCAATGATTAGTGAAATGTCAGGCTTAACTATCACTCAAGTAAACCTTTCACATGCGCCATATAGTATGATTGCGGGAGCAATAGGTGCTGTTGTTTTGACAATTCTTGCGCTTGTTTTTAAAGATTATGGTGAACAACATAGTAAAGCTTATTTTGCAGAACAAAAAGAAAGTGAAATTAAAGTTGTTGAAGGCGTCAATGTACTTTATGCCCTTGCACCATTAATACCATTAGTTATTTTAGTAATTGGTGGAACGTCATTACAACAAGTGCCGGGTCTTGAATGGACTAAGATGGGCGTTCCTCAAGCGATGCTTATTGGCGCAATTTACGGCATTATAGTAACTCGCATTTCCCCAGTAAAAATCACTGAAGAATTTTTCAATGGTATGGGAAATTCTTATGCAAACGTACTTGGTATCATCATTGCAGCTAGTGTATTTGTAGCAGGATTAAAATCTACGGGCGCAGTTGATGCTGCAATTTCTTTCTTAAAAGAATCCAACGAATTTGTGCGTTGGGGTGCAACAATTGGACCATTCTTAATGGGCTTAATTACAGGCTCTGGCGATGCAGCAGCGATTGCCTTTAATACTGCCGTCACGCCACATGCTGTAGAACTCGGCTACACTCACGTAAATCTTGGTATGGCAGCAGCTATTGCTGGTGCAATTGGTCGTACAGCTTCACCAATTGCAGGTGTAACCATTGTTTGTGCAGGCCTTGCGATGGTAAGCCCAGTAGAAATGGTAAAACGTACCGCACCAGGCATGATACTTGCTGTTTTATTCTTAGCATTATTTATGTTGTAGAAATAGTAAAAAATTGGTCGCACTTTATTTAAGTGCGGTCTGTTTTTATAGACTTTTAAAGGAGAAAAAATGAACTTAGATTTAAATCAACTTGTTAAATGGCGGCGTGAATTTCATCGTTTTCCAGAAATTGGTTGGAGTGAATTTTGGACAACTTCTCGCATTGCGGATTACTTGGAAGGCTTAGGTTGTTTTGAAATTTTTCTTGGCAAACAAATTATAAATCCAGACTTTGTTCGTGGACGAAAAAAAGCCTTAGTAGATAAAGGTTTAGCTAATGCAAAAGCCTATGGAGCCAATGAAAAATGGCTCGAAAAAATGGAAGGGTACACTGGTTGTGTGGCATTATTTGATTCAGGTAAACCAGGAAAAACCATCGCGTTGCGTTTTGATATCGACTGTGTAAATGTAACGGAAACTCGCTCATCCGAGCATATTCCAAATAAAGAAGGTTTTGCCTCAATTAACGATGGTTTTATGCATGCTTGTGGACATGATTCACATATTACAATAGGTTTAGGTGTTGCATTATGGATCGCTCAGAACAAAGATAAACTCACTGGAAAAGTAAAAATTGTATTCCAACCAGCAGAAGAAGGTGTTCGAGGTGCAGCAGCTATTGCACAAAGTGGCATAATTGATGATGCAGATTATTTTGCTTCTTCACACATTAGTTTTTGTGCGAATACAGGCACAGTTATTGCTAATCCAAGAAATTTTCTTTCCACTACAAAAATTGATATTCGCTATAAAGGTAAACCTGCACATGCAGGTGCTGCCCCTCATTTAGGTCGTAATGCTTTATTAGCTGCAGCGCATACAGTCACTCAACTTCATGGTATTGCACGCCATGGTGAAGGCATGACAAGAATTAATGTAGGGGTGCTAAAAGCGGGTGAAGGACGAAATGTCATTCCATCCTCTGCTGAATTACAATTAGAAGTGCGGGGAGAAAATAAAGCAATTAATGAATACATGACTGAACAAGTCATGCAAATAGCCAAAGGTATCTCCATAAGTTTTGATGTAGCGTATGAAACTGAAATTGTAGGTGAAGCAGTGGATATGAATAACGATGTTGAACTTATAAAACTCATCGAAGAAATATCCCTTGAACAACCACAAATAAATAACGTAAATTCAGATTATGCTTTCAATGCAAGTGAAGATGCGACAATTTTAGGTAGACGTGTACAAGAACATGGGGGCAAAGCTATTTACTTCATTCTTGGTGCAGATCGCACAGCAGGTCATCATGAAGCTGAATTCGATTTTGATGAAAATCAATTACTTACTGGGGTTAATATTTATACTTCTTTAGTACAAAGATTATTATCTTAATAGAAAAGCCTACATCTTTATGTAGGCCTTTCGAGTAGTAATAAGCTTAAAGTACAAAAGAGCGGTTGAAAATTTAATTGTTTTTAACCGTTCTTTTTATTTAGGACAATACTCTCAACAATACAGGTTGAAATTCCGTTTGTTGGCCAAGTTTTCGGGTGTAACGTTTAACCATGACAAAGGAAAGTGCGGTCAACATAAAGATTAAAATCGCACGGATAAGTTCATTTTCACTGATATAGTTGGAAAGTAATGTTGCAATCAATAGAGTGAAAAGTGGCACAATATACATTAATAGTGCGGAGAAAAGCATAGATTTCTCTTCTAGACCGATCTCCACCATTTGACCCGTGCGCAGTGGCGTGATGGTTTCTAGCGTGAAGATATGCTCGCCCCGTTTTCCATTGAGTTCAGAAAGGGAGGCTGTTCCACAGGCTTCTCTAGCCGAGCAAGCCCCACAAGCACTTTGTGACTGACATTTCACTTTAGCAAGACCAGTTTCCGCATCATAGCTCATCACAATGGCACTTTCTTTTAACATTGTGCTTCCCCCATATAGATATCAAAGCGGTGGTTTTTGGTTTCACGACTGACATGGGGGGCTTTTTGCGCTAAAAACTCCGCATAATCAGGACGTTTTACCACCACACGTTTAAGGGCTAATTGTAGCGCAGGTGTCAAGAGCTCATCAGCATCCAAGTCGGCACCAACCAAATGTTGGAATACACGCATTTCTTTTTTGACTAGAGCGGATTTTTGCTTGTGTGGATACATTGGGTCTAAATACACCACATCGGCACTCTCGGTTTGTGGATCAAGTTCGGCAATATGATGAACATCTAGTAAACGCATATTTTGTTGCATCATTTCGCCTATTTCTGCATCCTGATAGGCTCGATTGAGGCCATCCTGCAATAGTAAATATACTACCGGATGACGCTCCACTAAACGCACTTGGCAACCGATAGAAGCTAAAACAAACGCATCTCGACCAAGTCCTGCTGTGGCATCAATCACGCTCGGCAATTCTGCACCCTTAATGCCTACAGCTTTGGCAATAGCTTCGCCACGTCCACCGCCAAATTTACGACGATGCGCCATGGCTCCAGCTACGAAATCCACAAACACATCGCCCAATTTGGGCTCGTCTAGCTTACGCAAGGCGAGATGAGTTTCAGTTTGCACCAATGCGAGCGGACTTTCAGTGCAATGCTCGATACCAAGAGGGGCGCAAAGTGCGGTCAATTCTGATAATTTTCCCTCTTCGGCAAGCAGTTGAATTTTTATTTTCTCACCAGCCATACACCGCTTTCCATATGATCTGTGTAAGGGAATTGATCAAACAGCGCCGCTTTTTCAATGCGGTGGGTTTGGCTTAGGGTTTGCAAATTCTCACAAAGGGTATGTGGATTGCAGGAGATGTATAAAATACGATCGTAATTCTGTACCAGTTTCACTGTATCTGGATCAAGTCCCGCGCGTGGTGGATCAACAAAAATCGTATTGCATTGATAGGCTTTTAAATCAATGCCTTTTAAGCGATTAAACTCACGTAGGCCATTCATTGCTTGGGTAAATTCTTCTGCGGACATACGAATAATTTGCAGATTATCGATCGCATTTTCCGCAATATTAAATTGTGCGGCAGCCACGGATGGCTTGGCGATTTCAGTAGCAAGTACTTTGCGGAAGTTTTGTGCAAGGGCAATAGAGAAATTGCCGTTACCACAATACAGCTCTAATAAATCACCTTGAGAACCTTGAGTGCAATCAATCGCCCATTCCAACATCTTGCAATTCACCGCTGCATTAGGTTGAGTGAAACTATTTTCTACTTGGCGATAAACATAATTACGCCCTTTTACCGGTAATACTTCATCAACAAAATCTTGCTCTAAACAGATTTTTTGTTTATTCGCACGACCAATCAGCTGCACATCAAAACCAAGTTGTTGTAATTCACTTTTTAGGTTTGCTGCAGCGCTTTGCCATTCTTCCGTGAGTTGCTTGTGGTAAAGCAGGCTCACAATGATCTTATTGCTGAGTGTGCTCAAATAATCAATTTGAAACAGTTTTTTATAAAGCACTTCCTGCGTTTTTAACAACGGTAATAAGGCTTTCATCATGCGATTGATCAGTTTGCTGGCAATTGGAAACTCATCAACTCGATAGCGCTGCAAGGTGCTTTGATCAAACATGATGTGATAAAAATCGCCTTTATCATGCCAAATACGAAATTCTGCACGCATCCGATAATGGCTGGTTGGCGAATCAAACACGGCTATTTCTGGGGCGTTAAAAGGCTGCAAAAGTGCGGTCAGTTTTTCAGTCTTTTTTTGCAGGAGTTCGGTATATTGGGAAATGGGTAGTTGCATTGATGTTTACGTTTGAATGATAAATATCCCCAGCCCTTGGCAAACATGGGGATTGAGTAAAAAAGCAAAAGGCAAGCTTCTGCCTGCCTTTTAAAATGTATTATTCGCCAGAATAATCTTCGCCGCCAGAAGCCGCTTCGCTCACATCACCTGATAAGGTGTAAACACGTTTTGTTGTGTTAATGCGAGTACGATATTTATTCCAGGTTTTTTCGAAGAAAGTTTCCGGTGCACGTTCACCACGGCAAAATGCAACAAATTCTTTTTCTTCTTTTGTCGCTGGCTTGCGCTCGCCTGAATCTAATGCTTTAAACGCTTGACCATATTGCTCTAATACTTGGGATTCTTTGATTGTATAATCACCGTGACGGGAAAATCCGCGTGGGTAGTTTTTGTCGTCAAAAAAACGACGAGTAACACTGAAACTAGCAGCCATAATCATCTCTCTTCTTTATATTTAAAAACGGCAGGCATTAAACCAATTTTTTTTTATTTTTGCAATAAACCTTTCACGGTTTCTACATAATCTTTGACGAAATCATCGTAATTTAAGCCTTCAGGGTTCACACGATATTTGCCATTTACATAGAAATCAGGTACGCCATGTACTTTAAACTGCTCAGCCGCATTCACTTGTTTATTCACTAAACCGTTTACAGCAAAGCTGTTGATGTTGTTATCAAATTGTTCAGCAGTCACACCGTTATCAATGAAGATTTTACGAATATCGTCCATTGAGCTTAATTTATCTTGCTGTGCCGCTTCGAATAAAGGCGCTTTCACTTTGCTTTCTGCACCAAGTGCCATCGCTAATGCCCATGCACGAGTGAGGTTTTCAGATTGACGACCTAAGAAGTTAACATGATATTGTTTAAATTCAGTGCCTTTTGGTAAGCTTTCTGCAACTTGTTTTGGAATGTGGTATTCCATTTCAAAGGCATAGCAATGCGGGCAGTAGAAAGAGAAAAATTCAATCACTTCAGGCTGTGCAGAAGCGGTTTGACCCACTTGAACGTATTGTTTACCTTCTTCTAAATTAGCTGCGAATGCGTTAAATGAAAATAAAGCACCGAGTAAAAATAAAAATTTTTTCATTTGTTTTCCTTATTTAATAATTCCGCGCGCTTTTAACAATGCGGTTTTAAAATCTTCTTCATAATCTTTTTTGATGCCAGGAATTGGCTCAAACTTATCTGTGCCATGCATTTTTAAATGATAAATAATCACTTCATCAGATAATTCTGCCACGGGCTTATCGAAACCTGCTTCATCAGCAATTTTTTGCAAAATTTGTAGCAAGCTAAGATCTGGGTCTTTAGACCAGTAAGGTTGTAAAAGTTCCAAAACTTCATTTAAACGCTTACATTTCATTGCTATTTCCTTTTAAATGGAGAAAAATAAGGCTAGATCATACTTCAAATAAGGCAATAAGAAAATATGGAATACACAATAAGTGCGGTTATTTTGGCTGGCGGAAAAGCACGGAGAATGAATGGGGCGGATAAAGGCTTACAGCTTTTACAAAATAAACCGTTAATTAGTCATGTGATTGAGCGCTTACAACCCCAAGTAGTTGATATATCGATTAATGCTAATCGTCACCATACGGAGTATGCTCAATGGGGGGTTCCCGTATTTTCAGATGAATTGCCTGATTTTCAGGGACCGTTGAGCGGTATGCTGACAGCGCTCGAACAAGCTAAAACAGATTTTGTACTTTTTGTGCCCTGCGATAGCCCGTATTTTCCACAAAACTTATTAGAAAAACTAAAAAGTGCGGTTAAAAATGACCGCACTTTAATAGCTTATGCAAAAGATAAAGAGCGTGAACACCCGACATTTTGTTTGATGTCCGTTCAGCTTAAAGAGAAGTTACGTGCTTATTTAAACGAGGGCGAACGTCGCTTATTACAATTTATGAACAAAAATGGCGCGGTTGCTGTCCAATTTGACGAACAAGAAGGACGATTTGTAAATTTTAATACCTTAGAAGATTTACAATAAATTATTTGTTTAACCTTGAATTTTGTAAAAAATTCTCCATTATTGCAGTGTTTACTTTCTATTTTATTGAGGAACTTTATTATGATGCGAATCCTTTTATTTTTAGCCACTAACTTTGCTGTAATGCTTGTGTTAGGGATTATTTTAAATGTGACCGGTATTGCGGGTAATAGTACAGGTGGCATTTTAATTATGGCGATGCTTTTTGGTTTTGCCGGATCATTGATTTCGTTATTTTTATCAAAAACCATGGCATTGCGCTCTGTGGGCGCGGAAGTGATTACCGAACCTCGTAATCAAGCTGAACGTTGGTTGGTAGAAACGGTACGCCGTCAAGCGCAACAAGCAGGCATCCCAATGCCAGATGTGGCGATCTACCATTCTAATGATGCGAATGCTTTTGCTACAGGGGCAACAAAAAACAATTCTTTAGTAGCGATTAGTACAGGCTTATTAAACTCCATGACGGAAGAAGAAGCTGAAGCGGTATTAGCTCACGAAGTCTCCCACATTGCGAATGGCGATATGGTGACCATGACTTTATTACAAGGCGTATTGAATACCTTTGTGATTTTCTTATCTCGTGTAATTGCTAATGTGGTGGCAAGTTCTCGTAATGGCGATGAAGAAAGCCGCAGCTCAGGCATTTACTTCTTGGTTTCAATGGTGTTAGAAATTGTATTTGGTATTTTAGCAAGCATTATCGCGATGTGGTTCTCACGTTATCGTGAATATCGTGCAGATGCTGGCTCCGCACAGCTTGTAGGTAAAGAAAAAATGATTGCGGCACTGCAACGTCTACAACAAATTCATGAGCCTCAAGAGATGGAAGGTTCACTTAATGCCTTTATGATTAACGGCAAACGTAGCGAACTCTTTATGAGCCATCCTCCACTTGAAAAACGTATCGAAGCATTACGTAGTTTATAAAAGATAAAAAATAAAGGGCTAAATGTAATATTTAGCCCTTTTTATTTGTAGATTATTTAATATCCGCTAAGACTTTAGTGAGTAATTCCCAGTAAGTTTGTACTGTTGAAATTTGGACTTTTTCATCAGGCGAATGCGCATTGCGAATAGTTGGCCCTACAGAAATCATATCAATATTTGGATAATGTTCTTTCAATAAGCCACATTCAAGCCCTGCATGAATCACTTTAATAACAGGCTCTTTGCCAAGCACTTCTGTATAATGGTTTTTCATTAATGTCAAAATTGCGGTGTCATTTACTGGTTTCCAACCTGGGTAAGAACCTGAAAATTCAACTGTTGCCCCCGTGAGTTTAGCGAGTGAGGTTAAGGTGTCTTCTACATATTCTTTACCGCTTTCAATCAATGAGCGAATAAGAATCGTGCCTTCGATTTTATCTTCAAGGGTTTTTAACACACCAATACTTAATGAGCTTTCCACGACATTTTTAATCACATCGCTATTGCGGATGACACCGTTTGGTAATACGTTCAGCAAATTAATCACTTTTTGAGTGCATTCAAGCGTGAAAGTTTGTTGTGGATTTTCAACTTGCTCAACGGTTAAAGTTAAGTTTGGTTCAGCAATAGCAAGCTCTTCTTTCAATAAAATTTCAAAATTTTTGACCGCACTTTTTACGCTTTCTACATCATGATTGAAACAGATTGTCGCAGCCGCCTCACGTGGAATCGCATTACGAATTGAGCCACCACGAATTTCTGCAAGAGCAAAGTGCGGTTGATTTTGTGAGAGTTTTGCTAATAAGCGCGATAAAACTTTAATTGCATTTGCGCGTGTGGTGTGAATATCGCAGCCTGAATGACCACCACGTAAACCTTTTAAATTAATTTGCAAACTATGGGTAAATGGATTGTTTTCACGGTGAACAGGTAACTCAACATTAGCATTTACCCCACCAGCACAACCAATATAGATTTCACCGATTTCTTCGGTGTCGGTATTAATTAAGATTTCCGATTTTAACCAGTTACGACGAAGGTGTACGGCACCATCCATGCCGGTTTCTTCAGTCATGGTGAGTAACACTTCAAGTGGTGGGTGTGCAATATCGGTACTTTCTAATACCGCTAAGGTCGAGGCTAAACCAATACCGTTATCCGCGCCAAGTGTCGTACCTTGCGCTTTTACCCAATCACCGTCGATATAAGGGCGAATAGGGTCTTGGGTAAAATTATGCGGATTGCCTTCATTGGCTTGTGGCACCATATCTAAATGTGCCTGTAAGACAACAGGTTGGCTGTTTTCCATTCCTGCTGTGGCAGGTTTACGAATTAATACATTACCGGCTTCATCACGCTCAGCAAAAAATTGTTTTTCTTTCGCCCAGTTAACAATAAAGGTCGCGAGTGCATCTTCGTGATGAGAAGGATGTGGAATCGCACAAATTTGATCAAACCATTTCCAAAGTAATTGCGGTTGTAATGTGGTAATTTCTGACATAATGAACTCCTTTTTTCATTAAAATTTTTGCGGAAATCATAGCATAAAACGCCAATTCAGGTTAAAATTCCGCAATTTTTTTATTTAGCGACAAAGTTTAAGGTATTTGTTATGAGCGAAAAATATGTTGTGACTTGGGATATGTTCCAAATGCATGCCCGCAAATTAGCGGAACGTTTACTTCCTGCTACTCAGTGGAAAGGTATCATCGCAGTAAGCCGTGGTGGTTTGTTCCCAGCAGCGGTACTTGCTCGCGAATTAAATATTCGTTTAGTAGAAACCGTGTGTATTGCGAGTTATGATCACGATGAACAAGGTGCATTAAAAGTATTACACCGTGCAAGTGGTGATGGTGAAGGAATGATCGTGGTAGACGATTTGGTAGATACCGGCAACACTGCTCGTGCAATTCGTGAAATGTATCCAAAAGCAAAATTCGTCACAGTATTCGCAAAACCTGCAGGTGCTGAGTTAGTGGATGATTATGTGATTGATATTCCACAAAATACTTGGATTGAACAACCTTGGGATTTAGGTTTAACGTTTGTGCCACCATTGGCAAGAAAATAATAAAACCTAAATATAAAATTTCGTTACGCCGGTGCTTTTATAGTTCCGGCGTAATAATTATGACCAATTTATTTTGATTATGAATAATATGGACGCACAAAAAGCGCTAGAGCGATCTTACGTTTCCTCACTTGAAAATAAAGAATATGATGAAGCAGTCAAGCTGGCTGAAACGCTTTGCTTACTTGATCCTAATAATCCCGAATACTCTCATAAAATTGCTTATGTTTATTTGCAACAATTAAAATGGGAAGAGGCAATTGAGGCAGAATTAAAAACATTAAAAGTGGATGCGCAATATATTCCGGCTTTAGATTTATTGGCACATGCTTATGGTGCAGTAGATGATTGGGAGCGCTCAGGTTTTTATGGCAATTTAGCGCTTGAGCTTAAGGATAAAAAAATTCCAGCTCCAACACAGGAAATGGTTCCTGTGCCTGCGCCTAAAAATGGTAAACGAATTATCGCATTTTCTTTATTTGGAAATAATTCTAAATATGTTGAGCCGGCGATATTAAATACACAAGTATCTCCCATGTTATTCCCTGACTGGATATGCCGTTTTTATGTAGATGATTCAGTTTCATCTGAAGCGATTCAACGATTAAAAAATAATGGTGCTGAAGTGGTGTATGTCACTTCACCTGTGGATAAATGGCCTGGTACAATGTGGCGTTTTCTTGCAATTAATGATCCAGAAGCTGAGTATGTTATCTTCCGTGATGCTGACTCCGTGGTCTCTCACCGAGAAGCAGAAGCCGTATCAGAATGGATTGAAAGTGGTCGTTCATTCCATACGATGCGTGATTCAGGTTCTCATACAGCACTTATTTTGGCTGGAATGTGGGGAGCAAAAGCCGGCGCTGTTCCTGATATGGAAGCGAGAATTCAACGTTTTGTTGATAGGGGCTACGATTCTCGTCATTTTGCTGATCAGGATTTTCTTGCAGAAGAGTTGTGGGGCTATATTCGCCAAGATGTGTTTGCGCACGATAGAGTGTTTAATTTCTGTGATGCCAAGCCTTTCCCAGGGGCGTTTTATTCTGATTACCAAATTGCGCATTGCGAGGGGGCGAGCAGTTTTGATGCAAAAACCTCTTTTGAAGAAGGGAGCAAAGTAAGATGGACGTTATATTCAAAAATATCCCCTATGGTCAATGTTGATTATTCCTTTATTCGTGTGCCTGAATTTAAAGTTTGCAGCTATGAAACTACAGTAGAGAATGGTAGATTTGAAGCGTCAATACCAAGACGTTATGGATTAGCTTTTAAAGAAGGCTTAGCTAAAATAGATATTAAAAAAGCTTAATTTATTCGTTTTAACTATCAACATAGGGATTGTTAATGTCAACTCAACCGCGTTTTGTACATCTTCGTACGCACACTGATTTTTCAATGATTGATGGAATCGCGAAAGTGAAACCATTGGTCAAAGCGTGTGCAGCAAATAATATGGTCGCGTTGGCATTAACGGATTTCACCAATTTTTGTGGTGTGGTACGTTTTTATGGTGAAACCCTTTCTTCGGGGATTAAACCAATCATTGGCGCAGATGTTCATGTTAAAAGCGAGTTATGCGGTGAGGAATTATTTACGCTCACTTTACTTGCTAAGAACAATGAAGGCTATAAAAACATCACATTACTGCTTTCAAAAGCCTATCAACGCGGCTATGTGGACTTGCCTTATATTGACCAGGAATGGTTAATTGAACACCGTGAAGGTGTAATTGTTTTATCGGGTGGTACACAAGGTGATATCGCGAAAAAACTCCTTAAAGAAAATAGCGCTGAAGCTGAAAGTGCGGTCAGTTTTTATCAAGAATTTTTTCCTGACCATTTTTACCTTTCTCTTTCCCGAACGGATCGTCCTGATGAAGAACGTTATATTCAAGCTGCATTAAAATTGGCTGAGGAACATGATTTACCGCTTGTTGCAACCAACGATGTTGTCTTTCTCGCACCTGATGATTTTGAGGCACACGAAATTCGAGTTGCTATTCATGATGGCTATACCCTTGACGATCCGAAACGTCCAAAACGTTATACCGAGCAACAATATTTCCGCTCAGAAGAAGAGATGTGCGACTTATTTGCGGACATTCCTTCTGCACTTGAAAATACGGTATTAATAGCGCAACGCTGTAATGTGACTTTGCGTTTGGGGCAATATTTCCTCCCTCAATTTCCAACTGGTGAATTGAGTACGGAAGATTATTTGGTGATGAAAGCCAAAGAAGGCTTGGAAGAGCGTTTGGCGTTTTTATTCCCTGATGAAAAAGTGCGGGCAGAAAGACGACCAGAATATGATGAGCGCCTTCAAGTCGAACTCGATGTGATTAACCAAATGGGTTTTCCGGGTTACTTCTTAATCGTTATGGAGTTTATCCAATGGTCAAAAGACAATGATATTCCTGTAGGGCCAGGACGTGGCTCTGGTGCGGGTTCATTGGTGGCTTATGCACTAAAAATTACCGATTTAGATCCCCTTGAATTCGATCTTCTTTTTGAACGTTTCTTAAACCCAGAACGTGTTTCCATGCCCGATTTCGACGTCGACTTCTGTATGGATGGACGCGATCGTGTTATCGATCATGTCGCAGAAACCTATGGTCGTGGTGCGGTATCACAAATTATTACCTTTGGTACCATGGCGGCCAAAGCGGTAATTCGAGATGTAGGTCGAGTATTAGGCCATCCTTATGGCTTCGTGGATCGTATTTCGAAAATGATTCCCCCTGATCCCGGCATGACTTTAGCCAAGGCTTTTGAGGCTGAACCACAGTTACAAGTGGCATATGATTCAGATGAAGAAGTCAAAGCTCTAATTGATATGGCGCGTAAGCTAGAAGGTGTCACTCGAAATGCAGGTAAACACGCGGGTGGCGTGGTAATTTCGCCTTCTTTGATTACAGACTTTGCGCCACTTTATTGTGATAATGAGGGGCTTCATCCGGTTACTCACTTCGATAAAAATGACGTGGAATATGCGGGTTTAGTGAAGTTTGACTTCTTAGGTTTACGTACACTCACCATTATCAAATGGGCATTAGATATGATTAATGCCCGCCTTGCTCGTGATGGCAAACCACTAGTCGATATTGCTGCTATTCCATTAGATGATCCCGAATCTTTTGAGTTGCTGAAGCGATCTGAAACGACCGCCGTATTCCAGTTGGAATCGCGCGGGATGAAAGATTTAATTAAACGTCTTCAGCCAGATTGTTTTGAAGATATTATTGCGTTGGTGGCATTATTCCGCCCTGGTCCATTACAATCGGGCATGGTGGATAACTTTATTGACCGTAAACATGGCCGTGAGGAAGTGTCTTATCCTGACGCAAACTATCAACATGAAAGCCTTAAACCGATTTTAGAGCCAACTTACGGTATTATTTTGTACCAAGAGCAAGTCATGCAGATTGCTCAGGTGCTAGCGGGTTATACTCTTGGTGGTGCGGACTTATTACGCCGTGCGATGGGTAAGAAAAAACCAGAAGAAATGGCGAAACAGCGTTCTGTGTTTAAAGAAGGTGCGGAAAAAAATGGGGTTGATGGCGAGCTTTCCATGAAGATTTTCGACTTAGTGGAAAAATTTGCGGGCTATGGTTTTAATAAATCGCACTCCGCTGCTTATGCGTTAGTATCTTATCAAACCCTTTGGCTGAAAACCCATTTCCCTGCTGAGTTTATGGCAGCGGTAATGACCTCGGAAATGGATAATACGGATAAAATTGTTGGCTTGTACGATGAATGTTTACGTATGGGCTTAAAAGTCACCCCACCGGATATCAATGTAGGGAAACATCATTTCAGCGTAAATGAAAATGGTGAAATTGTTTACGGTATTGGCGCCATTAAAGGTGTGGGTGAAGGTCCGATTGATGCACTGATTACCGCTCGTAATGAAGGTGGGATTTTTAGAGACTTATTTGATTTATGTGCTCGCGTTGATTTGAAAAAAATTAACCGTCGTACCTTTGAAAGTCTGATTATGTCGGGCGCGTTTGACAAGCTAGGGCCACATCGTGCGGCGTTATCTAAGAATCTCGAAGATGCACTCAAAGCCTCAGATCAGCATGCAAAAGATGAGGCCATGGGACAAGCTGATATGTTCGGTGTGCTAACAGAAACACATGAAGAAGTGGAAAATGCTTACGCTCACACGCCACCTTACACGGAAAAACAAATTTTAGATGGTGAGAGAGAAACTCTAGGTTTGTATTTAAGCAGCCATCCAGTGAGTCGTTATTTAAAAGAGCTTTCTCATTACAGCTCTACGCGATTAAAAGATCTCACGCCAAACCGCCGTGGGCAAATTAGCACGGCAGCCGGTTTGTTAGTCTCAACTCGCTTTGCCACGACGAAAAAAGGTAATCGGATTGGTATTGCAACCATAGATGATCGTTCTGGACGTTTGGATTTAACCCTATTCGGTGAAAGCTTAGACCAATTTGGCGAAAAACTGCAAAAAGATACGGTTGTGGTGGTATCTGGCCAAGTGAGTTTTGACGATTTTTCAGGCGGGTTAAAAATGTCGGTACGGGATTTGATGACTTTGGATGAGGCGCGCTCCCGTTATGCAAAATCTTTGGCCATCAGTTTGTCAGAGGAACAGATTAGCCCAAGTTTTATTAAGAAACTGAAAGAAATGTTAGAACCTGTTAGTGGCGGCACTTTACCAATTAACATATATTATCAAAGTGCAAAAGGTCGTGCGTTATTACGTTTGGGGATTCAATGGTCGATTACGCCAACGGATGAGATTCTAACAGAATTGGTGAATTTGCTCGGCGAAAATGCAGTAGAGCTAGAGTTTGGTTAATATTCCAGTAAAAGTGCGGTCAAAAAATCAGTGTTTTTTAAACCGCACTTAGGCTATGTAAATAAGTGAGAGATAAAATGGAAAAAATCATTATTGATGCAGACAGATTTTTACGCACCATTTCACGTATTTCCCATGAAATTATTGAAAAGCACCAAGATTTCGATAATGTGATTTTAGTTGGGGTAAAACGTCGTGGAGCAGAAATTGCTGAATTGATTCAACGTCGCATTGAAGAGTTGAATGGTGTGAGTCTTCCAATGATGGAATTGGATATCACGTTTTACCGCGATGACTTAGAATATGTTGAACCTGAAAATCCAACCCCTGTGTATAGCGGTGCCTCAAGTTATATGAATATTCAGGGTAAAGAAGTTATTTTGATCGATGACGTGCTCTTTACCGGTAGAACTATTCGTGCCGCGATGGATGCGTTAACAGATTTTGGTCGAGCTGCTAAAATTGAATTGGTGATTTTAGTGGATCGTGGACACCGTGAATTACCAATTCGGGCAGACTATGTAGGTAAAAATGTGCCGACTTCCCGTGATGAACAAGTTCAAGTGCGTACATTAAAATACGATGGTTGTTATGAAGTGGCATTATTGCCTAAATAACGATCAGCCTATTGTGAACCTTTGATAAAATTGATAATCTAACGAGCATTATCCTATTATTTTTTAAGACAACTAAAATGAAAAAATCAATGTTAAAATCTCTTTTATTTGCCATGATCGGTCTGTTTACTTTTTCTCAAGTTCAAGCAGAAGAACGCGTTGTGGCGACTGTGAATGGTACACCAATTTTACAAAGCCAAGTGAATGCTGTGATGGGTAAGAAAGGTAGCCAACGTGCAGCATTAGATAAGATTATTGATGATATGCTGACTGATAAGGCTATCAAAGAATCAGGCGTAAAAGTAAACCAAGCGGAAGTAAACCGTATCGTAGAAGATATTGCGGCAAAAAATGGTTTAACTTATGGTCAATTTTTAGATGCGTTGGATTATCAAGGCATTTCCTTAAATGCATTTAAACAACAAATCTCTCGTCAAATGTTAATGGCGGGTGTGCGTAACCATGCCATTCAAAACAGCGTAGATGTGACTCGTGAGCAAGTGGATGCATTGGGTAAACAAATGCTCGATGAAGCGAAAGCAAAAGGTACCGCACAAAAAGTGATGGGTAAAGAGTATGAAGTTCGTCATATTTTATTAAAATTAAACCCATTACTGAACGATGCACAAGCAAAAGCAGAATTAGAACGTATTCGTGCTGATATCGTTTCAGGCAAAATGACATTTGCCGATGCGGCATTAAAATACTCTAAAGATTATTTATCAGGCGCGAATGGCGGCAGCTTAGGCTACGCCTTCCCGGAAGCTTATGTGGAACCATTTGCAAAAGCAGTTGAAACCACACCACAGGGTACCATTTCGGCACCGTTTAAATCTGAATTTGGTTGGCATATTCTCGAAGTAACCGGTAGTCGTGATGGCGATAAAACGGAAGATGCTTATCGTCAAAAAGCTTACGAGCAAATCGTGAATAGCCAATTACAAGAAGCAACCAAAGACTGGGTGAAAGCATTACGTAAAAATGCTGATATTCAATATTTCGATAAATAACAGAAAACGTTAGAATAAGGGGGCATTTTGCCCCTTTTGTCGTTTTTATAAAATGAGTGACGCATGAAAAAATTTTTTGTCTTTTTACTGATTCTTTTGCTAATTCTTGGCGGTGTTGGTTTTTGGGGTTATCAAAAATTAACTGAGTTTGTTCATACGCCGGTGAATGTCAAGCAAGATCAATTGCTTACAATTGAGCGAGGCACTACTGGCAGTAAACTCGCCGCTTTATTAGAGCAAGAAAAAATTCTTGAACATGCCGATTTATTGCCTTGGTTATTGAAATTACAACCTCAGCTCAACAAAGTGAAAGCGGGGACTTATTCTTTAACGGGCGTGAAAACGTTGCAAGATTTATTGGATATGCTCAATTCCGGCAAGGAAGCGCAATTTAGCGTGAAGTTTATTGAAGGTAAAACGTTCAAGGAGTGGCGTAAAAACCTTGAAAGCGCACCGCACTTAAAACAAACCTTGCAAGGTAAAACGGATAAAGAGATCATGGCGTTATTGGATATTCCAGCCGTTGCAAAAGCCGTTTACGAATGGAATAACATGGAGGGCTGGTTGTATCCAGATACCTATAATTACACCCCAAACTCCACAGATCTTGAATTATTAAAACGTTCAACTACCCGTCTACAAAAAGCCTTAGATAAAGCGTGGAATGAACGTGATGAAAATCTCCCTTTAGCGGATCCGTATCAGATGCTGATTTTGGCTTCTATTGTGGAGAAAGAAACGGGTATTGCGGCGGAGCGTCCACAAGTGGCTTCCGTATTTATTAATCGTTTAAAAGCCAATATGAAACTACAAACTGACCCAACCGTGATTTATGGAATGGGTGAGAGTTATACCGGCAATATTCGTAAAAAAGATTTGGAAACGATGACCCCGTACAATACCTATATGATTGAGGGGCTACCGCCGACACCAATTGCGATGGTGAGTGAAAGTGCTTTACAGGCTGTGGCCCATCCAGCAAAAACAGATTTTTATTATTTTGTTGCTGATGGAAGTGGCGGTCATAAATTTACTCGTAATCTGAACGAGCATAATAAAGCAGTGCAAGAATATTTACGTTGGTATCGTAACCAACAAAAAGGAGCCAACTAATGCAAGGCAAATTTATCGTCATTGAAGGGCTGGAAGGTGCAGGTAAAAGTACCGCCATGCAAACGGTGGTGGATACATTAAAATCCCTTGGTGTAAATGATATCGTATTTACTCGTGAGCCGGGTGGTACACCATTAGCGGAGAAATTGCGCCATTTAATTAAACATGAAACAGAAGAACCTGTTACGGATAAAGCGGAATTATTGATGCTTTATGCGGCACGAATTCAATTGGTAGAAAATGTGATTAAGCCAGCATTGGCAGAAGGTAAAATTGTGCTGGGTGATCGTCATGATATGTCTTCACAGGCTTATCAAGGCGGTGGGCGTCAGTTTGACCAAACGCTGATGGCGAATTTAAAAAATATGGTATTAGGCGACTTTGAGCCTGATTTTGTACTGTATTTAGACATTGATCCTGCAGAAGGGCTTGCTCGTGCTAGAGGTCGTGGTGAATTAGACCGCATTGAACAACAAGGACTCGATTTCTTCCATCGTACCCGCCAACGTTATTTGGAATTGGTGCAAAATAATCCGAAAGCTGCGATTATTAATGCAGGTCAGGCTTTGGCACAAGTACAAGCAGATATACAAAGTGCGGTCAAAAGTTGGTGGGTTTCACAAGCAAAATGAGCGAACTTTGTCCTTGGTTAGTGCCTACTTATCACAAAATTAGCCAAACTTTTAGCGAAGGTTTGGGGCATCATGCATTATTGATTAAAGCTGATCAAGGTCTCGGTGCTGAAGGTTTGTTTGAGGCTTTGACAAAACGCATTATGTGTCAAACGCCAGATAATGCACCTTGTGGCCATTGTCATGCTTGTCACTTAATGGCAGCGCAAAGTCACCCCGATTTTCATGTTTTAGCCTCTCAAGAAGGCAAAGACATTGGCGTTGATCAGGTACGGGCGATTAATGAAGTTGTCAGCCAACACGCGCAACAAAACGGCAATAAATTAGTGTATATCCAAGATGCAGAACGTCTTACGGAAGCAGCAGCGAATGCGTTGCTTAAAACTTTGGAAGAGCCGCGTCCGAACACGTATTTCTTATTGCAAACAGAGCCATCCTCTTCGTTGTTAGCGACTATTTACAGCCGTTGCCAAGTGTGGAATGTCCCTTTGCCAACAGAAGCGGAAGCCTTAACTTGGCTTTCTTCTTACTTTCAGGCAGAAACATCCGAATTATTGACCGCACTTGCGATGAATTTGGGGCGTCCATTGTTAGCATTGGAAACACTTCAGCAAGGATTAATTGAACAACGGAAGAATTTCCTACGCCAATTCTGGCTGTTTTATCGTCGTCGTTCGCCTTTGGAAATTTTGCCTTTCTTTGAAAAAGAACGCACTGTACAGCAAGTGGATTGGATTTTAGCGTTTTTAAGCGATGCTATTAAATACAAACTCGAAATACAAAGTGGCTGGCAAACACTTGATCTTAAAACCGGTGTAACTCAATTTGCAGACGAACAAACAGCGCTTGGGTTATTAACCGCAAATAAAATTATGCAAAAAGTAAGGTCGGATTTACTTACCATTAACGGTGTTAATACAGAATTAATGTTACTAGATGGTTTGACGAAGTTAATTACCGACGTATTTAAGGACTAAATAAATTATGTTTATCGTAGATTCCCATTGCCATTTAGATGCATTGGATTATGAAAATTTACACAAAGATATTGCTGATGTAGTGGCTAAAGCCAATGCACGGGATGTGAAGCATTTACTCGCCATTGGTGTAACATTAAGCCGTTTTGAAAAAGCTTACCCTGAGTTAGCAAAATTTCCGAATGTGTCTTTGGCTTGCGGTGTGCATCCCTTAGATCTTGAAGAAGAACCTTACGATGCCGAGCGTTTACTGCGTTTGGCACAAGATAAAAAAGTGATCGCAATTGGCGAAATCGGTTTGGATTATTATTACAGCGCAGATAATAAAGCGTTGCAGCAAACGGTTTTTGCTGATCAAATCAGCGTTGCTAATGAAGTGGATAAGCCAGTAATTATTCATACGCGTTCAGCGCCAGAAGATACCATCGCCATGTTGCGTGAGCATCATGCTGAAAAGTGCGGTGGATTAATTCATTGTTTTACAGAAACTTTAGACTTTGCGAAAAAGGCGCTTGATTTAGGTTTTTACATCTCTTGTTCGGGCATTATTACCTTTAAAAATGCGGAAAGTATTCGTGAAGCCATTCGTTATGTACCCGCAGATCGTTTGTTGGTTGAAACGGATTCGCCTTATTTAGCGCCCGTGCCTTATCGTGGTAAAGAGAACCAACCTGCTTATACACGTGAAGTTTGCGAGTATGTGGCAGCATTAAAAGGGCTATCAGTAGAAGAATTTGCGCAAATTAGTACACAAAACTTCGAGCGTTTATTTAAAATTAATGTACAATAAATCATCGATTTAAATGAGAGAGTGTTATGCGTAAGTTTTTTAAGTACTTTTTATTTTTAGTGGTCTTTGTTTTCCACGGATTTATGTTCGCCGTGGTAGACTACGTTTTCCCACACTATGATGTAACGCGAGTAACGGGTGTGGAAGTGAAACGTGTTGATAAAGATGGTCCGATTACAAAATCGAATCCGGCTGATGGTCCAACGCGCGATGTGTATTTTATCAATACACAAAATGATGATGGCAAAATCATGGTGTATCGTAATGAAGATACCCGTTGGGGTTTTCCATTCTACTTTAAATTTGGTTCAGCGAACTTACAGGCTCAAGTTCAAGCCTTGGGTAATGAAAACAAATTAGTGCAAATCAAGTATTACGGTTGGCGGATGACGATGTTCGATGAATATCGCAATGCCGTTGCAGTGAAAGAAATCAGTGGCGATGTGACACCAAGCCATCCGATTTTATCTTGGGTATTCTATGCTTTCTTATTAGTTACTCTTTTCCTTTCTATCCAATTTGTACGTGGCTGGTTCGACAGCGAAAATTAGCGTTTCTCAAATATGGGGCGTCATAGAACGCCCTCACAATTTAATAATAACATTTCTAACCTAAAAACCAGCGGTAAATTGACCGCACTTTAAAACCAATAAAGAGAACATTATGAGTTTATCTGCAGCGATTTTTATTTTAATCGTATTAATTATTGTCAGTGCAATCTTGTCATCAGCTGAGATTTCTCTCGCGGGTGCAAGACGCATTAAACTACAAGCGTTGGCCAATGAAGGCAATATCAAAGCGGAGAAAGTTTTAAAATTACAGGAACAGCCAGGGCGTTTCATCACTGTAGTACAAATTGGACTTAATATGGTTGCCGTACTCGGTGGTGTGATTGGTGAAGCAACCATTAGTCTTCACTTACAGAGTTTTTTACATGAGTACACCAAGGCAGAATGGGTTGAGCCAGCCTCCTCTTGGATTGCCTTTTTCATGGTAACCACAACATTTATTTTATTAGCTGATTTAATTCCGAAACGCCTTGCACTGATTGATCCTGAAGGTATTGCGCTACGGACTATTGGCATTATGCAAGCCTTTATTTTCCTCTTAAAACCTATTGTATGGTTTTTTGATGGTCTTTCTAATATCTTCTTCCATTTAATGGGTGTACCTACTAAACGTGAAGATAACATGACTCCAGAAGACATTGTGGCGATCGTAGAAGCGGGAGCCGAAGCGGGGGTGTTAAAAACACAAGAGCATTATTTGATTGAAAACATCTTTGAAATGCAAGAGCGTACCGTGTCTTCAACCATGACGACTCGTGAGAACATCGTATTTTTAGACCGCACTTTCACCCGTCAGGAAGTGTTGAATACCTTATCGGCAGACTCTCATTCTAAATTAGTGATCTGTGATAATGGTTTGGATAAGATTTTAGGTTATGTGGAATCACATACCTTATTAACACTCTATCTTCAACAAGAAGTGGTAGATTTAACGGATAGCCGTTTATTGCGTAAAGCGTTATTTATTCCAGATACACTGTCGTTATATGAAGTATTGGAGTTATTTAAATCTACGGGGGAAGATTTTGCGATTATCGTCAATGAATATGCGCTTGTAATGGGCTTAATTACCTTGAACGATGTGATGAGTATTGTGATGGGAGAATTGGTTTCTAACGAAGAAGAGCAAATCGTTAGCCGCGATGAAAACTCTTGGTTGATTGATGGGGCAACGCCGCTTGAAGATGTGATGCGCGTTTTGGATATTGAATCTTTCCCTGATTCAGAAAATTACGAGACTATTAGTGGCTTTATGATGTATATGTTACGCAAAATCCCGAAAAAAACCGATTTTGTCGTATACGATAAATATAAATTTGAAGTCATTGATACCGAAAACTTCAAAATTGATCAAATTTTAGTTTCGATTGTCAAAGACAGCGGAGTGAGCAAAGAATCAGCGTAGTACTAGGTGCTGCCTTGCTTAACCCCCCATTCTAAGTATAATTAACAGCGGTTTTAACCGCCTATAAATAAGGAAAATTTAATGTTAAAAAAAATCTCGGTATTCTTTGTAGCAGTCATGCTTGCGGGTTGTTCTTCGATTTCAGATATGACCTCTTACATTCCATTTATGGGCAAAGACAAAAAGGTCATTGATTTAGATAAAGATAAAATCGACCAAAAATCTTACGCGGCAGCTTACGAAGCCACTGTGGCAACCTATAAAGATCGTGTAACAAAAAATTTCTTTGTGGATAATTTTGCAAGTGGTGCAAATGACTGGTATCTCGGTCGTATTGTTGTACCAATCAAACAAATTCAAGATAAACTCTACACAGGTGGTCATGATTCTGATGTGTATGCTTATTACAGTGGTGTATTACATGCAGAGGCATTACAAACTAACTTCAGCCGTTTAAGTACAAATTGTTGGCAAAAAGTGGATTCTCCAAGTGTGACGCAAGGGATCTACGATGCTATGCGTGATTTGCAAAAAGGTAAAGAACGCGGTGAAAATGACGCCTACATTTCCCAAGGTAGTGAAATGCTACTCAAAGCCTGTACCGGCCAATAATCAATTTGAGCTGTTGATGAGTGATCTCATCAGCAGCTTTTCTTTTTTTAAATCATCAATGTGAAGGAGCTAGAATGTTAGAACTTTCGGAAAGCAACATTCATTTAAATGCTACGGCAACAAATAAGCTGCAAGCTATTGAAATGGCTGCAAGTGCGTTAGAGCAAGCTGGCAATGTTGAACAAGGCTATTTGCAAGGCATGCTTGGACGTGAACAACAAACCTCCACTTTTTTAGGCAATGGGATTGCGATTCCACACGGTACATTAGAAACCCGTTCGATGGTGAAAAAAACCGGTGTGCAAGTTTTCCAATTTCCACAAGGTATTGAGTGGGGAGAAGGCAATATTGCTTATGTTGTGATTGGTATTGCGGCCCGTTCTGATGAGCATCTTGCTTTACTTCGTCAATTAACGCATGTTTTAGGTGATGAAGAGACTGCAGCACAGTTAGCGACATTAACAGATGTTGAAAAATTCCGTGCTATTTTGTTAGGTGAAAGTGATGCTTTTAGCATGACTGAAGAAACATTAAGCTTAGATATTGAAACGCAAAGTTTGCTCACACTTACTGCTATCAATGCAGGCAAATTACAACAGCAAAGTGCGGTTGAAAATAGCTTTGTTTCTGAAGTGGTCTCCAATTCTGCTCTGCCACTTGGCAAAGGGTTATGGGTAACCGATGCCGTATCAGGTAACGTGAAAAATGCGTTGGCATTCAGTCGTGCGAAAACCATTTTTAATCATAATGGCAAAGCGGTGAAAGGTGTATTGACGATTTCGGCTGTCAGTGACCAAATCAATGAGACGTTAGCACGTTTATTGGATGATGAAGTACAAAATATTTTATTAAGTGGTAATACGCAGCAAATTTTGACCGCACTTAATGGCGGTAAAGTGCCGGCTTCGCCAGCTGCTCAATCTGAAGACCAAATCGCGAAAGGTGCAGTGATTGGTACCTTTACGATTCGTAATGAACATGGCTTACATGCTCGCCCAAGTGCAGTGCTTGTTAATGAGATGAAAAAATTCGCCTCTAAAATTACCGTACAAAATCTTACTCGAGAAACCGCACCAGTTAGTGCAAAAAGCTTGATGAAAATTGTGGCATTAGGTGTTACTCAAGGTCATCGCTTACGTTTTGTGGCAGAAGGGGATGATGCGAAACAAGCCATTGAAGCCTTAGGTAAGATTATTGCGAGTGGGCTTGGTGAAGCTGTCTCTGCTGTGCCACCGGCTGAACCAGATACCATTGAAGTGAGCAGTGAGCATGCACCACAAATTCACGAAGAAAAAACAGGTTTACCAGCCGATGCCATTGAAGCCGTATTTATGATTCGTAATGAACACGGTTTACATGCTCGTCCAAGTGCGGTGCTTGTTAATGAAGTGAAAAAATACAATGCATCTGTTGCGGTACAAAACTTAGATCGTGACACCCAATTAGTCAGTGCGAAAAGTCTGATGAAAATTGTGGCGCTTGGTGTCGTGAAAGGTCATCGCTTACGTTTTGTAGCGAGCGGCGAAGAAGCCCAACAAGCGATTGATGGTATCGGTGCAGTCATTGAAAGCGGTTTAGGTGAAGGTAAGGAGTAAGTGATGGCAAAAGTAGCAACAATTACCTTAAATGCCGCTTACGATTTAGTCGGGCGTTTGCCGCGTATTGAAATTGGCGAAGTGAACACCGTTGAAACACTTGGTATTTTCCCTGCTGGCAAAGGCATCAATGTTGCCAAGGTGCTGAAAGACTTGGGCGTAGAGGTGGCAGTTGGTGGTTTCTTAGGTGAAGACAACGTGGGTGATTTCGAAACCCTATTTAAAAAACAAGGCTTAGAAGACAAATTTCATCGCGTAGCAGGTAAAACTCGTATTAACGTAAAAATTACGGAAACCGAAACCGATGTGACAGACCTAAATTTCTTAGGTTATCAAATTACTCCAGAAGCTTGGCAGCAATTTACAGCAGATTCATTAGCGTATTGTCAAAACTTTGACATTGTTGCGGTTTGCGGCAGTTTACCGCGTGGTGTCAGTCCTGAATTATTTGCGGATTGGCTTAATCAGTTGCATCAAGCTGGTGTGAAAGTTGTATTAGATAGCAGTAATGCGGCACTTACAGCAGGTTTGAAAGCCCATCCTTGGTTGGTAAAACCAAATCATCGCGAATTAGAAGCGTGGATTGGCCACCCACTAAATTCTCTTGATGAAATTATTGTGGCGGCTAAAAAACTTAAAGCAGAAGGTATTGCTAACGTCATTATTTCGATGGGCGCGAATGGTTCTTTATGGCTGAGTGATCAAGCTGTTATTCAAGCTCAACCACCTAAATGTGAAAACGTGGTGAGCACCGTAGGGGCTGGTGATTCTATGGTGGCAGGCTTAATTTACGGTATCGAAAAAGGCTTATCTCAAGCGGAAACCTTAGCATTTGCGAGTGCGGTTTCTGCCTTTGCCGTTTCGCAAAGTAATGTGGGCGTGAGCGATATCGCCTTGCTTGAGCCAATTCTGGCGAATATCAAAATTTCTGTGATTGAAGGATAATGTAATGAATTTGTTTTTAACTCAATCTCCGCAAATTGGTGCGGCAAAAGCCTATTTACTTCGCCAAGCATTGAGCGTGGTAGCGAAAAAAGCCAATCATACTGTGGTTAAGCAAGCCAAAGAGGCGGATTTAGTGATTGTTTTCGGATCTACTTTGCCAAACTCTGCTGAACTTGTGGGCAAAAAAGTCTTTTTAGCCAATGAAGATGCGGCTATTGCATCACCTGAAGTCACGCTGACGAATGCGCTTAATCAAGCAGTGGATTATGTTCAACCAGTTCAAAGTGCGGTTGAATTTGGCTGCGCTTCTGGCGTCAAAAATATTGTCGCAGTGACAGCTTGTCCGACGGGGGTTGCGCATACCTTTATGTCTGCTGAAGCTATTGAAACCTATGCAAAAAAACAAGGTTGGCAGGTAAAAGTCGAAACGCGTGGCCAAGTGGGCGCAGGTAATGAAATTACCCCTGAAGAAGTCGCTGCGGCAGATTTAGTTTTTATTGCAGCCGATATTGATGTCCCGTTAGATAAATTCCAAGGTAAACCGATGTATCGTACTTCGACCGGTTTAGCGTTAAAGAAAACCGCACAGGAATTCGATAAGGCATTTAAAGAAGCAAAAATTTATGAAGGCGGTGCGGCAAAAGCTTCTGCGAAATCAGAAGAAAGCGGTGAGAAAAAAGGTGTTTATAAACATTTGATGACCGGTGTGTCGCACATGCTGCCGTTGGTGGTTGCTGGTGGTTTATTAATCGCGATTTCCTTTATGTTTGGTATCGAAGCCTTCAAAGATGAAACAATTTTTCATGGTATTCCAAAAGCTTTAATGGATATCGGCGGCGGTGCAGCATTCCATCTGATGATTGCAGTATTTGCCGGCTATGTGGCCTTTTCTATTGCAGACCGTCCAGGGCTTGCGGTAGGTCTTATTGGCGGTATGTTAGCCACCACAGCGGGCGCTGGGATTTTAGGTGGGATCATTGCGGGTTTCTTAGCGGGTTATGTGGTGAAAGGATTAAATGCCACTATTAAATTGCCGGCAAGTTTAACCTCCTTAAAACCGATTTTAATTCTCCCACTCTTTGGTACCTTGATTGTCGGCCTCGCCATGATTTATGTGATTAACCCACCGGTTTCACAAATTATGACCACCTTAAGTGATTGGTTAAAATCCATGGGTGAAGTCAATGCGATGGTATTGGGTGCAATTATCGGTGCCATGATGTGTATTGATATGGGAGGTCCAGTAAACAAAGCAGCTTATACGTTCTCTGTGGGAATGTTGGCCTCTCAAGTTCACACCCCAATGGCCGCCGCTATGGCAGCCGGTATGGTACCGCCAATTGGGATGGCGATTGCAACTTGGATTGCACGCAGTAAATTTACCAGCAATCAACGTGATGCAGGTAAAGCTTCTTTTGTCTTAGGCTTGTGCTTTATCTCTGAAGGGGCATTGCCGTTTGTAGCTGCTGATCCATTGCGTGTGATTATTAGTTCAGTTATTGGTGGTGCAACTGCCGGTGCGATTTCAATGGCATTAAATATTTCTCTGCAAGCACCACATGGTGGTTTATTTGTTATTCCGTTTGTTTCAGAACCATTACTCTACTTAGGTGCAATCGCAACGGGAGCATTATTAACCGGTGTGGTTTACGCGGTGATTAAACCAAAGGCGACAGAATAGCCAATTCTTTGATTAAAAAAGTGCGGTAATTTTTAACCGCACTTTTCATTTATCAGGTATAATTACAATGATTTAGGGAGAAATTATGGATAAATACAATAAACTCCGCATTGAATGGGATTGTCGTCGAGGTATGCTTGAGCTGGATAAAATCATCATGCCTTTTTATAAAGCGCATTTTGACCAACTGACTGACGACAAAAAAGATATTTTTATTCGTTTACTTGCTGCCACGGATTTACAACTTTTTTCGTGGTTTTTTAATGGCAGTCAATCAGACGATGCTGAAGTGCAAGCGATGGTTGAATATATCCAAGATGTGCAGAAAACGAATGTCCGTTAATTTTTTTGAAATTTTTTATACATAAGGAACTTTTCAATTTTAACTCTGTCTGATAAAGCAACAATAGCTTGCTGTCTTGAATATATGAAGGCGTGTTAGACGTAGCATAGGAGATATATGGCTGAACAGCTAACAGATCAGGCTTTGGTAGAAAGAGTGCAGCAAGGCGATAAAAAAGCCTTTAATTTATTGGTTTCTCGTTATCAAAATAAAGTAGCCGGACTTTTAACCCGCTACATTTCTCATAACGACATTCCAGATGTTGTACAAGAATCCTTTATTAAGGCCTATCGTTCCATTGAATCCTTTCGGGGCGATAGCGCATTCTACACTTGGCTATATCGAATTGCCGTGAATACGGCAAAGAATTACTTAACGGCACAGGGGCGCCGTCCACCGAGCGAAGATATTTTGGCTGAAGATGCCGAAAGCTACGATGTGGGAACCCATCTACGTGATGTAGATACCCCTGAAAACGAAATGTTATCTAGCGAATTGGAAAAAGTGGTGTTTGATACCATTCACAGTTTGCCAGAAGATTTAAGAACCGCGATTACCTTGCGTGAGCTTGAAGGGTTAAGTTACGAAGAGATCGCAGAAATAATGGATTGCCCAGTAGGCACTGTACGTTCTCGCATTTTCCGTGCTCGGGAAGTGATTGAGAACAAAATACAACCGCTTATGCAACGTTAAAATAAAGTCGGAGTTTATAAAATGCAAAAAGAGTTACTTTCAGCCTATATGGATGGAGAAGAAGTCAGTGCCGAGTTGACGAAACAACTCTGTCAGGATAAAGATTCACAAGAATCTTGGGCGGCATATCACACAGTAAGATCGGTTATGCGTAAAGAGTCACCAGTGTTATTAGGTGCTGACTTTACGGCGAAAATGGCGGACTTAATTGAATTAGAAGAAGTAAAACACGTAGAGATTACTGTTTCTCAACCAACACCAGAAGAAGCTGATAGCTTACCATTCGTGCAAAAATTAAAAGCATTCTTTGCACCAATGACACAAATTGCGGTGGCTGCAGGTGTGTGTTTGGTGGCAGTAGTGGGTGTACAATCGTTCAATGCAAAAAGCACCTCGATTACACCTGAAAACCCCGTTTTACAAACCTTACCATTTAACAATTCTGTTCAAGAAGTAAGTTACAACGCTCCGACCAAAGATGTAGCGACTTCGGAACAGGTTGAGCAAAAAAATCGCCGTATTGGCACGATGTTGCAAAACTATGAATTACAGCGTCGTATGCATGCAGATAGCTTAAATGTGGGTAGCAACCAAGCGAAATAATTACTACAATTAATCGATAATTCACCACCTTAGGCGTGGTGAATTTTTTTCTGGATAAACCAATTTATTTATGAAAAAAACGTCTCTCAAATTAACCGCACTTTTAGGCTTATTCTTATTGCCTTTTACGGCATTTGCAGAAGAGCCAATCCAGTCATTAAATAAAATGTCGCAAGCCATGCGAGATTTAAATTATGAGCTTGCTTTTGTGCAAACTACGCCAACAAATATGGACTCATTCCGTTATCGTCATATTAAGCAAGGGCAAAAAGTGTATGCACAATTGGTGACATTAGATGGTGAACAGCAAGAAATCATCCAGCGCGGTAATTTAGTCAGCTATTTCCAGCCGGATTCACGTGCTTTCACGATTAACAGTGGTGAGATTGTGGATGCGCTTCCGGCAGTGATTCGCACTGATTTTAGCAAGCTGAGTCAGAATTATGATTTTATTAAGCTTGGAAAAGACCGAATTGCAGGCCGATTTGTCGATACCATTCGTATTGTGCCCAAAGACGATTTTCGCTATCAATATCTCGTTTTCTTAGATGAAGAAAATGGTTTGTTATTGCGTGGCGATATGCTTGATCGCGAAGGCAAGTTACTTGATCAGTTCCGTGTGGTGACGTTATATATCGATGATCGTCTACGTGGTTTGACAGATTACCTTAATAAGGTGTCAGTACCTCCACTTTTAAATGAAGGGAAACAAGAGTCTTCACTTTCAATCAATTGGAAAACTGATTGGTTACCGCAAGGTTTTGATTTAATTCGTCAAAATCATGATGTGATAGATGGTGAAGTAATTGAAAATGCGTTATTTAGTGACGGTCTTTTCACTTTTACACTCTATGTCAACAAAGCAGATAGCGCTGCCGCAACAGAAAACACATGGAAACAAGGGGCATACACGATTTATAGTGAAGTCATGGGCGATAAAGAAATTACCTTTATCGGACAGCTTCCAATTGCCGCAGCTAAACGAATTGTACAAGGTGTAACATTCCTAAAATAATTCAGTAGAAGCGAGAAAGTTGCTATTTTGTTTCCCCTTGCTATACTTTCTTCACCTAATGGATTTTAATAGCTAAACCCCGTCCTGCGGGGTTTTGTTTTATCAAGTGCGGTCATTTTTCTTAAGGTTTTTACAATGAACAATTCCCTTCCTCTTCTTGGCATCACGGGTTACAGCGGTAGTGGCAAAACCACATTACTGGAAAAATTACTTCCTCAATTAATTAAAAAAGGTTTACGTGTTTCAGTCATTAAACATAGCCATCACAACGCCCATGTGGATAAAGAGGGAAAAGACAGCTGGCGAATGAAAGAGGCGGGTTCTGCGCAAGTTATTATGGCTTGCGATAGTCGTTGGGCATTAATGACAGAAACGCCTCAAGCGCCGGTTTCGTTAGCTTATTTAAGCCAACAATTTGATCGTCATTTAACGGATTTAGTGTTAGTGGAAGGGTTTAAACAAGAACCCATTCCAAAGATTCTGTTGCATCGGCGAGAGATGACAAAACCTTTGCCAGAATTAGATGAAAACGTGTTGGCTTTAGCAACAGATTATTCGCTTGAAACTGACTGCACTTTATTAGATATTAATCACATTGAACAGATCGCTGAGTTTATTTATCAATGGTGGAAAAAGACGCAGTAATAGAAAGTCAGCATTATAAAGGGCTGGCTTGGGTGGCTTCCATGGCTTTGTTTATGCAAAGCCTGGATGCGACTATTTTAAATACTGCCTTACCCACTATTGCAACAGATCTGCAAACCCCTGTCTTTGAAATGCAAATGGCGATTATCGCCTATTCTCTTGCTGTTGCCTTATTTATTCCTTTAACTGCTTGGGCGGCAGCTAAATTCGGTACACTCACTGTTTTCCGCTCTGCTGTTTTTACCTTTGTATTCGGTTCGGTGGCTTGTGCGATGTCAACCTCTCTTGAGACCCTTGTGCTCGCACGAATTATCCAAGGTATTGGCGGGGCATTTATGATGCCTGTCGCTCGCCTTGCGATTATTCAAACCGTACCGAAAAATCAATTAATTAATGCCTGGAATTTAATGGCGACAGCAGGACTCATCGGCCCGATTCTTGGCCCGATTTTAGGTGGTTGGCTTGTGGTGCATACTTCATGGCATTGGATTTTCTTAATCAATATTCCTATTGGTATGTTAGGCTTCTGGGCTGCCGCTAAAGTGATGGGAAATCATAAGGGCAATGCAAATAAGTTAGACTGGACAGGCTTTTTACTCTTTGCATTTGGTTTAGTCGGTTTAACGCTCGGACTTGATTTACTGGGCGAAAGTCACCGTGACAATATGACTACATATAGTGCATTGTCGATTGGTATTGCATTATTGGTGGCCTATTATTTTTATGCAAAAGGTAATGAACGTGCCATTTTACCGTTATCTCTTTTCAATACGAGAACATTCCGATTAGGTATTGCAGCCAATATCTTTATTCGCCTTTCCGGTTCGGCTGTGCCGTTCTTATTACCATTAATGTTCCAACTTTCTTTTGGCTATTCAGCTGAAGAGTCAGGCTGGTTGCTTGCACCCATTGCGCTAATGTCTGTCGTATTTAAACGTTTTATTGGGCATATTTTAAATATCTTAGGTTATAAAACCACGTTAATTTTATCGTCACTTTTAATGGCAGGCTCAACAGTTTCCATGTCATGGCTTGATACCTCATCATCAACGACGTGGATTATATGTAATTTGATGTGGTATGGTGCCTGCATGTCGATGATTTTTACCTCAATTAACACACTTACCGTTGGCGATCTATCACAGGCTCAAAGCGGAGTAGGATCAACGGTATTGAGCATTGTGCAACAAGTGGGGATTGGATTTGGTATCGCAGTGGCATCTATTATTTTGACGTTATATCGTCAATTCATGGGTAACGACGGCGACGCATTACAACATGCTTTCAGTTATACGTTTTTGACGACTTCCATTTTTGCGATCGCATTAGTTTGGATATTGAGTTATTTACGTAAAACAGACGGGGATCATTTGCGGAAAAAACGCTAATATTGAATGTCTTAGTCTAATTTGTTATAAGAAAGATCTTTTTCTTATTTCGTAAAAGTTTGATTTGCTTATATCTTAGGTAAAATTTTATATTCATGTTTGGGTATTTTGCCCGATTAAAGAAGGAAAACTTATGAAATTAAAAGCGACCTTAACGCTTATTGCTGCTAGTTTGTTTTTAGCGGCTTGTGATCAATCTGGTTCTGCTGCAAAAGAAACCTCAAAAGCAGAAACAGCGAAACCTTCAGGCAATAACACATTTGTGTACTGTACAGCGAAAGCACCACTTAGCTTTAGCCCTGCATTGGTAATGGAAGGCACATCTTACAATGCAAGTTCACAACAAGTGTATAACCGCTTGGTTGAATTTAAAAAAGGTTCAACTGACCTTGAGCCAGCCTTGGCTGAAAGCTGGGAGATCAGTGACGATGGTTTAACTTACACGTTCCATTTGCGTAAAGGGGTGAAATTCCATACGACAAAAGAATTTACGCCAACACGTGATTTTAATGCGGATGATGTGATCTTTTCTTTCCAACGTCAGTTAGATCCTAACCACCCTTATCACAACGTATCGAAAGGGACTTATCCGTATTTCAAAGCGATGAAATTCCCAGATTTATTAAAATCAGTTGAGAAAGTAGATGATAACACCGTTCGTATTACTTTAAATAAAAAAGATGCGACTTTCTTAGCAAGCTTGGGTATGGATTTTATCTCTATTTACTCAGCTGAATATGCAGATGCGATGTTGAAAGCGGGTAAACCAGAAACTATCGATAACAAACCGGTAGGTACAGGTCCGTTTATTTTTGTGGATTACAAAACTGACCAAGCGGCACAATACGTAGCAAATGAAACCTATTGGAAAGGTCGTACACCGCTTGATCGTTTGGTGATCAGTATCGTACCCGATGCGACTACGCGTTATGCGAAGTTACAAGCGGGTTCTTGTGATTTAATTTTATTCCCGAATGTGGCGGATTTAGCCAAAATGAAAACCGATCCAAAAGTACAGCTTTTGGAACAAAAAGGTTTGAACGTGGCATATATCGCATTCAATACGGAAAAAGCACCGTTTGATAACGTGAAAGTGCGCCAAGCATTGAACTATGCGGTGGATAAAAAAGCGATTATTGAAGCGGTTTATCAAGGTGCAGGCACTGCAGCGAAAAATCCATTGCCACCAACAATTTGGAGTTATAACGACGAAATCCAAGATTATCCGTATGATCCAGAGAAAGCGAAACAGCTTTTAGCGGAAGCGGGTTATCCAAACGGTTTTGAAACGGATTTCTGGATTCAACCGGTGGTACGTGCGTCTAACCCAAATCCAAAACGTATGGCTGAACTTGTGATGGCAGACTGGGCGAAAGTTGGCGTAAAAGCAAATCCAGTCACATTTGAATGGGCTGACTATCAAAAACGTGCTAAAGCAGGCGAGTTAACGGCAGGTATCTTCGGTTGGTCAGGTGATAACGGTGATCCGGATAACTTCCTTTCTCCATTACTTGCAAGTGCGAATGCGGGAAACTCAAACTTTGCTCGTTTCAAAAATGCTGAATTTGATGCCTTATTAGATAAAGCGATTGGCTTAACCAATAAAGATGAGCGTGCTGCACTTTATAAACAAGCACAAGTGATTTTCCATGAGCAAGCACCATGGATTCCAGTTGCACACTCAGTTGGTTTCGCACCACTTAGCCCTCGCGTAAAAGGCTACGTACAAAGCCCATTTGGCTACGATGCGTTTTATGGCGTGAGTGTTGATGGTAAATAATTAACGGACTATACTAGCCCTTGCAACTGCAAGGGCTTTTTGTTTTCAAGCAAAAGGAGAAAGAAAATGGACTTACATGATATTCGAGAGGATTATTGCAAACAGGCGCTTTCTCAGCATGATTGCGATCCCAATCCAATAAAACAATTTGAAAAATGGCTCAACGAAGCCATTACGGCTAAAGTAAACGAGCCGACAGGTGTTAATGTTGCGACAGTCAATGAAGAGGGACGACCAACAAGTCGAATGGTGCTGTTAAAAGAAGTGAACGAGCAAGGCTTTGTCTTTTTTACAAACTATAACAGCCGAAAAGGTCGTGCTATAGAACATAATCCTTTCGTCGCCCTGACATTCTTTTGGCCTGAATTAGAACGTTCTGTGCGTATTGAGGGCAAAGCCGAAAAAATCTCGCCTGAACAATCAGATGAATATTTTGCAACTCGCCCTTACACTAGCCGAATTGGCGCTTGGGCCAGTGAGCAAAGTGCGGTCATTTCTAGCCACAAATCTTTATTAGCGAAAGCGGCACTGATTGCAGCAAAACACCCATTAAACGTACCTCGTCCACCACATTGGGGTGGCTATCTTGTGATCCCTGATCGCATCGAATTCTGGCAAGGTCGCCCAAGTCGATTGCATGACAGAATTTGTTATTTATACAATGATAGAAAATGGGAAATAGAGCGGTTATCGCCATAAGTGCCTTGAAATAATCTAGTTTTTGTCATCTTTAATGGAAATCTCATTGTTCTTGATTGAATTGGGCAATAGTGGAAGGGGTGAGGATTTGTTTCATTTATTGTTGTAAGCTTGCTATTGCTAGTGGTTAGCTATTTTGCACTGATACCCCAAAGAATAAAATTGCAGCAACATAAAACCAGGGATAGATAAAGTAAAGAGCGGTCATTTTTTTAGATAGAAATGATATAACTAAAAATTAGACCGCTTAGATATCCAAAGACTCAAGCTAGAACTTAGTTGTTGGTTAAAAACATAATTTGTATCGGTAAAGTCACAACATCTAAGAGTAAAGCTAAAGGTGTGAGACCCACAGCTTTTACTACGCCTTCTGCTTGAGAAGAGGTTTTATATCTTATATTTGATGTTTGTTGTTTTAATTTAAACGGTAATGATTTAGCTAGTTGTTTACTTGGGCGATGAATTTGTGCTTTGTCTGTTAATGAATAAATATCACCTGTAAGTTCTAAATTTTTAGCACAGGAAGCCTCATTACACATGAAGCCGAGTTTCTTTATTTTTCCTTTTTCTAATTCATTCATTACTTTGTATTTTAATGAAAAATCAGCTTTCACGTACTTGAGTTCTGTAAGATCGTCCGAGATAACTTCGATGGCATTATCTATATAAAAAGGATTACTGAATTTAGCATTAGTCAGTTCTTGAATTTCTTCTGAGCTTGTTTCATGTAAATGAATGAGATATTTTTTTCCAAAAATGAGCACTCTGCCAGAGTTTTTATCTTGTCCTAACGCAATAATTTCATCGCTATCAATAGTTTTCTCTTTCGTCACTGTTTCGATTTTATCGCCAGTTGCAAGATCGTTTGTGTTTGTCCAAAGTGTGGAGGTTGCGCAGCCAGAAAGCATAGCACCTAACCCAATAATAAAAATTAGTTTAGTTAAAATGTTTTTCATAGAAAATTCCTGTTGCTAATCTATATAGATTATTGAAATTACAGTTTTTTGTATAAGAATTCAATCTATTTTTTACAAGGTCATAAAAAACAACCGCACTTTGATTTGGTACCCAAAGTGCGGTTAATTTTTACGTTATTTTTATTTACCGATAATTTCTGCTAAATCAACTTTGCGGTTTTCGTAACGAGAACGAGTACATGCATCGGCAGTAGCGATAGCCGCACGAGCAGCTTCACCGGTGAGTAATTTTACAAATTCCTCTGTTGGTTCCATACCATGAAGAATATCGTTTAAATAACGCATTTCTTTTTTCATGATAGAACTCAACCAGAGCGGTGTGCGTTTGCCCGGTTTACCATATTGAATCGCACCGTCCATTTCTGTGCTGTTGTAAATACGGGTGCGGTCATCATCTTCTTCTTGGGTTTCGTGAATGAGGAAATAGGTGTCTTTTCCATCCACGCGAAGGGTGCCTTTGGTATTGTACATATCAAGTTTGATCGCACCTTTTTCCCCTTGAATTAATACATAATGCTCACCCCAACGGAAAGCGGAACCCCATTCTAGAACTGCGAAGCGATTATCATCATATTCCATGGTGACAAAAATCATATCGTCTTCATCACCGAATTTTTCGCCTTTGTGTGCAACATTGGCGGCTGCCATGGTAACGGTTTTTGGCATGCCACCCATAATGAATTGTACGCAGTCTAATTCGTGAATATGGTGGTATAAGTGGCCGCCAGATTTTTCACGGATTTTTTTCCATGAAATGGTTGGTTGTTGTTCTTCCCAACCGTTACGTGCGGTGTGGCAATAAAGCACTTTACCGATCACGCCTTGATTGATTAATTCTTTGGCATGGTGAACACCGTTAAAGAAGTTCATCACGTGGCCAGCCATGAAGGTAACGCCATTTTCTTCGCAAGCGCGGACCATGTCGTCACAGTCTTGATAACTTAAGGCGATTGGTTTTTCACAGAAAACGTGTTTTTTGTTTTTCGCTGCTAGGATTACCGGTTCTTTGTGTAAGTAGTTTGGGGTGGCGACAATTACGCAATCCACATCAGGTGATGTGACCAATTCTTCAAGAGATTTTGCCGCTACGCATTGTAATTCTTGAGCAATGGTTTCACTATTTTCAGGGTCGTATACCATGGTAATCTGTGCATCATCAAATTCATTCATGAAACGGGCTAAATCCGCACCAAAATAGCCAACGCCAACAACACCATATCGCATCATAATAAACTCCTTATTTTTTTACTGAGATTTGTTTTTCCGTTACCATGGATTGCTTCGCTGCTTCTGCAACTTCGATGGCTTCAGTTAAACATAGACTTAATGGGCTGGTTTTTCCTTGCGTTAAGTGCTCCACCACGCTTTGTACTTCGATTTCAGCGGCTCGGCTTAACCAAAGTTGGCAAGGTGCGTGGGTGACATTATATTGCTGTGTGCCTTTGGCACTTTCGCGTAAAGATAAATCAGCCTCAAATTCATCAAATAAATCAACGTGTTCTATTTTTCCATCTAGATAATTAAATGTGACACTTGAGGTAAAGAAATTGACTTCAATCACACCGTTTTCACCATGAATTTGAATGCCCCATTGGTGTAATCGATAAGCCGTGCCCATTTCGAGCGAGCCTAACACGCCATTTTTAAAACGTAATAGCAACTGCAACACATCGCGACTATCTGGCGTATCGTGATGCGCTTGATTAGCGGCTTGAGCAAAGACCGCCTCAATATCGCCTAGTAACCAACAGAGTAAATCCAGTTCGTGAATAAGGTGGAAAAGCTCACCGCCCGTAAGATTGGCATCTAATTTCCACCATTCTTTGTTTGGTAGATTTTCAATCCAACGCTGACGCATAGCACGTGCAACCGTAATGCGGCCTAATTTTCCTTGTTCTAAAGCCGCTTTGACTTTCAACATGCCAGGTAAAGTACGTTCTAAATGGCCTACAAAAATGAATTTGCCTTTTTCTTCGGCAAGACGGCGTAAATGTTGGCCCTGAGAAGAGCTTAAGGTAAAAGGCGTTTCAATAAAGACATGACAGCCAGCGTTTAACGCTAAGATCGCTGGGGAATAATGGGCGTAGTTTGGTGTGGCGATAACCACTAAATCAGGTTTGGTTTCAGCCAACATTTCTTCCACACTAAAAAAGGCTTGGCTACCGTATTGCTCTGCAAGTTTTTGTGCAAGAGAAGGGTTGATATCGGTCACCGCAATTAAGTTTGCTTGGGCTTTATCAAATGCTGAAGCCAACTGAACGCCAAAAAAGCCGCAGCCGATTAAGGCAATGTTTAATCCATTAGTTTGCATCATGCCCTCCTTGTTGTAAGCGTTGGCGAATACTTTGGAAATATTGCAAGATCGCGCGTTGCATCCGTACCAAATCATGTGCTTCTACGGCATCAATTAATTCGCGATGTTGCATGGCTGATTTTTCAGGCGAAAGTGTTGGTGGCGGTAAGCCTTTTTCCACTTGTTGATAAATTTGCCAAAACGCATCTAAATATTGAATCAGTAATGGGTTATTTAATGGTTCATAAAGTCTTAAATGAATGTGGTATTCATCTTTTGGGGAAAATTTTTGCTCTCGAGCATTTTTCTCCATATTGGCCACTGATTTTTGCAAAAGTGCGGTCTGTTCTTGGCTAATTTTTCCCAACACCATCGGAGCAAAACCGTATTCCAAAATTTCCCGAATATCCAAAATATTAATCAGCTGATTATGATCATTATGCAAATTCAATTGAGTGTGAAAACTTAATCCACGAATCATGGGTACAAGAGATGATTCACTCACAAAAGTGCCAACACCATGGCGAATGTCTAAAATGTGTAGTGCCTCTAAAGATTTAATGGCTTCACGCAAACTGGAACGGCTCACACCAAGCTGTTCAATCAGTTCATTTTCTGTTGGCATCAAATCGCCAGATTTAAGATTTTGTTTAATGATGAGCGATTTGATTTTATCCTGCAAAACGAGACTTGCTTCTTTTTTACTTGTTTTTTTCATTTCTGTTCTCATTTTCTAACCTATTTTCTGAATTTGTGATCCAGCTCTCATTCTCTTGCATTGACATAAGACATCATACGTCTTATCTTTATTTATGCAAGCAGAAATTAGCAGTGATTTTAAATTCTGTGATCTATACCACAAAATTCTCAAATACAAGGAAGGAGGTTGTTATGGCAACATCATTACCATGGTATAAAGAAGTCAGTCCTACGCAAAAAAAAGCGTTATTTGCGGCTTGGTTAGGTTATGTTTTTGATGGCTTCGATTATATGCTTATCACTTACGTGCTTTTGGATATTCAAAAAGAATTCGCCATGAGCACAACGGAAACATCCACATTATTACTTGCAGCTTTCGTCGCACGTCCATTAGGTGGCGCGATTTTTGGTAGCTTTGCCGATAAATATGGTCGTCGTTTAGCAATGATTGTTTCCATTGTGACGTATTCCGTCGGCACATTCTTGTGCGGTTTATCCACCAGTTATATTTGGCTTTTCATCTTCCGTATGATTATCGGTATGGGGATGGCTGGTGAATATGCGTGTTCTTCCTCTTATGCCATTGAAAGCTGGCCACAACATTTACGTACAAAAGCCAGTGCATTTTTAGTGAGTGGCTTCTCCATTGGTAATATTCTTGCTTCTCAAGTGATTCCTTGGGTGTCTCAAACTTATGGTTGGCGTATGGCTTTCTTCATTGGTTTAGCACCAGTCGCTTTAGTGCTCTACGTTCGTCGTCATGCACCTGAAAGTGAGGAATGGGCACAAGCGAAAGCAGCGGGTAAAGTGAATAAAGTTCCACTTACTGACCTATTCACTGAAAAACAATTACCAATCACCTTAATTATTTTCTTAGTTTGCTATTCAATTTTCTCTGTAAACTGGCCAGTAGTGGGCTTGCTTCCACTTTACCTCAAAGAAAACGGCTATGCTGAAAATGTGAAATCACTGATGTTTTGGGCAGGCTTTGGTATACTCATCGGTACCTTAATTGCAGGATTTATCGGTGATAAATTGGGTGAGAAGAAAACCTTTGTATATAGCTTATTGTTATCACTTTTCTTCCTATTCCCAGTATTCTATTTGCCAGAAAATAATGTATTAGCACTTGGTGCGTTGCTCTTCTTCTTACTTGCAACTAACCTAGGGATTGCTGGTTTAGTGCCAAAATATATGGCGACTTTCTTCCCAGCTGAAATGCGAAGCACAGGTATTGGTTTCATCTATAACTTCGCTGCGATTGGCGGTGGGGTGTCTCCTGTGATTGCCGCTGCACTTAGCGAAAGAGTCGGACTTAGTTCAGCCCTTGTGTATGTCACCTTATTCTGGACAATTGTCCTTGTTGCTCTCGTTGGATTAAGATTGCCAGAACGCATTCAAGCTCGTATGCAACAATAAAAAATGAAAGTAAAACAGACCGCACTTTTAGGTGCGGTTTGTTGTTTATACAAAAATAGTTTGAAGTATGTCACAAATTTGTTAAAAATATGTTTCAATTCTTTCCGTTAAATGCTAATTAATAATCTCCCCTATCGTTTTATAGGAGATTGTATATGCAAACTCAACAAACCTTTCTCTCTAAATATAAAAGTCTCATTATTCTTGCCTTAGACTTTGTCTTCATGTTGGTGTTAATCAAAATACTGCCGTTTTCTGCTCAAGAGAATCGCGGGCTAGCCTTGCTGATTTTTATTGGTATTTTATGGTTAACGGAAGCCTTTAATATTACCGTGACATCCCTCATGGTGCCTGTTGTAGCTATTGGATTAGGCTTGATTAATACACAAAAAGCGCTTGCGCCATTCTCCACGCCAATTATTTATATGTTCTTTGGGGGATTTGTGGTGGCGGCGGTGTTACAAATTCAGAATCTAGATAAGATTATTGCGAATTACATTATCCGTTTGGCCAAAGGAAACTTAAAACTTTCTATCACCTATCTGTTTACTGCAACCACATTCCTTTCCATGTGGATTAACAACACCGCTGTGGCAGCCATGATGTTACCGCTCACTATGGGGATGTTAAAAGGTATCAATGCAGAGAAAAACCATCGGTTGTATGCCTTCGTATTATTAGGCATGGCATTTAGTGCAAGTATTGGTGGTATTGGTACCTTAGTGGGAAGTGCGCCGAATGCGATTTTGGCATCTCAAATTCCAGTGACTTTCACGGAATGGCTAGGTTATGGTTTCCCAGTGATGGTATTGCTTGTACCTTCAATGATTTTTTCTTTATGGGTAATTTTACGTCCAGACTTTTCTGTGGAATTTAATCCATCACTTGAGAAAGTCAGTTTTAACCGAAAAAATATCATTACCTTACTGATCTTTATCGGCATGGCGATTATGCTGCTTTTCAGTTCTCTTCTAAATCCATGGATTAGCTCTCTTCTTGAATTGCCGAAAAAAATCGAAAACTTTGATACGGTGATTGCACTATGTGTGGTGATCTTTATTTGTATCTCAGGTGTGGCAAGCTGGAAAGAAATCCAAGAACGTGTAGAATGGGGCGTGCTCGTTTTATTCGGTGGTGGTTTAACACTCAGTATTGTGATGAAAGATTCGGGTGCCAGTAAGATTATGGCGGATAGTATCGTTCAGTTTGTACAAACCAAACCACTTTGGGTACTTTGCTTTGTGATAACTGCATTTATTATTTTCTTAACAGAATTCACATCGAATACCGCCAGTGCTGCATTGATTATGCCAATTGTGATTTCAGTGGCACAATCCATGAATTTACCGCCTATCGCTTTAGCCGCAATTATCGCTTGTGGGGCAAGTTGTGCATTTATGCTACCAATCGCCACACCGCCAAATGCTATTGTATTTGCAACAGGCAATGTGAAACAACTTGATATGGCGAAAGTCGGTTTGATTCTAAACCTATTCTGTATTGCCATTATCGGCAGCATGACTTATTTTGTTTGGTTGTAAATGTGGTTAAAACTGACCGCACTTTATTAGCTTATAAAAGTAAACCGCACATTAAAGTGCGGTTTATTGTTTATCTCGAAATAACCTCTTTCGTGAAGGCTTCCATTTCGGCTTTACGCCATGGTGTTGAGAAGAAAATAGTATCTTTCAAACCAGATTCACTATTTAGTGGACGAACACCGAATTCTTGGCTTAATTTCTGTTGTACTTCAGGTGAAGTAATCCAATGCACGAAAACAAGTGATGCGGCTGGGTTCGGCGCATTTTTTGCTACGGTTACAACATTACCACCGCCAGGCATCCCAAATTTTGGCACATAGAATTTTAAACGATCAGTAATTGCGCCTTGTTTTTGCAAGCTGAACAAATGATCTTGCCATGCGGAGACAATCACTAACTCACCATCGTTTAAACGGGTTAGACTATCAGCATTCGAAGCAGTACGGATTAGTGCATCTTTTTTACTGCTGAACCAATCCCAGGTTTTCTTCCAATTAGCAATCTGTGCTTCATCGATTTTATCGGTACGATAATCATAATCACCATTGATGTACACTAAAGCTCGTTGAATGAAAGCATTACCCGAGCTACCACCATTTGGATCTGAATAGCCGAATTTTTTTGGATTTTTATCAATATAGCTTTCCATGTCTGCCCAAGATTGTGGCAATTCCTCTTCTTTAATTCGCATAGGATCATAAGCTAGACCAGTTTGATTACCCCAGTAACCTACAGCCATATCGCCTAATTCAACACCTTGTAAGTGGTGATTTAATTTATCGAAATTTGGTAAGTTATTGAGTTTTACAAGAATGTCATTTTTCGCTACGTTGCCTAAACGGTCAGCATTTAACACAACCACGTCCATTTTGCCGGTTTCTAGATTTTTTTCAGCAATCAGTTTATTGATATTACCGTCCAAGGTGCCTTCAGGTACTTTGACTTTAATACCGTATTGATTTTCAAATTCTTTGACAAAATTACGGAATTGCGGCTGCAAATACCAAACGCTAACTGTCAATTTCCCTTCTTTTTTAGCGAGTTCTTCGATTTCACTCCAAGATTTACCACTTAAGTCTGTGGAAGCCGAGGCGAAAGTGCTGACAGCCAAGGCGGCAGCGGTAAGACCAATGGATAGAAGTTTACGGATATTTTTTTGCATAAGATGCTCCTTGTGAAAATTATGCTTTTCCTGTGGATTGAGAGAGATAATTCCCTTTCAACAATTTTTCGATAATCATCATCAAAATAATGTTTGGTACCAACAAAATAATCGATACAACGGCCGCATTCGGACGAATAAAAGAATAACCGAGGAAAGAATATAAAATGGTTGGCACGGTAATAAAGTCTGGTGAGCCGATAACGAAAGCGATAGCAAACTCTTCAATACTTTTCACTAAACAGAAAATAATTGATGCTAAAAAACTGGGTTTTAACATCGGCATATACACGTCTTTGAAAACGGTAAATTTAGATGCACCTAAGTCACGGCTAGCATCAATGAGGTCTTGCGGCACAGAAGAAAATCCCGCGGATAAAATCCGAATAGCATAAGGTAACGTGAGTACAACATGCCCAATAACAATGCCGATGAATGGATTATTAATATTTAAATCCAATAACATACGGCTAAAGAATAGGGCAATAATCATGCCTGGAATAACCAATGGAATCAGTGTTAATAATTCTGCTAATTTTTTACCTCTAAACTCCATACGTCCAAATGCATAAGCTGTTGGGAGAGAGAGTAAAATAGTGATCAGTGAAACCGTAGGCGCAATGGTATAGCTATTAAACATTGCTTCAGGTAAAGAGGTGGTTTCCCAGACGATTTTCCAACGCTCAAAAGATAATGATTGAGGGAAAATATCTGGATAACTCCACGGTTTAGCGGGATCTACCAATGACCATAAACCTGCCATTAAAAAGGGTAGGAACAACCAAATAGAATTAGCAAGAATAAAGAACGTTAAGGAAATACGTGCGATTAATCGACTATTTTTCGTTGTGATTTGTACGGAACTACTCATTTGACTTCTCCACGTTTGACAGCTAATGGTTTAATCAATAATGACACGAGGATGGTGAAGAAGGCAGAGGTTAACATAATCGTTAATGCCATGACCGCACTTTGATTCCATTCTTCAAATTCATAGGCAGACATTTGCATTAAACGCGCTAAAGAATAGGTACTACGAGGACCTGCAATACTATAAAAGGCGAAATCACCGAGTGCGCCGATAAATATTAAAATAAAGGAAACTTGTACCGCACCTAAGGTTAGTGGGAAGATCACATAACGAAAACGTTGCCAAGGACTCGAACCTAAATTAGCTGCCGCATCTAATAAATCAGTTTTCAGTGAATTGACCGCGCCACCAATAAGAATTAAAGCAAAGGGAATGTTTTTCCACATTTGTAAAATCACTACCCCCCAACCAAATTCATCATTTTGTAAGGTTTTCGGTTCGTCCCAAATGCCTAAATAAACAAATACCTCATTAAGAATGCCGTGGTAAGAAATCATATTGACGAACAAAAAGGCGGCAACCAATCCAGGTACCAACATAGGTGCCCGCAAGATGGTGATGATCGTTACCTTGGCAGGCAATTTTTTACGCAACCACATAGCAATGGGATAAGCCACGATGATGGATAAAATCGCACCTAATAAAGACACTTTTACGGAATAAATATACGAATTTTGGAATACAGGACTATTTAATACGGCTTGCCAATATTCCAAACTAAATTGACTTTCTTCCCCGCCCATACTGTATAAACCAAGGCTTTGAGAGACGACAATGTAGAATGTGGACCCCATTAAAAATAGGATCGTACCTAAACCGCTGCATAGTAATAACCATGCTTTTACATCATTTTTGAGACTTTTCATTTTACGGACTCCAAGAATTTAATCGCATGGCGGGGAACCGTAAAGGTGAGTTTATCGCTCAAATTCGGGCATTTTGTTAGTTGCAGACGTAATTTTTTCTCTTCATCATTACGTTTAATGATGCCTTGCACTTCCGTGATATTGCCCATAAAAGCGGTGTTGATGATATCTACTGTAATTTGGTTTTCCGCTTCCGTTTGTGCGTTTGGTAACAATTCAATGTCTTCTGGTCGAAAGCAAATATAAATTCGTTCAGATTCCGGTTTTTTCTCAGAAAATACGGTGAAATCGCCAAAAATAGAACTCACTGCATAAAGATTGTCACCGATGTTTTTCACATTGGCTTCCGTGATATTGGCAATGCCAATAAAATCTGCCACAAAGCGGTTTTTAGGATGATGATAAATATCTTGAGGAGAGCCAATTTGCTCAATAGAGCCCTTATTTAACACGATGATTTTATCTGACATAGTTAGGGCTTCAGCCTGATCGTGAGTCACATAAATACTAGTTAAATTATATTGTTTTGAGAGTTGCTTAATTTCAAAACGTACACTTTCGCGTAATTTGGCATCTAAGTTAGAAAGTGGTTCATCAAATAAAATCACATCTGGACGAGTAACCATGGCTCTGGCTAATGCGACACGCTGTTGTTGACCTCCAGAAAGCTCATTAGGTAATTTCAATTTATGAAATTCTAAATCCATTTGCTTCAATGCGAGATCTAAACGCTGTTTTTGTTCTTCAATATCAATTTTACGTTGCTTTAAACCATAGCAAATATTGTGAGAAACGTTGAGGTGAGGGAAAAGGGCATAAGATTGGAAACACATGGCTGTATTGCGTTTTTCTGGAGGAACATTGTTAACATTTTTTCCTCCGATAAGGATTTCACCTTCGTCAGCCACATGAAATCCAGCGATTAATTTTAATAAGGAGGTTTTACCACAGCCACTTGGTCCTAATAAGGTGACAAACTCGCCTTCTTCAGCGGTAAAAGTAATATTATTTGCTGCGTAAAAGTCACCAAATTTTTTTGTAATATTTTTTATTTCTAACTTTGCCATTTTTACATCCTCTATTTGGCTATACAACTATAGAGGTAACCATAAAACACTTGGTTATTTTTTCAATAAAATAAAAATATTTTTTATGAATTTGTGATGAAGATCACGCATTTAGATAAAATATGGTTTTATTACATTTTAATAATGCGGAGGCGGCGTTTCTTCTGCTTGGCTGGCAATATTAGAAGGTTGAATATCTTTTAATTTGCCGGCGAGATAGCGGAGTTGAAGTTGAATTTTATCCATATCAAACTGTTGTTGAACTAATGCTTGGTTTAGCTCGTCTAAAAGTTGTTCTTGAAACGCAATTTTCATTTCAAGTTCAGCAATGCGATCTTCTAAAATTTGTTGATTTTGCATAAAATTTCTCTAATTTTTAAAAAAATGTTGTGAATTTGGTCAATACGATTTAACCTATTCGCTATTCCATTTCTATTATAAAGGATCAAGCAAAATGTTGAAAATTCAAAAGCTTTCTCTTGCTGCACTTATGGTAAGTGCGGTTGTTTCAGGTTCTGTTTTTGCAGAAGATAAAGCAGCGCCAAGCGCAAGTGATGCGTCTTATGCTGTAGGTGCATTAATGGGTAACCAAGTAAAAGATTTAGTGGATGCTCAAAAAGAAGTCATTCAATACGACAATGCGCGTATTTTAGATGGCTTAAAAGATGCATTAGAAGGTAAAGTTGATGTTCGTAAAGACGAGAAAATTCAAAAAACCTTAGATGGCATTCAAGAACAATTAGTATCTGCAGCGAAAGCAAAAGTAGAACAACAAGCGAAAGCTGCAAAAGAAGAAGGCGATAAATACCGCGCTGAATTTGCGAAAAAAGATGGCGTGAAAAGCACCAAAGATGGCTTACTTTACAAAATCACTGAAGCAGGTAAAGGTGACGCGATTAAAGCAACAGATATCGTAAAAGTACATTACACTGGTAAATTACCGGATGGTAAAGTATTTGATAGCTCTGTTGAACGTGGTCAACCGGTTGAATTTAAATTAAACCAAGTGATCAAAGGTTGGACTGAAGGCCTTCAGTTAGTGAAAAAAGGCGGTAAAATCGAATTAGTGATTCCACCTGAATTAGCTTACGGTAAACAAGGTGCTGGCGATGCCATTCCACCTGATGCAACACTTTACTTCGATGTTGAAGTATTAGACGTTAATCCTAAAAAATAATCCTTAATTCGACCGCACTTTGTCCAAAGTGCGGTCATTTTCCCTACCAGATTTGAAAAATGATACTAACCGATAGACAACCTTTCACTGATGAAGATCGTGCTATTCTGATTTCCTATAAAGCGGTGGTTGATGGCGTAAGCGCGTTGATCGGCAAGCATTGTGAAATCGTCTTACACTCTTTGGAAGACATTGAGCATTCCGCCATTTGTATCGCCAATGGGCATAATACCAATCGCCAAGTGGGTTCTCCGATTACGGATTTAGCCTTGAAATCTTTGCGTAATATGCAAAGTGAGAGTGTGTCTAAGCCTTATTTCACGCGTGCGAAAGGCAATGTGCTGATGAAGTCAGTGACCATCGCCATTCGAAATAGCAAGCAACGCATTATTGGTTTACTTTGTATCAATATTAATTTGGATGTGCCGGTTTCTCAATTTATGCAGGCCTTTATGCCAACGCAGGAACAAAATGAAACCTCTTCCGTCAATTTTGCAAGTTCAGTGGAAGAATTGGTGGCACAAACGGTAGAAAAAACCATTGAAGAAGTGAATGCGGATCGCTCGGTTTCGAATAATAATAAGAACCGTCAGATTGTGATTTCACTTTACGAAAAAGGCATTTTTGATATTAAAGATGCCATCAATTTAGTGGCTGATCGCCTCGTGATTTCTCGCCACACCGTGTATTTGTATATTCGTCAAATCAAACAAGAGCAAGAGTAATGAACTATGTTCTCGCCGTGAAAAGTCCTGTTTATGGCAAACAAGGGGCTTTTCTTGCCTATCAATTTGCCCAGGCTTTACTTGAAAAAGGGCATGTCATTAACCAAATTTTCTTTTTCCAAGAGGGTGTGAGTAATGGCAATGGCTTGGTTTATCCTGCCAATGATGAATTTAATCTCACGCAAGCTTGGCAAGCCTTTTCAGCGCAGCATCATGTTCCTTTGCATTTATGTGTGGCAGCTTCACAACGTCGTGGCGTAGTGGATGGGCTTACGGCAAAAGAGACTGATAAAACCAATCTGGTAGAAGGTTTTGAGATTACAGGCTTAGGCGAGTTTATGGCGATGGCATTAAAAGCAGATCGGGTGGTAACATTATGAAGCTGGCATTCTTATTTCGTACCGCACCACATGGAAACGCGATTTCCCGTGAAGGTTTAGATGCTTTGCTTGCTGCGACAGCATTTTGTGATGAAGAGGAAATCGGTGTGTTTTTTATTGATGATGGCGTGTTGAATTTACTCAATGGGCAAAATCCTGAGTTATTATTACAAAAAGATTTTATCCGCACCTTTAAATTATTAGATTTATACGATATTGAACAGCGCTTCGTCTGTGCCGATTCACTAGACCAATACAATTTGAATACTGAACAGCTTATTATTTCTGCTGAAAAAATTGACCGCACTTCGCTGATCAATAAACTTAGCCAAGCAGAAAAAGTGTTTACGTTTTAAGGAATATTATGCTTTATACCTTTTCTCAAGCTCATTATTCTGAGACAGACCTTCAACGTTATTTGACTGAAATCACGGAAAATGATGCGGTGGTGTTATGGCAAGACGGCGTGCTGCTAGCGGTAAAGTACGGAGAAATGTTTACTCAATGCAAAGGACAATGTTTTGTGCTGGAACAAGATGTTTTAGCCCGAAATTTAACCGCACTTTTGCCAGAAAACAATCAAGTGCGGTCAATTTCATTAACAGATTTGGTGGATTTAACTGCTCAATATTCGCCTCAAATCGCCTTATAGCGGGCGTTCTTTCGGTAACAAGAGCGGTAATACCATAACAGAATAAAGCGCCAAACCTGCTGCCATTAAGCAGGTAATTTCTAATCCTCCAGCACGTAACCATTCGCCAAATCCCATGTCATTCACTAGGGTCACATAAAAGATCCCCGCTACGACGGTATAACAAAACCCAATTAGTACCGAAATTAATGCGATAGCTTTTACGTGATAACTCGCATAACGGTGAAATGCTGCCCAAAGTGTAATAAGAAAAGTCGGTACCGCAGCCACGATAAAGACGGTAACCGCTGAAGACTGAAATCCATCGGCATCATTGTTGGCGAACATTAGACCAATAGTGCCTATAATTTGAATAATCAACGGTAAAAGAATAAATGCTTTAAGATATTTTTTCATGAGATGTCCAGTTAATAGAAAAACGGAAGCATTGTATCAATCAAATGAAAGACAACCAATCTTTTCTCGTTAATAGCGAAAATAATAAGAAAAACAACCGCACTTTAAAATAAAAGGAGGCATTATTGCCTCCTTTATCAATTATTTCTTCGCTTTTTGCTCTTTAATAAAGTGTTTGCCATCAAAACGATAATAAATGCGTTCAGAGGTCATTTTTCCGTTACCACATGTATCTTCAAATTGATGTATTAACGGGAAGCTAAAGCGGTTATTTTTCAAGTCGTAATCAAAATAGGCATTTGATTTTGGTAAATCATTATCCGTATATGAGATATACGATACACCAATATTAGAAGTTGGTTCTTTTCCTTGAATTAGCTTCGCTTCTTCTAAACCGTTTTCCGTAATTTGATAAAATTTCGCTGCAATTGCATGATGACATTGACTGTAGATGTCAGCGCTTTCTATAAAATAGTAAGGTTTTCCATTCAGTTTAGGGGCTGTTAGGCTGGTTATATCAGAGCCTAACTCATTAAATTCCGTTTTCCAAGTGCCATTAGGTAACTGATAACGCCAAATGCTGCCATATTCGTGCATTGTCCCGCCAGATTGCCAATCCCAAGTCAGAATCTGAAGCTTATTGTCTTTTGACGTGCCTACACCAACCCCCGCTTTAGGTGCTTTTTCCCAAGCGCAGAATTTGCCTTCTAAATTTTCAATTTTGGCTAACGCCTCTTTAAAACGTTTTTCTGAAGACTGGTATTTTTCTTCATTGTTTTCGTTATAGCTGCCGTAGGTTTTCATCTCTGAATAACTTGCTGCTAATTCGGTATCAATGATTTCACATTGGTTAGCATAAGCGGTAGAAGAAAAGAGACATACGCAAAGTAAGATTTTTTTCATAGAGCGTTCCTTTTTTAAGATTATTTTTCACAAGTAGAAAAGGTGATTGTGCAATTCGCTGAATTCGTTTTACAGGCTGCCAAGGCTTCTTGTTCAACTTCTTCTAACTTTATTCTGAAATTGCTAACTGCAGCATATTTTTCAGGAGAATCTCCCGTTGCCAATGTAACACAAGCATGATTGGCTTCTATTACGATTTGACAATGTTGTTTATTTGTATCCGTTGAAGCAAGTGCACAATCCTTTAGTGCTTTATTTTGAGCAGGCTTTATCATATTTCCCTCGCCATAACCAAAAGCACCATTTTGTGGATTATAAGCAATTACACTCCACCAATTAGGAAATTCTAGAATTGGCGGTCGTGGTGGATACGACATTTGATCTTCGATTGAAGGTGTTGTTGCAAAAGCCGAAACGGATAAAGCACATAAAGCCAATGTAAGTAATTTTTTCATTTTTATTTCTTGTGAAAAATCCTGTGAGGTTTGTCTTCTCTTTATTGTAAAAGCATATTACTAAGCAGGCTTTTAGTTAAAAAACTTTGCATCTATACCATATAGCACATCTAAATCATGTTGTGGTAAGAAGTCTTTTTCTTTTACTTGATATTGCACAACCTTGTCATTTTGCAGCACTTTTTTCACCTCGCCTTTACCTTTCCAACAGAAAGAAACAATCTGATCTTTTGGTCTTTCAATGGTAAGCGTAAAATCCGCAATAGGTTTTGCCCAGTTTGCTCCAGTTTTGAGAATATAACCTAGCTCACGGTAGTATATCCCTTGATTAGATTTTGCTTTTACTGATTTTTTAAATGATGGATCAATACAAAAAGTATCGGCAAACTTTTTATAATTCACGAGATCATGAAGCCCCATGCCAGATCCTAAAAGAGGGACATATTCGTGCTGAATTTGAGTAGTTGAATTGCCTTTAAAGGTTTGCTGCCAGCTATAAATAATTTGTCCGCCCCAAGTGATATCTTCGCTATCCTCAGAGTCTTTGTATGAATATTTAGCAAGACGTGGGTCCTGACATTTTAAGATTTTTTCATTTGCCGAAGCAGATTTACGTAACCAAGGCTCCATTAACTCTTCTTCAGTTAAACCACAAGCACGAAGAATCTCCGTGACATCGTGAGAAACAAATTCTCTTTTCTCTGCATCATCTGCATTTTTGGTTTCGTAAAAGAACGCACGTACATGAGTCGTCGGTTTGATTTCTTTGCCATTCGCATAAATCTTAAACGAATTGATTAAACTTTGCGTGTCAGCAAAATCAGCGTAATCGTGCAGCATCACTTCCGGTAATGGGAATAGCACCGTCTCAGTAATGTCTTTATCGGTTAGATTGCGATATTCATATTCCACCTTAATTTTATCTTGGCTGATAAATAGGTTTTCTTTTTGCATCGCAATGTGTTCATTCTTAATATATTCCACACCACCAGTAGAGACTGTTCCCGTACTGTCGTTAGCTTGAGCCATAAATGGAAGACAAAGAATCGTTAAGAGAAGAGACTTTTTCATGATTGGTGTTCCTTGTAAAAAGTGAGAAAAATTTGACCGCTCTTGTGGTAAGGCAATTAACGTATTGTGTATTTTTCAAATACGCTACAAGCTAAAACAATTTTTGTTTTGCTTGGCTAATTTTAAAACCGTGTTTTTCTTTATTTGAACAAGTTAATGAATCGCCCGAAGCAGTGCATTGCCAGCCTTTGCCTTTAATTGTTTCACCCTCTTTTAAGATTGGTGAGTCTGGTACAGCGGGGGTATCACTTGCACAAACAAGTGAAGCCTTTCCTGTCGCGCCAACAGAAAATAGCTCGCCCCATTCGAATTCACAATCTTTCGGACGCGGTAAAATCGGTTTTCCTTTAATTTTAGTAACACATTCAACTTTGGGGTTTAGACCAGGAAGGTCGCCAGAGCAATAAATAGCATCATTAGCCGTGCGAAAACTGATAAAAGAGTCTGAGTTTGATGCTGTTTCTATTCGCGGGGTTAAGGCAAAGCTAGAAACAGAGAAAGTACATAACGCGAATACAAATAATTTTTTCATGTTGAATTCCTTGTTGAATGGCGGAATTGGTAAAATTCCTACAAAATTTAACCGCTTGCAAACCCTTTTGAATTGCTAGGTTATTAGTTTACTTGTTTTATTTCTTACAATAAAGGTAGGATAACAAACTTAACAATAATGGGCATAAAAAATAAATATAAACCGATGAGGTTTGGAATATGCCATCATAATTGGTGCCTTGTAGCCCATTCAAATTAAATAAATATTTCCCGAATACTCCAGCTTCCGCCATCCATAGTAACATCGCAAAGCGACGATAAAAACGTTGAAAAATAGCAAAAAAGAGATAGCTAAAAGTGGTAATGGCAATAAGTTTAAAATAGATATTAATAGAATGATGTAGACTATTAGCCACAGGCTCGTTGAATGCTAAATTATAACCAATGACTTGCACCCAACGCACGCCAAAGTTGAACAAGAAATAAGCACTAAATAACAAGACGATGAAATGAGTTAAAAAAAGTAAAAATTTCATATTGGAATATCTCAAAAGTAGGGAAATATTGCTTTTGTGGACCATAATAAATCGTTAATATGAAGACGATCATACTGTTTATTTAGAATAGATCAATACTTTATTAAAATGCTCAGATAAATGTTTTTCTAAAATACTAGGATATTTCTTAAAGAGATAGGCAAATAATAGACAAATACCTTTATGCCCCGTACTATGTTTCTTTTTCTTTGGTATCGTTTATGACTCGAATTAATCTTGTTCCGCCTGAGGAGCTTTGTGATCAACATCTTTTAGCTGAACATCGTGAATTAACCCGTATTCCTAATGCCGTGGCGAAAGGTAAATATCACTTAAAAGGACAGCCTGCAGAATATAAATTAGGGGAAGGGCATGTGCGTTTTTTCTTTAATAAATTGGCATTTTTAAAAAAACGCTATGATGCATTACATGCGGAATGTAAAGCCCGAGGCTTTAACGTGCAGTATATTTGGAATGAAACATTACCCGATGACCCAAGTTTATGGTTGGACTATGAAGCCACAGAGGTGGCGTTGCAGATTAATCGGGAACGTATTCAGGAACAAATGCCATTAAAGGCGAGATTTACACCGCATCTTCCAAAGAGCGGTCAAAAATAAAGGAGTTTTCACTTATGAAAGGCAGTGAGAATATAAAAAAGGTGAGCATCGCTCACCTTATGAATTGTTTAATCTTTCAATTTAATAAAAAACGTACCACTAGGTATGATAGGCAAATAGTTTTTATGGAAATCCATAAAGGTTTTTTGTGGGTCTATGTCTTCAAAAAGTTTTGGGTAAAGTGCTTTTGCCATAAATTGAGCGGCTGCTAGATCACTTAGTGAGCGAGAAGCCGTATGATAAATACCGTAAACACGGTGGTTTTTAACTGCAGGTAAATCTTGCCACCCTGCACGGGTTAAGAAACCTTTTAGGCGTTTTTGTGTATCCTGTTCATTGATGTTTATTCCCATCGCCATCATTTCATCGTTAGTTTCATGCCCCATTTCTGTGCCAGAAATCATAATCACTTCAGGTTGTGCGGCAAGAAGTTGTTCTGGATTAATTGGTCCCCAATTTTCGACAAAAGGCGCGCTTACGTTATCACCGCCAACAGTTTCAGCAATAGCACCCCACATATTTTTACCAAAGGTAAAGCTATATTCACTAGGACCTTTATTGCCAAATTCTACATAGATTTTAGGTTTAGGTAGGTTAGCCTCTTTTACACGTTTTTGAATATCAGTAATGCCTTGAGCATATTCATCTGCAATTTTATTTGCTCGTTCTTCGGTACCTGCAAGTTGCCCAAAAATCTTTGCGCTTTGGGTGTGTCGTTCTACACTTTGAGCATTAAAATCGACAACAATAATTGGAATGCCAGCTTGTTCTAACTTTGGTAGTTCGGAACCAATAGTTTGATATTGCCATTCTGCAAGAATCAATACATCAGGTTTTAATGCCAAGGTTTTTTCGGTTGAGAAAGTTCCTGTATTTACATTACCAATATCAGCAATATTTTTGAGTTCAGGCATTTTTTCAGAAAACAATGCCCAACTTCCTGGATTAAATTTTTCCCAAAATTCACGTGAGATACCTTTAACATATTTAAAATTTTCAACACCCGTAACAGCAATGTAATCAGGATAGTAAAAGCCTAACACGGCATTTTTTACGGGCACATCAACGTTAACTTCTCGTCCTAATACATCTTTGATTGTTTTTATTTCTGCTTGAGTAGTGATACCAAAAGTCAGTAATAGAACGGCCAAAATTAAACGAATTGTTGATTTTTTTTGCATATAAACTCCTGTCTGAATAAAACATCAGAACATTACCATAAATAAGAATTATTATCAAATTTAGATGTTATAAAGTGATAATACAAGAAATGCTGTTGAAGGGTAAAATAGGCATATATCTAGAAAAAACATATTTCGCATTTAAAATTGGAAGTGCGGTCAAAACTTAGTAAGTTTTCACTTCTCCTTGGGTTGGACTAAAGGAGAAGTGAATGTGGGAGAATTATTTATATTCAACCACGATATCGCTTTCGCTGACGGTATCACCATAAACTGGCAATAAGGTTTTTTCGTAAGCTTGTTTTAAACGCCCATCTTTGCCTAGAGTTTGGATTTCGTTATTTAACCAATTTAACAATTCAGGTGCATCTTTGCGAACAGCTGGTGCAATAACATCTTGATCACCAAAGTTTTTTACGCCCACGGTATAACCTGGATTTTGTTTTGCCCAAGCGAATAAGAAGGTATTGTCATTAGATAATGCATCACCACGACCATCACGTAAGGCTTCAAAGGTTTCTGTATTTTGTTCGAATTTCAATAACTTCACATCTGGATAGTTTTTGGTGAAGAAAATATCAGCAGTAGTACCCTTATCTACGATTAAAGTTTTGCCTTTTAATTGTTCAAGGTCAGTAATCACAGAACCATCTTTTGAAACGACACCGAGTGCCACTTTCATATATGGATTCGCAAAATCTACCACTTCTTTACGTGCTGGCGTCACTGTAAAGTTGGCGAGAATGATATCAACTTTCTTAGAAAGTAAGTATTCTGCACGGTTTGCGGCATCGACTAAAACAAACTCTACTTTGTTTTCGTCACCTAATAAGTCTTTACCGATCGCTTTACCAATTTCGATATCAAAGCCTTGGCTTTTACCTTGTGCATCCACATAACCAAATGGTGGTTTATCGCTAAATACACCAATGCGCACTTTGCCATCTTTTTGTATTTGCTCAAGGCTTGAGATTGTTTTTGCTCCGTCTTTAGCTGGTTCTTTGTCATTACACGCGGTTAAGCCAAATGCTAAGGTGGCAGTAGCTAAAAGTGCGGTCAATGTTTTAAATGTTTTCTTCATAGTTTGTCCCTCTCGGTTCATAATTTAAGATATTTAAGAATGTTTTCGCACGATCCGTGGCTGGATTCGTGAAGAAATCTTCCGGTTTTGCCTGTTCAATGATTTGCCCTTTATCCATAAACACAATGCGATTAGCCACTTGACGGGCAAAGTTCATTTCATGGGTAACGATAAGCATCGTCATGCCATCTTTGGCAAGACCTAAAATTACATCAAGTACTTCACGTACCATTTCTGGGTCAAGGGCAGCAGTGACTTCATCAAACAGAATAATTTCAGGGTTCATGCAAAGTGAACGTACAATAGCAATTCGCTGTTTTTGTCCACCGGATAATTCACGTGGATAGGCATTTTTTCGATCATATAGACCTACACGTTTAAGTAACTCATCGGCTTGTTTTTCAGCTTCTGCACGATCGCGTTTTTGTACTTTTAAAGGACCGAGCAAAATATTGTCAATTACTGATAAATGAGCGAATAGTTCATAACTTTGGAATACCATCCCAATGCGTTGACGCGCTTTAACCCAAGGAATGTCTTTACCTAACTCTCCTGCATTTTGCAGCAAAATCTGACCGCGCTTTATTTCCTCTAGTCCATTTAGGCAGCGTAAAAAAGTACTTTTACCACAACCCGATGGACCTAAAATAACGACAACTTCGCCTTTCTCTATAGAAAGATTGATACCTTTTAGTGCTTCTACATCACCGTAATTTTTGACGAGGTTTTTAATTTCTAATAACGCCATGTGTTTTCCTAATTAAAATTAACTTTCCCAACGGGTTTCTAAATAACGGGAAAATAAGGATAGCGGGTAACAAATCACAAAATATAAACCGAAAATGACACCATAAATCCAAAGCGCCGCCGATTGATTACTAAATAATGAATGCTCGATAATTTGTTGACCGACTTTAATCACTTCTACGACACCGATTAACATTGCCAAGGAACTGGTTTTTACCATGCGGGTAAAGAGGTTAATAGCACTTGGTGTCACACGTTTTAAACTTTGTGGAAGTAAAATATACACAAAGGTTTGAAACGGCGTTAAACCTAAAGCGTAGGCTGATTCCACTTGATGTTTTTCAATGGAAGTTAATGCGCCACGCACTAAATCCCCCATTTCAGCCGTTCCCCAGAAAATAAACACCAAAATACATACAGAAATGCCATCTAAGTGAATATCAAACCATTTTGCTAAACCAAAATACGCGAGAAAAAGTAAGGCTAATAATGGAATGATGCGTATAAATTCTAAATAAAAGCGACAAATGGCTTTGATAATGGGATTTCTGCTTGTCATGATTACGCCAAAAATCACACCTAAAATACAGGCGAAGAAGACAGAAATGAACGCAATTTCAGCCGTCACCCATAAACCGTTGAGCAAGCGTTCAATGTTGCTGCCTTGGAATAATAATTCAAGCCCCATATTTTGCTCTCCGAGTACGGCGTTCTAAATGACCGATGAACAGAGACATCGGTAATAGAATGATCAAATAAAACACCACTAATAAAAATAAGGCTTCATTGGTTTTGTAATCGAGCCCGATGACTTCTTTCGCCACAAACATCAGTTCGGCTACGGCAACGGCACTGATCACTGAGGTTTCTTTCATTAAGAACAAGCAATTTGCGCCGATTGCAGGTGTGGCAATCGCAAAGGCTTGTGGGAAAATCACATAGCGAAAAGCTTGAAAAGGGGTTAGACCAATACTTAAGGCTGATTCAATTTGCCCTTTTGATACCGCTTCCAGACCACCACGAAAGGCTTCTGCCATATAGCTTCCACCTAAAAATGCCAGGCCGATAATGCCGCAAGTAAATCCATCTAATTTCAGGCCAATTTTAGACAGCCCAAAATAGAGAAAAAACACTTGAATCAATAAAGGCGTATTACGAGAAAGCTCAATATAGCCTTTTACTAGCCAAGTTAATGATTTGACTTTGTAGGTGGTAATCACCGCACAAATCACACCAATCACTAGCGACAATAAAATGCCCCAAAAGGCGAGATGAAGGGTCATCAGCGTGGCATGAATAAAACGTGGGGTGACACTTAAAATATAATCCCAATTCATTTTTTATAATTTAATCGTTTGCGTAACGATATAGTAAAAAATTTTGAATCGTTGAGAAAAGAATGGAAATTTATTACTTATAATGAAATGTAATAACAAGTGGGTTTTAAATGAAATAAGTGGTGGTTAGGAATAAAAAAACGGGGCTTTATTCAGCCCCACCTTTGTTTATTTTAATCACGTTTTGCAATAAGTACGGTTGGTTCTTCGTCTGTTTTTGGTTCATCTTGTATTTCAGCCGGTTTGTCTTGAATAGACATGGCTGATTTTAAACTGTCCTGACGAATTTTTTCCGCTGCTTCTTTGTCGCCAGCTTGTTCGAACACATAAGATGCCATCATGACATCATTTGGTTGAAGTTGAGTTGGGCAAGCAGTAACTTCTTTAAATGCTTCTGCTGCTTTAGCAAAATCGTTATTACGAACATAAAGATAGCCTAATGCACGATTGAGACAACAACGTTGGCTTTCATCGGCACGTTTTGCACGTTTTTCCACTAACTTAAGCAGTTTGCTGTTATCTTCTGCTTGTAAACGAGTGATTTGCGTGCAAAGCTCAGGGCTAATTGGGGTGTTATCACCCAATTTTTTCATGATTTCAAGCGTAAATTCATAAGCTGATTCATGGTCGTTGCAATCAATCAAGCGTTGAATTAAAGCGGTTTTTAATTCTAAATCATTGCGACGACGGCGTGGCTGAGCTTCCCACCATGCGAGCAAGCCTTCAACGCCTTCTTCATTCATTTTCTCATCTAACAAGCCATTTTCTGTTTCTTGTTGAAGCGCTTTAAATTCTTCAGCTGAGAATAAGCCTGAACCTTCGATTAAATCTAAGATGCCATCAAGTGCTTGATAAGCTTTGGAACGGCTATAAATTTCAGCAGCAAGTTTTAATACTTCTTTGTTGCGATCTGACATTTCAAGCAAGCTATCAACGGAACTACGCGCAGCCGGTAATTTATTTTGTTGTAATAAAATACGGGTACGGGCAATTTCGACTAATAGATTATCTGAACCGGCAAGCTCCGTCGCCTCAATTAAATAACGGTTTGCGCTGAATTCATCACCGCGTTGTTGTGCAGCTTCAGCGGCTTTAATCAGATTTAATACTGGCTCGGCAGAATGTTTTGCGTTTTTACCAATCAGTTTTTCTGCTTTGGCATAATCGCCTTCATTCATCTTCATCAAGCCTTCAAGGGTTTGACGTTGTGCTTTCACACGTTTACGACGAGAAAACCAGTTATAGGTATTGCTACTTAAACGGAAGAAACGGGTAACAATCCACTCTAATGTATAAATCACTGCAAGTGCGACCACAAAGAGAATGACTAATGTAGTAAGTGACATTTCATACACGGTGTTTGCCGTTTCAACTCTGACATAACCTTGCTGACCGGAGAGGTAAGGCCCTGCAATCAATCCGGCAAGTAAGGCGAGCATTAAAAAGAGAACTCTAAACATTATCTATCCTTATTGTTGGGGTTCAGTTGCCGGTTGTGCAGCTGGTGCTTCAGCGGGTTTTTCTTCAGCTTTTGGCTCTTCCACTTTCACTTCAGGTGCTGGTTTTACTTCTTCTTTTCTTGGTGAATTATCAACCGCTTTTTCTGCTTCAATTTCCACTTTCTGTACATCTAAAGGTGTACGATTTAAGTACTTATCAAGCATACTTAAGCTTTGTAATTGGCTTGGTACATCTACATAGATAGATACTTCAGATAATTCATCCACTGATTTTAAGAAACTTTGAGTCACTTCAGCATTGGTATCAAAATAGCTACGAATCCAAGATGCAACGGCTTCTAAAGATTGTTTATAAAGCTCATTTTGCTGACGAGGCACGGCCATAATCGCTAATTGTAAGCGTAAACGAATGTTTTCACGCAAATATATATCTTGGTTTGGCGCTAATAATTCTTTGCGATCCGCACCATGTTTCGGTGAAATACGGATAAAGTGATTTAAGAATGAGGTCGCACTCTTTTCTGCATTTTCCGCCCAGTCAGACAGGGAATCTGATAATTTTGTTGCATTTTGGTCGTCGCCAAAATTCACATCTAACACAGGTAACTCATCAACAGTATTAGCTAATTGCGATAATTTTTGCATGACCGAATTTTGATCGACGCCAGCTACGGAGAGAAGTTGTTTCAGATCTTGATTGATTGCGCTGCGGATAGCCGCGGATTGTGAGTTATTCACTTTAGCAAGAGTCTCATCAGCGAGTTTTAAGAGTGAAACCGCTGTATCCACGTCATTATCTAACACTAATTTACGCAATGCATTGTTGAGTAAGAAATCAGCTTCTGAGAATAACCAATCGGTAGGTTGTTGAGCATTAGCTTGTGCGCTCACTTTATTAATTTGTGATTGTAAGCCAACTAACTCATGTGATTTGGCATTGATTAGCTCTTCTACTTGCGCAATTTTGTTTTGTGTTGCTTTATTCGCAGACTCTAATTGAGCAAGCTGTGTAGTATCAAATTTTACTTCTTGAGCAGGTGCTGAAACCACCGTTTTATTATTGATTTGAGCTTCAAGTGCGGTCAATTTTTGTTGGAATTCATCCACTTTTTGTTGGCCAAAATAATAACCTGCACCACCCACGCCAAGTGCAATGAGAATAGCCAATAAACTTAATCCAGTACCACTTTTCTTCACAACAGTTTGTGTACGTGGCGCAACAGGCTCGCGATCTTCAGTTTGAATTTCCACTGCATCTGTTTCTTGGATTTCATCTGTCGTTTCAGGGGTTAATTTCTCTTTCGCCATATCTTTTCCTTAGTGAGAAAGGGGAGTTACTTCATTAAGTAAGGTATTAAGTAAACTTTGATTGTCCGCACCAGCGGAAACCACCACATTATGCCAACCTTGTTGTACTGCGACATCCGCAATGCGTTGACTTACCGTGACTAAACAGCAATTTTTTAGCCAATTTTGTTCATTTTCAGGCACAAATTCGATTAACGCCTGCAAAATTTCAAGGCTTGTTACCACAAGGGTTTGCACACCAGAACGAATACAAATACTGGTTTGCTCTTCGTTATTATAATTAATCGGCGTGCGTTGGTAACATTCGACTGTCTCAACAGTTGCACCGCGTAGTGTGGCCTGTTCACGTAGTAATTCTCGTCCACCGTTGCCACGTAAAATTAACAAGTTTTTATCTGTTAATTCTGTCATTTGCGGTAAATTTAATACACCTTCAGTATTTTCCGACGTCATTGGATAACGAATAGTACATTCAGTTTGACAGGAAAAATGCTGTGCCGTTCTATGTCCAACTGTAAAGTATTGTAAATCTTGACGCCAGCTAAAGCCAATATCTTTCAGGGTTTTATCCGCAAAATCGACCGCACTTTTTGAAACCAAAAACACATAATCACCACTTTTTAGCTGATTAAGTTTCGTCGGTAATTGGGCCAACTCAACACCCGCTTCAATAGAAAGCAAAGGCAAGTGCAAGGCAACTACACCGGCTTGATTCAGCTGGTCAACGAGGGCTTGTCCTCGTTCATCAGGGCGAGTGACTAGTACGGCCATGGTAATTTCCTATGCTGAATAAATCTTCGCCAGAATCTTATCTGCGCCTTGTGCTAGAAGTTGTTCTGCAATGCTCACGCCTAATGCTTCGGCGTTTTCAACCGCACTTTTACCTTCTGCACGAATAATCACGGAACCATCGGTTTCGCCGACGAGTGCACGCAAGAAAATTTCGCCATTTTGCTCAATGGCATAGCCTCCGATTGGCACTTGGCAGCCACCTTGTAAGCGAGTATTCATTGCACGCTCAGCCAAAACACAAGTTGTCGTAGTGGCATCTGAAAGTGGCGCAAGTAATGCTTTTACTTCTTCATCATCAACACGGCACTCAATGCCTACCGCGCCTTGTCCGGCAGCCGGTAAAGATTGTTCTACTTCAATGAATGAGGCAATACGTTCCGCTAGCCCTAAACGAATTAAGCCAGCTGAGGCTAAAATAATGGCATCGTATTCGCCATTGTCTAATTTATTTAATCGGGTTCCCACATTGCCACGTAAGGAACGGATATCAAAATCAGGGCGTAATTGTTTTAGTTGGCATTGACGACGTAAGCTTGATGTTCCAACGATAGCGCCTTGGGGCAATTCATCTAATGAACGGTATGTATTGGAGACGAAAGCATCGCGCGGATCTTCACGTTTACAGATCACACTTAACCCTAAACCTTCTGGAAATTCCATTGGTACGTCTTTCATTGAATGGACGGCAATATCGGCACGTTTTTCGAGTAAAGCATTTTCTAACTCTTTAACAAATAAGCCTTTTCCACCAATTTTAGCTAAAGGGGAATCCAGGATGACATCGCCTTTCGTTACCATTGGAACTAATTCAACAGAAAGCGTTGGGTGAAATTTTTCTAATTGATCTTTCACAAAATTTGCCTGCCAAAGGGCTAAAGGACTTTGACGGGTTGCAATTTTTAAGGTTTTAAGTACTGCCATAAATACCGCTGATTTTAAATAGAAACATGCCCTATGCTACCATTTTTAGGGCAAAAAGTCAGATCATTTAAATTTTTGATTTCTGATGAGCTAAGTGGTACAGTAATATCAGTTATATGGTCATAGGTAGGAAGCCTTGAAATACGATCTCACTCAAGCCCGAAAATGTATCAAAACTCTAGATAAACGTCGTTTTGATCGTGCATTATTGGGCTCAGGTGATGCATTCCGACACATCGTCTCTTTAGTGCCGCTGTTGTTGCATCTTAATCATCCTGCTCTGCCGAGTTATGTGAAAGATGCCCCGGCAGGCATTGCTGATTTTACTTTTTCAAATTATCAGCAAAATTTTCTCTCAAAAGAACATCCCGAACTTGTCGAAGCCGTGCAAAGTGCAGTCAATTCTGATGCTGTTTTTGCGCAGATCTTAGGTATTTATGTGATGGGCAGTTTTGGCTCCATTAGCCAAACTTCAGCTTCTGATTTGGATATTTGGATCTGCCATCAAGATGATTTATCTGAACAAGAACAGCAGCGCTTAGCAGAAAAAACGAAGAAAATCAGCCAATGGGCATCGACATTTCATGTGGAAATGCATTTCTATTTGATGACGCAACAACGTTTCCGTAACGAACGTTATTCCGATCCACTAACTAAAGAAAACAGTGGTTCAGCTCAATATATGTTGCTGTTGGAAGAATTTTATCGCTCCGCTGTACGTCTTGCTGGCAAGCCATTATTGTGGCTCCACTTGTGGGTGGAAGATGAAAAACAATATGAGGTCGAAGTTGCTCGTTTAGTTGCAGCTGGTGAGCTTAATTTAAATGATTGGGTTGATTTTGGTGGCTTAGGGCAATTCTCAGCCAGTGAATATTTTGGTGCGAGCTTATGGCAACTTTATAAAGGTATTGATTCACCGTATAAATCGGTGATGAAAATCTTATTGTTGGAAACCTATGCCCAAGAATACCCAAATGCCCATTTAATTGCTCGTCAATTTAAAGAAGATTTACTTTCCGGTCGTAGTACCGCTGCACATCATTTTGACCCTTATATCGCGATTCTAGAGAGAATTAGTCAATATTTGACCGCACATTCAGAATTTAAGCGTCTTGATTTCATACGTTCTTGTTTTTATGTGAAAGCCACAGAAGACTTTGCGTTATATCACGCATCAAACTGGCGTATTTCTTATATGAAAATGATGGCTCAAGAATGGGGCTGGTCAAAAGAGCGTATTGAAGAATTGGATCAGCGTCCAAATTGGAAAATCAAACGTGTGAAAGAAAGTCACAATAATTTAGTGAATTTCTTGATGATGAGTTATCGAAATCTGGTGGATTTTGCACGTAAACACAAAATTAATTCTAGCGTGATTCCGCAAGATATTACGGTGCTTTCTCGCAAACTTTATACTGCTTTTGAAGAATTACCAGGTAAAATCACATTACTGAATCCACAGATTTCGCATAATTTAGCAGAAGATCACCTCACATTTATCGAAGTTCTCGGCAATAAGAATTTTAAGGATGGGTGGTATATGGTGAATCAGCCACCACATCATATGATGTTCTCGAAAGAACGTGTGATTGAATACGGTGAAAGTTTAAATAAAGTCGTCGCATGGGCTTATTTTAATCGCTTGTTGACCGCTGAAACTCATTTGCACTTAATCAGTCAAAATATCGACCAACTCACTTTACGTAATTTTGTCGCCGATTTACGGTTGTTTTTCCCGCATACAAATGGTCAAGCTCCAACAAATGAGGCGCTTTCGTCCCAATGTGAAATCCGCGATCTATTTATTGCAGTAAACTTAGTGAATGATCCAACAGCACAAGTCGAAGAACTTAAATCCAATATTTCGCCAAGTGATTTGTTCAGTTTTGGTCAATTAGAACAGAGTTTGGTGGGTAGCATTGATTTCACTTACCGTAACGTATGGAATGAAATTCGAACTCTACATTTTGAAGGGCAGAATGCGATTTTGCTTGCCTTAAAAGTGCTTTCTAATAAAATTGATCAGGGTGTAAATCAGCCGCGTTCTGTACAGGTTTTCTGTTACAGTAAACACTACAATCGTACGTTGCGAAACTTAGTGAGTGCGTTAGTCAATCGTTGTATTAGTATTCAATTGGGAGATAGTCGTCCAACAACCCATTCTCGTTTACGTGTAGCAGGAAAAAACTGGCAATTCTTTTTTGAGGAAAAAGGGATCAGTTTGCAACCTATTGAAGGCGGAAAAGAAAGTGCGGTCAATTTTGAGGACGTTTTACCGACTCAGTTGGAAGAAAAAGAAATTATTCCTGAGGCCCGTCGATACCCGCCTGAAATTGATTTATTTGCCAGTGAAGGTTTTTTACAGTTCTTTTTTGAAGATAATGTGGATGATAGTTTTAACGTCTATTTGTTAGATGAAAAAAATCGTCTCGAAATTTATCGTCAATGTGAAGGTTCGAAAGATGATAAAGTACGTGAAATAAATCAGATTTATCAATCGCTTGGTTCGAAAGATTGTGAAAATCCGTATAAAATGGTGCAACGGAATTTTAATTACCCGCAATTTTATCAATTGCATCCGACAGAAAGCGGCATGCGTATTATGCCGTTCAAATTTAAAAGCAAAAGGACTTGCTAATAGCTAAATCAAAACAAGCATTGTTTGGGATAAAACTCATTTATCTGCAAATTATGCATTGGAAGATAAGCAAAATCCCGATAGAATCCCTCGTCCGAAAATCTATTGAGAAGTAATCTAAGGCTGTAGACGTTTTCGCCTTCAGACGATAGAATGTTCGTCCGCTTATCTCTTGGAGAATATTATGCAAGAAAAGTTAAAAGTATTAATTATCGACGACCATCCATTAATGCGTCGTGGTATCAAACAATTAGTTGAATTAGAAGAGAATTTTGAAGTCGTCGCTGATGTAGGAAGCGGTACCGAAGGTATTTCCATTGCAATTCAAGAATCACCGGATTTAATTATTTTAGATCTTAATATGAAGGGTCTTTCCGGTTTAGACACGCTCAAAGGTTTACGTGCAGAAGGTATTGATGCGCGTATTTTAATCTTAACCGTATCTGATGCGAAAAATGATATTTTCACCTTAATTGATGCGGGTGCTGATGGCTATTTACTGAAAGATACTGAGCCAGATGTATTACTTGAGCAAATTAAACGTGTTGCACAAGGTGAAGTGATTTTAAGTGATTCAATCAAAAATTTACTTTTAGAGCGTAAACATACGATTGATCCAATTGACTCACTCACTGATCGTGAAATGGATGTGTTACGTTTAATCGCGACAGGTTTATCCAACAAACAAATTGCAGGCCAACTTTTCATTTCGGAAGAAACAGTTAAAGTGCATATTCGTAATTTACTTCGTAAACTTAACGTGCATTCACGTGTTGCAGCAACTGTCTTATTCTTTGAACGAAATGGTCGATAGACAAGTTTCAAATCATAAAAAAGAGCGGTTTTTTAACCGCTCTTTTTTTTATTTCTTTAAAGCAAGAAAAATTAATTTTTCGCTGCTGCCGCGGCTTTTACGATTACCGCAAACGCAGGCGCTTTAAGTGAAGCACCGCCTACTAATGCACCATCGATATCCGGTTGAGTGAATAATTCTGCTGCGTTAGCATCATTTACTGAACCACCGTATTGAATGATCACTTGATCTGCTACAGCTTGTGATTTTGCTGCGATGTGACCACGGATAAATGCGTGAACAGCTTGAGCTTGTGCTGGAGTTGCTGATTTACCCGTACCGATTGCCCAAATTGGTTCGTAAGCAATCACTGCACCATTAAATGCTTCTACACCTAATGCATTGATGACTGCATCAATTTGACGCGCACATACTTCTTCCGTTTTGCCAGCTTCGTTTTCTGCTTCAGTTTCACCAATACATAATACTGGTACTAAACCTGCTTCTTTTAATGCACCAAATTTTTTCGCCACAAATTCATCGCTTTCTTTGTGGTAAGTACGACGCTCAGAGTGACCGATAATGATGTATTTTGCACCAAAATCTTTTAACATTTCGCTAGAAATGTCACCGGTAAATGCACCTTTCACATTGATATCTACGTTTTGTGCACCTAGCTGAATCACACTTTTGCCGCCACAGCTGCAACCACAACCAGAAAGTGCCGCTTCAGCCGTACCTAAATACATAACAGGTGGGGCAATTGCCACATCACAACCTGTTACATCGTGTAATTCTGCTTTTAATCCTTCGATTAATTCTTTGGTGAACGCTTTGGAACCGTTTAATTTCCAGTTACCCATCACTAAAGGACGACGTGCCATTTTTGTTTCTCCATATTGAATAAATAAAAAGTGTGTTTACTATACCAAACTTTGAACAGATTTCTTTGTGCAAAATCACATTTTGAAAATTTTTTTGGGGAAATGATGATTATTTTGTGCTAAAAAGCTACAATCTACTGTACGGAACCGATAAAAAATAACCAATTTTATAAATAAACGGAAAATAGGTCTGGTAACAATGAAAATTTTCAAAGCCGAACAATGGAATATAGAAGTGCTTGCTCCACTCTTTGAAGCCTATCGACTTGCCAACGGAATGAGTGAAAATCCTGACCGCACTTTAACCTTTCTAACAAATCGTATGCGTTTTAATGAAAGCATGTTTTTTATTGCTGTAAACGAAAATGCACAAGCGATTGGCTTTGTTCAACTTTATCCTCGCTTATCTTCTTTACAACTACAACGCTATTGGCAATTAACAGATATTTTTGTCAAAGAAGATAAACATCAAGCCGAGATTTATGCAGCGCTTATTTCTAAAGCAAAAGAGTTTGTCCGTTATACACAATCTAACCGTTTAGTGGCGGAATTGAGCCAAGCTCAACAGAGTATTTTAGAACGCGAAGGATTTAAGCTAAACACGAAAAAAAGTTTGTTTGAATTAACTCTCTAATGCATACACTCCTCAATCAATATTGGGATTACTTGCGAATTGAACGCCAAGTAAGCCCACATACCCTCACTAATTATCAACATCAACTGGATGCCATTTTAGCGATTTTAGCTGAAAAAGGTATTCAGCACTGGCAGCAAGTAAATCCAAGTGTGGTTCGTCTTATTTTAGCGGAAAGCCGTAAGCAAGGTTTAAAAGAAAAGAGCTTGGCATTACGTTTATCTGCTCTTCGTCAGTTTTTCAGCTATCTTGTACAACAAGGGCAAATGAAAGTGAATCCGGCAACGGGTATTTCAGCACCGAAACAAGGCAAGCATTTACCCAAAAATATTGATGCTGAACAGGTCCAAAAATTGCTTTCAAATGACAGCAAAGATCCGATTGATTTGCGTGATCGTGCGATGATGGAGTTGATGTATAGCTCAGGACTTCGCTTATCTGAATTACAAGGCTTAAACCTCAATAGCATTAATACCCGTGTACGTGAAGTGAGAGTGATTGGTAAAGGAAACAAAGAACGTATTGTGCCTTTTGGACGCTATGCTTCTCATGCAATTCAGCAATGGTTGAAAGTACGCCCTTTATTTAATCCAAAAGATGAAGCGCTTTTCGTGAGCCAACAGGGAAATCGCCTTACTCATCGTTCTATTCAAAAACGAATGGAAACCTGGGGCATTCGACAAGGATTAAACAGCCATCTCAATCCGCATAAACTACGTCACTCTTTTGCCACTCACATGCTGGAAGCGAGTTCAGATTTGCGGGCTGTTCAAGAGCTTTTAGGACACAGTAATTTATCCACCACGCAAATTTATACGCATTTAAATTTCCAATATCTTGCAGAAGTGTATGATCAAGCCCATCCTCGAGCAAAACGAAAAAAATAAACAAAGTGCGGTCAAAAATCCTTGTCTTTTTTAACCGCACTTCTAAACAAAAAGGCTACCTTATGGTAGCCTTTATTCATTTCACTATAAGCTAAACGCTTGAATATAAGGAAGTTTCCCTTTCTTCAGCATGTCTTCAATACCGCTTTGATGGTCATTTTCACCTAAACCTCGTAATTCGAAGGTGACACCAACGCTGTTGTCATAAACCACTTGGTCGTTACGTTGATTTTGGCGACTCGTCACATAACGTCTTGCACCAACGCCTAAAGACCAACAGCACGAGTTATATTGCACCCCCACATATTGCTCAACCGGTTTTTTCAACGCAATATCTTGATAGTATTTTCCAACAAGAGCCCAGTTATCCGACACTTCCCATGCAGCCACAACACCAACCTGTTTAATGTCTTGTTGATAACGGTTTGCGGAAGCACCCAAGTTTTGGTTGATGTACTCTTTGCTCGCATAACGATAATTTAACTGAATCAGATTGTTCTTCATCGGGTTAAATTCCAAACTGCTATTCGCCAATGAGGCTTTATCTAGCAATGTATCGTATTGGTAGCTACCGCGCCAATTCCATTTATCGCTAATTTTCCAGTTAGACTCCAAGGCCCAAGAAGAAGAGGATTTTGGCGTACGATTATTTGGATTATCATCAATTTTTGATGCCGTTAAATAATAAATTTGTCCTGCAGAGAAGTTAAAACGTTCATCAGAATTCTTATCATAAAAACGAGTTGTTCCACCAAGCGTTATTTGATTAGCTGATGAAATACGATCTAAACCACTATAACGACGATCACGGAATAATGAATAATAATCTTGTTGGACTAACGCGGAATCATAACCAAAGCCAAGATAATCATTCACTCGTTTTGAACCAATATTACTTTGGTCTTTGTATGGTCGATACAAATATTGAACATGAGGCTCAAGCGTTTGTGTATAGCCATCAAATAAAGTTTTATTGCTTGCTAAAACCGTTTGTAAATCTACTTTTAATTGTGGCAATACACGATTTACTGATTTTTGTACGTCTTCTGCTGCAGAAGATGAACCTTTTTTCTGGTTATAATGGGTCGCGTAAAGTTTAGTCTCAATATTCAAGCTACCATATTTATTTGACATTGCTGTAGACAAGCTTGGTTCAACATGAAAACGCCATGCTTTTGGCATCAAAGCACTATCATTATCAAAGCGTACTGCTTGCGAAAATAATTTAAAATCGACCCAACCATTCGCCAAATCATTTTTGTAATAATTGAAGTCGATTTGTGGCATCGCTCGGTAAGGCCCGATATCGACTTCATCAAAAATCTGGAACTGACGTGCTGAAATCGCGAAGTTGTAATTAGGTTTATAGTAAGCAATACGTGCGTATTGATTTGCATAACCATCAGTACTGTCACCATAATCTGAATCAAAATCAGTAAAATAACGTTTATCACTTACCTTAGTGTAATCAACATTGAAACGCCAGTTTTCAAGAAAAGAGGAATTATGGTTCCAATAGAACAAATGACGCTTACGATTATCACTGGTATATTCATCATAACGATCACGTCCTAAATATTCTCCTGCCAATCTACCTTCACCAACTGGCGTTAAATAACGGAATTCACCATTTAATTGCCATCCACGACGAGACATATATTTTGGTGCAAATGTGGCATCGTAATTGGGTGCAATATTCCAATAAATTGGTTGTTTATACCAATAACCATCACGGCTAGAATGACCAACGGTTGGCATTAATAAACCTGAACGACGGCGATCACCAATCGGTAATTGCAGATAAGGAGTATAGAATACTGGCACACCTAATACTTTAAAACGTGCATGCCAAAATTCGGCATATTCTTCTTTGATGTGCTGACGAATCTCAGAGGCATCTACCGCCCAGGCATTATCGTCGGGTAAACAAGAGGTAAATGTCGCGTTTTTCATTAAGCGGTAATCATCACCTAACTCAATTTCTTGTGCTTTACCTCGACCTTGACGTCCTACAAGTTGGTAGTCTGCATCGGTTACGTTACCGTTTTTGCTATCTAAATTAAAACTCGCATCATTACCTAATAGATTGATTTGGTTGTCTTTATAATCAAATCCACCACGTAAATAAGCCCAACGTTGAACTTGTTTACCTTCACCTGTTTGTTTAACTTCAACTGAATTACCAACTAAATGGCGGTTTCCTTGTTTCAAATCGACATTGCCTTGATAAATCGCCTGAGTTGGCTGATTAATTTCTGCTTTATCTGCTTCAATATAAACTGGCAAATTATTAACATCACCTTTTACAACTTCACCAGTAAAATGAGGCACGCCAAGTAAACATTGAGCATGCAGATCTGCCAAACTTTGTTGACTATAAAGTGCGGTCAGAATTGAGATTGAAATTAAGGTATATTTTTTATTCATAATTCAGCTCTTATTCAGATGAAATTAGGGGGATTATACTGGAACATCATTTACAACAACAGTTATTTGTATGGTCATTGACTAACCCCACCGATTGCATAAAGGCATAGCATGTCGTTTCGCCAACAAAGACAAAACCACGCTTTTTCAACGCTTTTGACATTGCTTTTGAGGTTTCAGTTCTGGCGGGTACCACAGAAATATCGGGGACATCATTGATAATTGGTTGATGATTTACAAACGACCACACAAAATCACTGAAATTTTCACCGCACTTTTCCATAGCTAAATAGGCTTTGGCATTTTTTACAATGGCTTCCAGTTTTGCTCGATGGCGAATAAGCCCGGTATTCTCCATGCAACGATCAATATCCTGCTCGGTCATTTGCGCGATTTTGGCAGGATCAAATTGATGGAACGCAGCCCGATAGGCTTCACGTTTTTTCAATACAGTAATCCAAGAAAGCCCTGCCTGTTGCCCTTCTAAACAGATTTTCTCAAACAGCTTTTGACTGTCAAATTGTGGCTTACCCCATTCTTTATCGTGATAGTCGATATAAATCGGAAGTTTACCTACCCAAGGGCATCTCGTATTTGTACTCATACCATATCCTTTTTGAGTTGTTCATAGATAGTGATAAAATCAGGCATTACCCCGCGCCACAAATGGAACGAATGGGTGGCTTGCGCCACCAACATACCAAAACCATCGCTGACAATATTCAGACCTAAGGATTTACAGTACGCAATAAAAGGCGTATCGTTGCCTTTGGCATATTGCATGTCATAACAGGCTCGGGCCAATGATAAGATTGAGCCATCAACAGCGGCGGTATACCCACTTAATCCTGCCGAAGTTGCATTGATCACCAAGTCATAGGTTTGTACGGGGATCGCATCCATCGCGACAGCTTCAATTGTGCCATAAGGCTTGAACTTATCTGCTAGTTGTTGCGCTTTTTCTAGCGTGCGGTTAGCCAAGACAATCTGTTGTTGTGCTTCCAATAAAGGGAGTAATACCCCTTTGGTAGCCCCGCCGGCACCTAAAATTAAAATGCGTTGTTGTGGTTGAATCCAACCTAAACGTTGTAAATCCGTCACTAAACCAATGCCATCGGTATTGTCCGCATAGAGTTTGCCGTTAGATAATTTTTTTAGTGTATTACAGGCTTCAGCCAGTTTTGCCCGTTCGCTATGTTCGTCAGCGAGCGCATAGGCGCGTTCTTTAAATGGTGCGGTGATATTACAACCTTGCGCCCCTGCAGCAAAAAAAGCCTGTAATTGCTGCTCAAAATTCTCAAGGTCACCTAATTTGGCAACATATTCCATCGTTTGCTGGGTTTGCTTGGCAAATAAGCGATGAATCAACGGGGATTTACTTTGAGCAATCGGATTGCCCCAAACGGCATAGTGCTGCATATTTTATCCTTGTCTGAATAGTTGGTTTGTGAGCAAATCGCGAATTTCCGATGGATTTTGTGCTTGGCCGACAGCTTCATCAAGCACAGGGAAATCTGCTCCAAATTGGGAACGCACAGCATCTGCGCTGCGGCAAGGTGATTGACCGGTTAAGTTCGCGCTGGTCGAGGTGAGAGCAAAGCCTGTTTTTTCGCACAAGGCTTTGACGGCAAGATGAGTACATAAACGCACCGCAATACTATTAAATTGCCCCGTCAGGAAATCTGGAACCTCTGTCTTAGCCGGCACCACCCAGGTGATTGGATGATCGTATTGTGCCTGTAAGCGTGCAAGCTGTTCGTCAGACAAATGGGAAAAATCAACAAAGGGCTGCAAAAAATGCAAGCTCGGCGCGACTAAAATAAGGCCTTTTTCAATCGGACGCTGTTTTAAATCAAGCAATTTTCTGACCGCACTTTCACTCAGCGGATTACAGCCCAAACCGAATACCGCCTCAGTAGGATAGGCAACGACTTCGTCTTGCATTAAACGGGCGGCAATTTGTTGTACATTCATTTTTCGTTCTCAAAAATATGTCGACAGCCTTTATTCGCACATTGCCACACTTGCTGTTCGGCAATTTCATTTTTTAATAGTGCGAGTGGAAAATGGCATTGTGGACAAGGCATGGCATAGGGTTTTGCCGGTAAGGAAAATTTGCAATGGGGAAAGTTATCGCAGCCATAAAAGATTTTCCCCTGTCGTCCGCGACGGGCAACCAAATATCCTTTATGGCATTCCGGGCAGTCAATGGATTGCTCTTCATCCTGTTGCTCATGCACCACAAAATCACAATCGGGATAATGACTGCAACCGATGAACATGCCAAAAGCACCTCGTTTGAGTTGGAGTGGGTTGCCACATTGCGGACAGGTTTCATCAAGCTCTTTCAACACCTTATGTTCTCCCTTATGTAAGGGACGCAAATAATCACAGGTGGGATATGCTGTACAACCTAAAAACAGCCCTTTTTTACCCTGTTTCATTTGCAAAGGCGCGCCACATTGTGGGCAGTATTCTTCGTGTTTTGTGTGTTGGAAAAGACTTTGACTCATACGCTCTCCCTATGCTTGTAGCATTGCTTCCAATTCTTCTTGGGCCGCTAACCAATCCATTTCGACTTCTTCCAACGCTTTCTTCACCTCTACTTGCTGTGCCAAAAGTGCGGTCAATTTTTCTTTATTTTCTGCGCTGTATAGTTCGGAATCTGCCAATTGGTTTTCAATCTCCGCAAGTTTGGAGGCATGCTTATTCATTTTTTCCTCCAATTGAGAGATTTGTTTGCGAAGAGGTGCAGTTTGTTGGCGAAGTTCGGCCTCACGACGTTTTTGTTCCTTGCGATTTTGCATGGAATTTTCATTGTCGTCATTTTTCTCCGAGGATTTATTTTCTGGTGCACTGTTTTGTTCATTCAGCCATTTTTGATAATCCTCTAAGTCGCCTTTGAATTCTTCCACTTTTTTATCGTGTACCAAATAGAATTCTTCCACGGTATTACGTAGTAAGTGACGATCATGGGAAACCACCACCAAAGAGCCCTCGTAATCCACTAGCGCTTCGGTTAATGCCTGACGCATATCCAAATCCAAATGGTTAGTTGGCTCGTCAAGCAGTAATAAGTTTGGACGTTGCCAAACAATCAGCGCGAGCACCAAACGGGCTTTTTCTCCACCGGAAAAGGCTTTCACCGCTTGATTAACTTTGTCACCATGGAATGCAAAACTCCCGAGGTAATCCCGTACCTGTTGCTCCGTTTGCTCCGGTGCAAGTTTCTGCATATGCCAAAGAGCGGACTCATCTGCGCGTAGGGTATCGAGCTGATGCTGAGCAAAATAGCCGAGTTGTACGCCTTTAGCTAATTGCACAGTACCGGAAAGAGCGGTGAGCTCTCCCGCTAACAATTTAATCAAGGTTGATTTCCCTGCACCGTTTTTCCCGAGCAAACCGATGCGCGAACCCGGCACTAAATTCAGTTTAATTTTAGTTAAAATTTCTACCGCACTTTCACCGCTACCATAACCTGCGCTCGCCTGTTCAATCATCACCAAAGGGTTCGGCAAGGATAGCGGAGGGCGAAATTCAAAGGTAAAAGGATTATCCACATAAGCCGGTGCAATCAGTTCCATGCGCTCTAAGGCTTTCATACGGCTTTGTGCTTGTTTGGCTTTGGTTGCTTTGGCTTTAAATCGATCGATATACTTTTGTAAATGAGATATCTTTTGTTGTTGCTGACGATACATCGCTGTTTGTTGTGCCAGTTTGGTTGCTCGTTGCACTTCAAAGGAGGAATAATCGCCCGTATATTCGTTGAGCTTCTGATTTTCGATATGAAGGATTTTCGTCACGATCGGATCGAGAAAATCTCGGTCGTGGGAGATTAATACCAAGGTGCCTTGATATTGCACTAACCAACGTTCTAACCAAATCACTGCATCCAAATCCAAATGGTTGGTTGGTTCATCCAGTAATAATAAATCCGATGGACAAAGCAATGCTTGTGCCAAATTCAAGCGCATTCGCCAACCACCGGAGAAGGATTTCACCGGTTGAGTGATTTCGTCTTGGCTAAAGCCTAAACCATGTAATAAGGAAGCCGCACGAGATTGGATCGTCCAAGCATCTAAGGTTTCTAACTGCCCGTGAATGCGCGCAATCGCATGACCATCATTACGCTCATTGGCTTCGTTAAGTTCCTGCTGTAAACGGCAATATTCGCGATCCCCTTGAATCACATAATCAATAGCGGGAATATCCAATGCTGGCGTTTCTTGATTCACCCAAGATACCCGCCAGTTGGATGGATAAGTAACCTCGCCGCCCTCTGGCGTTAATTCTTTTTTTAATAGGGCAAAAAGAGACGACTTACCGCAACCATTCTTACCCACCAAACCGACTTTTTGTTTCGGATTAATGGTCGCCGTGGCATTCTCGAGCAATTCGGTTTGCCCGCGCTTTAGGGAAATATTATTAAATACAATCATTTTTTCGAATACATCTGAATTTGCGCTTATTTTGCAATATTTTTCCTTTTCTCGGAACAGTCTATTCTAATTTTATCGATATTTCTGCCAGAAAAAACACGTATAATGACGCTCAACAAATCAATCATGAGGAAATAAAATGAAGCTCTCTATTCTTAATCTCGCCCCCGTTCGAGAAGGGCAAACGTATTTGCAAGCCGTTGAGTCGATGGTAAATCTTGCAAAACACGCTGAAAACATCGGCATCGAACGCTATTGGATTGCTGAGCATCATAATATGAAAAATTTGGTGAGTTCAGCGACCGCACTTTTAATTCAGCATACGCTAGCCAATACGAAGACCCTGCGCGTTGGCTCAGGTGGCGTGATGTTACCGAATCATTCACCTTATGTGGTAGCAGAGCAATATGGCACACTGGAGACGCTTTATCCAAATCGTGTTGAACTCGGTTTAGGGCGTGCGCCAGGAACGGATATGCAAACGGCTGCGGCACTTCGTCGTGGACGAAACAGTCTGGACTTTCCAGCAGAAATTGCGGAACTTCGCGGTTACTTTAAAGATTGCAACCCGGTTTCTGCGTATCCTTCCGCTGGCTTGAATATACCGTTTTATATTTTAGGATCGAGCACCGAAAGTGCCTATCTTGCGGCAGAACTTGGCTTGCCTTATGCCTTTGCTTCACACTTTGCGCCACGCATGATGGAAATGGCGGTAGAGATTTATCGCAAAAACTTCAAGCCCTCTACCTATCTTGCTGAGCCTTATGTTATCTTAGGTGTGAACGCGATCGTTGCCGAAACCGATAAAGAAGCGAAACAACTGGCGACAACACAAACACTCTTTTTCTTAAATGTGGTCACTAACGCACAACAAAATTTACAACCACCAATGGCATCAGAAGAAGATGTTTGGAAAGCTCAAATGCACGCCCAAAAGAAACCGCACTTTGGACCGGTCGATTTCGAGGAAATCCCAATTTACAACCAAGAACGCGCAGTGGTGGAACAAATGACTGCTTGTTCACTGATCGGTAGTCCTGAAAGCGTGGAATTTCAACTTAAACAACTCCGTGAACGAGTGCATTTTGATGAAATTATGGCGGTAAGCTATATTTTTGATGAACAAAAACAAGCACAATCTTACGCCATTTTGAAAGCGATTGTGGATAAGCAATAGCGAGACAAAAATGAAAAGTGCGGTAAATTTCACCGCACTTTAAATCAAAAAATATTAATAAGCCGTTTCTATCGGTAAACCGGCTTTTACCCAACCATCAAACCCGCCAATGACACTAAACACATTTTCATAGCCTTGTTCAACGAGGAAAGTCGCCACATTTCGGCTGCTCACGCCATGATAACAACTCACGATAATTGGGGAGTCGAAATCCACTTGTTCTTCAAATTGTAAAAAACTTTGGTTGGTTAAATGAAACGCCCCTTTCGCATGGGAATAGGTAAAACGTTGAGGGTCCCGGACATCAGCAAGGATGGCGCCATTTTGCACCATCTCCCAAGCTTGTTCCGGGCTAATTTCTTTAAACGACATGGTTTGTTCCCTTAGCGCGCTGTTTATACACGCCATCAAAAATAATCAGGCTCATCGCCAATACTAAACAAATGAATAACGGATAGCTGTCCGCATCCATTTTCTCTCCAATTAAAAATGAAATAATCACCATCAAAATGGTTTCAACATAGCCTAGAAGGCCGAGCAAATTCATCGGCAGCATATTGCTGGCGATCACGTAAGCAATCAATGCAGAGCCACTAATGAGCCCGAGCAATACCAATAACCCCCAAATATTAGGATTCGATTCCTGCACGGTGGCAAAATCAGTTTGAAGGGCAAAGTAAACGCTAATCGGCAATAATGCGATCATTTCTAAGCAAAAGGCACCAAGATCGGTATTTTTTAAGGCTTTTCGTATCGAGAAGTAGGTGGTGTAACCCACACAGATAACAATGGCCTCCCAAGATAATCCGCCTTTTAAAATGATGTTAGAAATCACTCCTACTGCCGCAATTAATACGGCAATGAATTTCAATGTTGAAATTCGCTCTTTAAAAATGATCCGCCCTGCGGCCACCATTACAATAGGTAATAATAAATAGCCAAAAGAAACACTTAAGGAGCTGCCATTATTGGGTGCCCACAAAAAGAGCCACATTTGATAACCCATTAATGCGCCACAGGTGATATAAGAAAGGGCAAAGAGCGGTTGTTTTTTGATGCGTTTTATATGTTCTACTAATGCCTGTTTTTGCTTAAACATGATGACGGAAAGGGCAACGAAAGGGAATGTAAACAGCATTCGATAGCCGAAAATATCCGTGCCGCTGAGCGGTTTCAGCAACGTGGAAAAATAATACATATAGCCAAATAAAAATGAGGCTAAAAGTGAAATGAGTATGCCTCTTAACATAATGAATCCTTAGGTTAATTCTGCTTATTATTCTAGTCTAACATCTCCCAAAATGCACGAATTAAGGGATTCGCCAAATTTCTTTTTTGAACACAAACCCCTAAATCAAACGCCTCAACAGGATTGTCTAAATTTAAACGAGACACGTCTTTTGACATCGGGTTATTATCAATCACCACATCCGGCAACATTGCTAGTCCAAAACCGAGCGCCACCATTGGTACGATTCCTTCATGACCTGCTACGGTGGCATAAATTTTGGGATGTTTAATGTGTTTGCTACGTAGCCATTGTTCGATACGCTGCCGTGCCATTCCATCTAACGGCAAAATAAAAGGCATCTGTTGCCAATTAATGGGGTCTTCCTGTAATAATTGTGTCGCTAAACAAGCGACTCGAGGGGCAATTAATGAAAGGGAAATATCATCAATCTTATAAAACTCCAATCCTGTCGGCAGATTATTGGGTTTTCCCGCCAAGGCAAGATCCACTTGTTCTGATTGAATAAATTGCACCGCAGAAGCTGGGTCACCAGTCGTCAGTTGAATTTCAACTTTCGGATAACGAGAACGAAATTTGGCTAACACCTGTGGTAAGTGACTATATGAAGCGGTAACTGAACAAAATAAGCGTAACTCTCCGCTTAATTCTGCTGAATTATCTCGCAGCTGACGCTTAAACTCTTGCCAGTTTTGCCATTCTGCTTTCGCAAATTGCAGAAATTTCTCACCTTGTTCGGTTAAACGCACTTGGCGATTATCACGAATAAATAAAGGTTGTTCTAATTCTTCTTCCATTCGTTGAATTTGACGTGAGAGCGTAGAGGGTGACATATAATTTTGCGTAGCGGTTTTTGCAAAATTTTGTGTATCCGCAAGATGAAGAAATATTTGAAGGTCTTGAAAGTTCATATGTATCGGTAAAAGTAAATGACATTGCAAAAATTGCAACACTAAGTGCAAATAATATCACTTTACGCAACAACTAAAAACCTTATAATCCACTTCACAACAAAAAACTATATTCAAACACAACCTCATACACATTAATCAACATCATAGAAAGGGTGAAAAATGGCTAACTATTTCAACACATTAAATTTACGCGAAAAATTAGACCAATTAGGTCGTTGTCGTTTTATGGATCGCAGCGAATTTGCTGACGGTTGCAACTACTTAAAAGGCAAAAAAATCGTTATCGTAGGCTGTGGTGCACAAGGTTTAAACCAAGGTTTAAATATGCGTGATTCTGGCTTAGACATCGCTTATGCATTACGTCCAGAAGCGATTGCAGAGAAACGTGCATCATTCCAACGTGCAACCGAAAACGGTTTTAAAGTGGGCACTTATCAAGAATTAATTCCAACCGCAGACTTAGTGATCAACTTAACACCAGATAAACAACACTCTAAAGTGGTGGCTGATGTAATGCCATTAATGAAAAAAGATTCAGCATTCGGTTACTCACACGGTTTCAACATTGTTGAAGTGGGTGAGCAAATCCGTGAAGACATCACTGTGGTGATGAGTGCACCAAAATGTCCAGGTACTGAAGTACGAGAAGAATACAAACGTGGTTTTGGTGTACCAACATTAATCGCGGTTCACCCAGCCAATGATCCACGTGGTGAAGGCATGGCAATTGCGAAAGCATGGGCTGCTGCAACCGGTGGTGACCGTGCGGGCGTATTAGAATCTTCATTCGTCGCAGAAGTAAAATCTGACTTAATGGGTGAACAAACCATTCTTTGCGGTATGTTACAAGCAGGTTCAATCGTATGTTACGACAAACTTGTTGCTGATGGTAAAGATCCAGCATACGCAGGCAAACTTATCCAATACGGTTGGGAAACCATTACAGAAGCATTAAAACAAGGCGGTATCACATTAATGATGGATCGCTTATCAAACAGCGCAAAATTACGTGCATTTGAACTTGCTGAACAAATCAAAGAAAGTCTTGGTTTCTTATATTACAAACACATGGATGACATCATCAGCGGTCACTTCTCAGCAACTATGATGGCTGACTGGGCAAATGGCGACAAAGATTTATTCGCATGGCGTGAAGCAACCGGCAAAACTGCCTTTGAAAATGCACCAAAAGCAGACGGCATCAAAATTTCTGAACAAGAATACTTTGATAACGGCGTGTTAATGGTAGCAATGGTGAAAGCAGGTGTTGAATTAGCCTTTGATGCGATGGTGGCAAGCGGTATCTATGAAGAATCAGCTTACTATGAATCACTTCACGAATTACCGTTAATCGCTAACACTATCGCGCGTAAGCGTTTATACGAAATGAACGTGGTCATTTCTGATACTGCAGAATATGGTAACTACTTATTCTCTAACGTAGCGACCCCTATTCTTGCTAAAGAAATCATCCCAACCTTACAAAAAGGTGACTTAGGTGAACCTACACCAGCAGTCGCTATCGACAACATCACCTTACGCGATGTAAACGATGCAATCCGTAACCACCCGGTTGAATTAATCGGTCAAGAGTTACGTGGCTACATGACAGATATGAAACGTATCGCTGTTGCAGGTTAATCATTAAATCGTTAAAATTTAAGCCAGCTTATTCAATAAGTTGGCTTTTTTTATAATCCCAAGGAATTAATATGAAAAACAACAAAATTTTTAACCGCACTTTTAAAATGAGTTTAGTCGCTGCAGCTCTTGGATTAGTAAATTCAGCTCTAGCGGCTGATGTGGCTTGTAATAGTAGCGGCGTGACAATTACTGGGCAAAGTGGGGCTATGTTAAATCAATGTTTAATTAATCCAACCAGTCCAACAAATGATCCTGAATGGGGTTTTCTATCCGCAGTAACAATGACAAACTCAAGCGGACAATTAAATAATGTTAATGCTTCACTATCTATTCCAGCAAATAGACATCATTCTTTTGCGGTAATGAATATCACTAATTCCACAACTGAAATCAATGGTGGAACCTATAGTATTACTAATCCTAACAATGCAGATGCTAGTGGTTATTTATTTGAGTTAAATAATTCAACGGTAACTATGCAAAACTCAAAAGTTTTGATAAGTGATAACAACCAAGACTCCATATTAGAGGCATTTGCTCTGAATCAGAAGAGTAAATTAACATTAAACAATGTGAATATAACATCAAACAATGATAGTTCTATTTTTGTATATGAAGCGGAGAATCAAGCTCGACCAGAATTGATCGTTAATAATTCCAATGTTTCAATTCCTCAAGGTGGAATCATTGCTTTAAGATCTGGGGTTGGTGAAGTTATCAACAGCCACTTCTCTGCGACTTTTAATAACTCAACAATAAGTGGTTTTGCGCTCGCTGGCGCTGAAAGCATCAAATTAAGTGGCACAGAAAGCCTTACAGAAAACATCCAACTAACCTTTAATAATTCTACTGTTTCTGGAGTTACTACTACCGACAGCAATAGCGTGCTCAACTTAAACTTAAATAATAGCAATTGGACAACTAAAGCTTTCACTGATGAAGATGGCGTGGTTCAAACAACAAGCTTAACTAATTTGGCTCTTAATAATGGCGTAGTAAATCTAGCCAATGATAACTACCAAGGTATCATTGTTCGTGGTAATCTCACTGGCTCAGGCACATTCAATCTAAACACGAATATCGCTGAAAACAAAAGCGATAAAATCGTTGTTAAAGGCACTGCTGAAGGTAATCATAAAATTGGTGTAACTAACCAAGGTGCAAATATTGCTAACGGAAAAGTGACACTTGTCGAAACCAATGGCGGTAATGCTGCATTTAGCTTAACGAACCCGAATAATCGTGTAGATTTAGGGGCTTACCAATATTTCCTAACAAAAGAAGGAAATAATTGGGTATTAGCGAACTCTAAAAATGAAGTCACCCCAACTCCACCTGTTGCACCAGTTACACCAAGCAAACAAGTGGTGACTCCAAGCAAACCTGCGGTAACGCCTAGCACCCCAGTAGTAACCCCAAGCAATCCAGTAGTACCACCTACAGCTCCAGTTCTACCAAGCACTCCATTACTTTCAGACTTAGCGAATGCACAAGTATCTCTTCGCCAAGCACAATTACTTTTAGTGGAAGATGATTTAAGTGGCATTCATCAACGTCTAGGTGAAGTGAAAAACGGTGAAAAAGGCAATGTGTGGGTTCGCAATGTGAATTCTCGCCAAAAATTAGCCGCACTTTCTACTGGTGAGAGTGAAACTTCTGGCTTTAAACAAAACGTACATAGCTTACAAGTGGGCGCTGATGCGGCTGTAACTGATAACCTCCGTGTTGGTGGATTTGTTGGTCGTAGCCAAGCAAACGTTGATTTCAGTGGTTATTACGGTGATGGCAAAGTAAGAAGCAATAGCGTGGGCTTATATGCAGCTTACCTTGCAGATAACGGTATTTATGTAGATAACATCGTGAAATACAGCCGTTTACACGCTAACTCAGATCACACTGAAAAACGCCATTACAACGCTTATACCATTTCGAGTGAATTAGGTAAACGCTTTAGCCTTGCGAATGATTGGACAATTACCCCGCAAGCACAATTAGCGTGGACACATATTTCATCACAAGAGAATGAAGATAGCTTATCTTCTGTGTATTCTCGAATTGGCTTACGTGTAGCCAAAGGCTTTGCATTAAGTAATGGTTGGAATTTACAACCTTATGCAGAAGTAAATGCGATTACGAGTAAAAACCGTAGCAGCAAAATTCATTACACAAACAGCGCGCTTGATGTCGCAAGCAGCCGTGGACGTTTTGAAAGTGCGGTCGGTTTAAATGCTGGATTTGCAAATCATCGTTTTGGTTTAGAAGTAAGCCGTGCTGACGGTAAAAACTTCGATAAACCTTATGCAATTCAAGCGGTTTATCGCTATCAATGGTAATATAAAAGGGCGGAGTGAAATCCGCCCTTTTTCTCTTTTTACTGAATAAATAATATGTCAAAACCTTTCTCTTCCCGCGCATTGACAACCAAACGAACGGCAAAATCCCCTCGTTCATTTAAGCCTAAAGCTAAGCCACTCACATTAGAACAGACCATTATCGTTTTATTTAACAAACCGTTTGATGTACTGACACAATTCACTGATGAAAACGGCCGAGCGACATTAAAAGATTTTATTAATATTCCCAATGTGTATGCGGCAGGACGATTGGATCGTGATAGCGAAGGGTTACTGATTTTAACGAATAATGGTGAAGTGCAACATCGTTTGGCGGATCCTAAGTTTAAAACAGAAAAAACGTATTTTGTGCAAGTGGAAGGTATTCCTGAAGAAACGGACTTAGACAAACTCCGCAAAGGCGTTGAATTGAAAGATGGAATGACAAAGCCGGCAAAAGTGCGGTTGATTTCAGAACCGGATTTTCTTTGGCCTCGTAATCCACCTATTCGTGAACGTCAAAGCATTCCGACAAGTTGGTTGGAAATTAAAATTAGTGAAGGACGAAATCGACAAGTGCGTCGAATGACCGCACATATCGGCTTTCCGACATTACGTCTCATCCGTTATCAAATGAGCCATTTAACACTTGATGGACTAAGTAATGGTGAATATCGCCGTTTGAATGAAGAAGAAATGCGTGCGTTATTCGAACAACTTCATTTAAATAACGCACGTTAAGATTAGAAACGTTGAGCGGGTTGCGCGTTTTCCACTTGCACGAAGAAGCCTTTATCATTCAAGATAATGCTGTAATCGGTAACATATTTAACGCCGTTGGTTTCCACGATCGCATTACAGCTGCGAATGCCTTGTTGTGGATAAGATTGCGTTTCACGGGCTTGCGAGATTTGTTTCACTGTCATTTGGGTGTTAGTGGCTGCTCCTTGTTTTTTGAAGGCATCAGATAATACCGCAAAAACTTTTGAATCATTACATCTTGGTACGACGACAGATTTTGTCACCATACTCGCTGTTTTTTGTGCGACAGCATCTACTTTCTTTTCAGCCACTTTTTCAACAGCTTTTGGTTCCGCTTTCTTCACTTCAGTTTTAACTGCGGGTGTTTTTTTAGCCATCACCTTTTCAGGTTTAGCTGATTCTTTAACTACACTCTGTTTGCTCTTAGCTGCAGCCTTTTTGTCTTTTACTACAGTTTGCTTCGTTTTTTCTACTGACTGTTTGCCTTTCGTTTTTGTCGGCTCTGCTTTAGCGGCTTTATTTGTCGTTTTATTTTTTATTTTTTCTTTTTTTGTTACCGCTTTCTTCGCTTCGACAATTTTAGCGGGCTTTTTCGCTTCTGCTTTTTTGGCATCTGCTTTCTTTTTCGCTGTTTTAGCTACGGTTTTAGGCGTAGTGGCTTTCTTGGCTTCCACTTTTTTAACTGCCGTTTTCACTGACTTGGTTTGAGTTGATTTTGCCGTATGATTTGGCGATGCTGCAAATGCCAAAACAGGTAACAAGGCAAAAATCACCGCGAGTAATTTTTTCATCTGTTATTCTCCTTAAACAAAAAGTGCGGTCAAAATTAACCGCACTTTGAAATCATTTATAAATTAAAGATAGTAGTGTTCTACATAGTTTAATTTATCGTCAAGTTTTAACACTAACGGTTGACCGGTTGGGATTTCAAAATCCATGATTTCCGCATCAGAAATACCGATGATGTGTTTTGCTAATGCACGAAGTGAGTTACCGTGCGCCACCACTAAAACACGTTTACCAGAAAGCATTGCTGGTGCAATTTGATCTTCCCAGAATGGTAATGCACGTTCTAAGGTTAATTTTAAGTTTTCTGCGTTTGGTACAACATCAGATGGGATGTTTGCATAACGACGGTCGTTATGTGCAGAGTTTGGATCTTTTGGATCTAAATCTGGAGGCGAAATATCGTAAGAACGACGCCAGATATGAACTTGTTCGTCACCGTATTGTTCTGCGGTTGCTTTTTTATCTAAGCCTTGTAATGCACCGTAGTGACGCTCATTTAAACGCCAATTTTTCACTTGAGGAATCCATAATTGGTGAGATTCTTCTAACACGATGTTACAGGTTTTGATTGCACGAGTTAAAACAGAAGTGAAGGCGATATCGAACTCATAGCCTTTCTCGAACAATTTTTTACCCGCTGCTTTTGCTTCTTCAACACCGCGCTCAGTTAAATTCACATCACGCCAACCGGTGAATAAATTTTTTGCGTTCCACTCACTGAAACCGTGACGAATGAATACTAATTCCATAAGGATCTCCTAAGTATTAATAAAAAAATGAATGGCTCTGTTATAGCAAAAAATCGTTATGTTTAAAAGTAAAAAGGCGGTATTTACTGATCTTTCGCAAAAAATCGCCTGTAAACTTTTAGCCACTCAAAAATAATGCTAGTATTTAAGTTTTATTCGCCCCTTAATTTCTCTCAAGTTTAGATGTATGCAGCAAAGCAATTGTAGAAAAAAAATCTTATCAAAACTGACCGCACTTTTGGCTTGTGGTCTGCTTGGCTTTTCATCTTTAGCGCAAGGCAACGATCTCACTCAAATTCAAAAACAAATTAAACAACAAGAATCGAAGATCGCCGAGCAAAAACGTGCACAAGCAAAACTCCAAGCCAGTCTTAAAGAGCAAGAAAGCAAAATTAATAGCGTTGTCGGTGAATTACGTGAAACAGAATTAAGCTTAAAAGAAATCCGCAAGCAAATGGCGGAAACGGAAAAGCAAATCAAGCAATTAGAAAAGCAAGAGCGCGTGCAAAAAGCGAAGCTTGCACAGCAAATCGATGCCATCTATCGTTCAGGAGTAAATCCTTCTACCTTGGAAAGAATGCTTTCGGAAGATGCGAAAAAAGCGGAACGCATGAAAGTGTATTATCAACACTTAAATCAAGTGCGCATTGATATGATTAACAATCTGAAAGCGACACAAGAGAATCTCGCGAAACAACGCGAAGCGATTTCAGGGCAACAAAAAAATCATCGCAATCAGCTTTCTACGCAAAAGAAACAGCAGCAAGAATTACAAAAAGCGCAACAAGAACGTCAATCTACGTTAAATGAACTCAACAAAAACTTAACCAAAGATCAGAATAAGCTGGAAACGTTGAAAGCGAACGAAAATGCCCTTCGCCAAGAAATTCAACGTGCTGAACAAGCCGCTCGCCAACAAGAACAACGTGAGCGTGAAGCCCTTGCTCAGAAAAAACAAGAGGAAGAAAAACGAACCTCAAAACCTTATCAACCAACCGATCAAGAACGTAAGTTGATTAACAGTACCAGTGGTTTAGGTACGGCTGCGCATCAATACAGTCGTCCCGTTTCCGGTCCGACATTGCATTCCTTTGGTTCAATCCAAGCGGGAGAAGTGCGTTGGAAAGGTATGGTTATCGGCGCACCAACGGGTACCGCGGTAAAAGCTATTGCAAGTGGTCGTGTCATTCTAGCGGGTCATCTTAATGGCTATGGTTATATGGTGATTGTGAAACACGGCGACAGCGACTTGAGCTTATATGGTTTCAACCAAGCAGTATTTGTAAAACAAGGTCAGCTGGTGTCTGCGGGACAAACCATCGCACAAGTGGGGAATACGGGTGAGATCTCTAAACCGGCACTTTACTTTGGTATCAGTCGTAAAGGGGTGCCTGTGAATCCAGCTGGGTGGATTAAATAATGGCAAGGTTCTTTCAAAGTGCGGTCAAAAATACGCTCATTTTTTCAACCGCACTTTTCTCTGCGTTTACTTTTGCACAAGGCAAGTTAGCTATTGTAATTGATGACATTGGCTATCATCCGAAAGAAGATGCCGAAGTTTTAGCCATGCCAAAAGAAGTCTCTGTTGCGATCATTCCAGCAGCACCCTATGCAAAAATACGCAATCAAGAAGCGAAAGCACAAAATCACGATATTCTCATTCATATGCCGATGCAACCGGTCAGCAATATTAAAATTGAAGAAGGTGGTTTGACTTTAGGCTTGTCTGAAGCGCAAGTGAATGAGCGAGTGAAAAAAGCGAAAGCTATTGTGCCCAATGCCATCGGAATGAATAATCATATGGGCAGTGCAGCCACAGCCGATGCCACATTAATGACCTATTTAATGACCGCACTTCGTGAGCAGCATTTATTTTTTTTAGATAGTCGCACCATTGGAAAATCAGTCGCGGGAAAAATAGCAAAAGAACAAGGCGTACGTGTATTAGATCGTCACGTATTTTTAGATGACAGTGATAATTTGACAGACGTTCAACGCCAATTTCAAAGTGCAATTCAATATGCACGTAAACATGGCACCGCCATTGCCATTGGACACCCTCGCCCAAATACTGTGGCTGTATTAAAAGCGGGAATAAAGAATTTACCCGATGATATTCAATTAGTAAGTATGGGCAGTTTATGGCGAAATGAAAAAATCTTGCCACCTAAGCCATTTATCTTAATTTTTAATGATATCCCTGCACCAACCTCAGTTGAGCCATTTGAGCCAATCCCTTTATTGCGAGGCGTACCGAGATAATAATATATAGCAGAAGAAGTGTTGATATATTGTTATTATGTAAACCTAAAGAAATTTACGTAAATTTACAAAAATTTACCTTAAATGTTGATAAAAGAGGTAAGAATATAACATTTCAAGGTTGCAACGTTATTTTCCTTTTGTTAGAATTCGCCCAGAAAGGCTTTTATTAGCCTTTTGTATACAAAAGGTGCTATAACGCAATAGTGTAATAGCATAAGTCTATTGGCTAACCAATTTTATAAGGTTACATACATTATGAAAAACAACAAATTCATTAAATTTAGTTTAACAGTAGCGTGTGCAGCGGTATTAGCAGCATGTGGTTCTAGCGGCGGTAGCAGCAACAATGATGAAGCAGCTCAACAAGCAGCAGCTCAACAAGCAGCAGCTCAACAAGCAGCAGCTCAACAAGCAGCAGCTCAACAAGCAGCAGAAAAAGCAGCAGCAGAACAACAAGCAGCAGCTGCAGAAGCATTAGTTGCAAAAACAAACGATGCAGGTGCTAAATTTGTTAAGAAAACTCAATCTAACTTAAACGTTGGTGAAGGTGTAGAAACTAACAGCAAATCTTCTGTTGCTCCAACTAACATGACAGTTGAATTACACCCAAGCTTAGATACTATCGTTGTAGCGGTTCCATTAAACGCTGATGGTTCTGTGAACACTCAAGCAAAACAAGCTTACTTAGAAGATTTTGACTTCCGTGGTAACACATCTAACACTACTGGTCAACACACATTAAGCCACATTTACAAAACAGCTAATGGTAGCACAACTGTAGGTGCAGCACGTAATGGTGGTGAGGCTTCAACTAAAACTGATACTAAAGGTAATGATACTGGTTTAGCATATGTTTACGAAGATGGTCGTTTAAACTATACTCGTAAAGCTGAAGGTAAAAACGTAGTTGATACAAAAGATGCACGTACTGATGCTCGTTTAGCTGATTCTGTTGCTGAAGTGTATGGTCACAGAACTTTCGTTGATGGTGATTCTGAAGTGAAAAACATCGCTGATGGTGATACTGTATTAGCGAACGCACCATTCACAGCAAAAGATGCTGATGGTAAATATACCGCAGGTTCTAAATTGAACTATGTTCAATACGGTCGTGTAACCTCTAAATTACACGCAGTACAAGAAGCAGATCTTAAAGATGGTAAAGATGTTGCTCAATACGGTACTAAAGTAGCAAGCTTCGGTGGCTACGGTGAAAACGGTACTGAAGATAACTACTTCTACCGTGGTGTAAACAACACTCCATACAGCGCAACTTTAGCAAGCGATCTTAAAAATATTTACTTCGGTTCTGAAGCAGCAGCGGGTAAATTACACTACCAAGGTCACGCAGTTACTTACAACCTAGACAAAGACTATGAAGATAAATCAGGTCTTCCAAATGCTTTAGGTGCGGAATACGCATTAGTAAGTGGTACTCACGTTGCAGCTGACATTGATTTAGCAAGCAAAAATGTAACTGGTAACCTTTACAACAGATGGACAGAAACTAATACTCAACAACAAGTTAAAGAACACAATGTTGAGTTAGCTAACTTCACTGGTACATTAGCAAATAACGGTAGCATCTCTGGTAGCGCAACTAAACACGATGGTGCTCAAGGTGTGTTAAAAGCTAGCTTATACGGTGCACAAGCACAAGAGTTAGGTGGTGTGATTGCAAGTAATGACACTGCAAACAACTGGGGTGCATCATTCGGTGCTAAAGTACAAAATACTCCATATGTTGCACCTGCTGTAGTAACTCCAGCTCCAGTTCCAGCTTGGGGTGAAAGTACAGATGCAAATAACGCAAAATAATTTTTTGAGTTATATTTAATATTCAGACAGCCCATGAAAATGGGCTGTTTTTTTCTATCGTTGAGGGCTTATGAAAAAATCAACATTATTACTCACTCTTGCAAGTATTGCATTACCGACTTATGCTCAAACGTCTCCCGCGCCTGTACAGGAAAGAGACCCATTGCAAAATGAAGCGAGCATGCCAAATATTAACCAAAAAAATCTAAAAGAAGACTTGTTAAGAAAACAGCGTTTATCTGAACAAAGTACGATGGCGCAAGAAAATCAAGGTAATAGTGTTGCGAGATTTACTGGAAAACAGTTGGCTGAAAACCCAGCTCTGTTAGAACGTTTATTTTTAGAAGCGCTGGTTAATCCAAATAAAGCGGTTCTTCCTGTTTATATCCAAATTTATGAATCTGTTCCGAATGCCGATCGTTCTTTAATTGATTGGGCAAAGGCGATCCTTGAAAGAGAAGAGGATTTGAATAAATCTGTTGCCTCATACCGTAAACTCATTTCTGATTTCCCTGAAAATAATTTTATTCGCTATCAACTTGCTGAAACATTATTCTATAACCAAGAATACGAAGCAGCTAAAACACAGTTTGAAAGACTTCGTGCTTCGACTCAAAACGCTCAAGATGTTGCAGTATTTGATAAATTTATCGAAGTGATTGATAGCAAAGAAAACTGGAATTTCTCTTTCTCAACAACTTTTTTAAATGATAAAAATCTAGCAAATTCTGCGAAACAGGGAACCAAAATGGCTGTTGGTAGTGGTGAGGTAACCTATAATACCCCTCGTCAAACAGGTAAAGGTCTTGGTTTGTCTATTGGAGCGGATAAACGTTGGAGTTTATCTAACGGCAAATATATTGCTTTTGATAGCAGTATGAGTTCCAGATATTATTGGGATAATAAAAAATATAATGATGTTATCGGTCATGTTGGTTTAGGCTACGGTTATTCTGATGCACGTTTTAATGTGCAAGTGACACCATATATTAACAAGCGTTGGTATGGTGGTGGTTTAAATGGTGGCGATAGCTTAAAACAATACACCGATACTTATGGTGCGAGCTTATCAGCAGGGTATTGGCTAAACCAAAACTTTAAATATTCTGCACTTTATAACTTTGGTTATGAACGTTATAGAAAAGAGATCGATAAACGAAATTATAATGGTGCAGTGCACTCTTTAACGAATTCATTGATGTTTATTCCTAGCTCAACCCAATTCTGGTCAATTTCATTAGACTTGACAAAGAAATATGCGGCTGACAGATCAAATGCTTACAATCGAATTGGTACCCGTTTAACTTGGGGACAAGAGTGGCCACTCGGTATTACAACCAGCACAACACTTGGCTATGCAAAACGTCATTATCTTGAACAATCATTTGTTGGTATAAAACAACGTAATAATGAATATAGTGCTTCGGTTTCCCTTTGGCATAAACAATTCCACTATGCTGGTTTTACACCAAAAGTAACCTGGTCATATAGTAAAACGAAAAGTAATATGGCGATTTATTCATACGATAAAAACCAAGTCTTTATCGAAGTGGGTAAAAGTTTCTAAATGTAAAAAAGTTGGATTTCAAAGGAATCCAACTTTTTTATTATTCAACAATATTTGAAATAATTTATTTCTGCTCTCTCTCCCACAAATCAGCATACTTCACAAAAGTAGAGTGGGCCGAAAGTACCGCAAGCAGAAAACCTTGTTTTCCATCTAAGAAACCGGCTTTTAAAATGTACATTTTGACAAAGCAGCTAATCGCATGACTAATACCTTGCCATAACGTTGCTTTTTTCCCTTTGGCTTGGCGTTGGTCAGCCCAAGCTTTGGCGTAGCCTGCAGATTTCACCAAATAGTGATGAATGCTTTTATAGGTGAAATGCTCCAGATCGCCAGTTAATTTCTGTACTTTCGTGTTTTCAGGATAAACCACTTTTTCATGTACCAGAGAATCGTTATATCCCGCATAATTTGTGCGATATAAACGCACCACATAATCCGGATACCAACCTGAATGGCGAATTTCGCGCCCAAACACTTCACTCACACGAGGAATATCATAAACCGTATTTGGCGTATCTTGTTGAACCGCTTGTTGAATGGATTCACGAAGTTTCGGAGTGACGCGTTCATCGGCATCTAACCACAAAACATAATCACTGGTGACATATTGTTGTGCACGTTGGCGTTGTTTGCCAAAGCCTGGCCAATCAGGATGCGAATAAAATTTTGCACCATATTGTTCCGCGATTTCTTGGGTATTATCAGTACTGCCTGAATCGACGATAATGATTTCATCTACCCAATCTTTTACCGTATCGAGACATTGAGCGAGATCTGCCGCTTCATTTTTGACAATCATGGCAACGCTAATTGTTGGCATATTTTGATCCTTTTTTTGCTATACTAGCCGAAATTTTTGTAAGTATAACCGAATTTATTTTATGTGGCGTTTTTTTTATACCTGCTTGATGTACTTGATTCAGCCTTTTGTCCTGTTCTTCATGTTGCTACGAAGTCTCAAGGCGCCGAATTATCGTAAGCGTCTAGGCGAGCGATATGGTATTTATGCGACTCTTGCTAAGCCTGTGCAAGATGGGATCGTCATTCATGCCGCATCAGTCGGTGAAGTGATTGCCGCTACACCGCTAGTAAAACGTATTCAGAAGGAATATCCACATTTACCAATTACGTTTACAACGGTTACACCAACAGGTTCTGAGCGTGTAAAAGCTGCATTCGGGGATAGTGTGACGCATTGTTATTTGCCTTACGATTTACCTTGTGTCATCAATCGTTTTATTGATTTTATTCAGCCTAAAGTATTCATTGTGATTGAAACGGAACTTTGGCCAAATTTGATTGATTGTTTGGATCATCGACATATTCCTTTCATTGTGGCGAATGCTCGTCTTTCTGCGCGTTCAGCCAGACGTTATGGCAAGGTGAAAAAACGCCTACAAAGAATGTTCTCTCAAATCAGCTTGATTGCACCACAAGATAGTATCAGTGGAAAGCGTTATCTAGAGTTAGGTTATGAGAAAGATCGTCTACAATTAACTGGCAATATTAAATATGATCTTGTAGTCAGTGACGAGTTACTCAAAGACATTGCAACACTTCATGAGAGCTGGGCGAAAGACCGTCAGATTTGGATTGCGGCAAGCACCCATGAAGGGGAAGAAGAGCTTATTTTACAAGCGCATCATTTGTTACTAAAAAAACATCCAAACTTATTGTTATTGCTGGTGCCTCGCCATCCTGAGCGTTTTAATCCTGTGGCAGATTTAATTGAAAAAGCCAACTTTAACTTTATCCGCCGTTCAACGGGTGAGATTCCTTCAGAGAATACCCAAGTGATTCTGGGTGATACCATGGGTGAATTGATGTTGATGTATGGTATTTCTGATATTGCGTTTGTAGGCGGAAGTTTGGTCAAACATGGGGGACATAATCCGCTCGAGCCTTTGGCGTTTAAATTACCCGTTGTGAGCGGAAAGTATACTTTCAATTTCCCTGAAGTCTTTACTTCGTTGCTAGAGGTACAAGGTGTATTGCAAATCAACTCAACAGAAAAAGCATTGGCAGAGATTATTGATAAGTTATTGAATTCAAAAGACGCGCGTCAGCGTTTAGGCAATGCAGGCTATGAGGTGTTAATTGAAAATCGTGGCGCATTACAGCGACTTTTAGATTTGCTTCATCCTTATTTAACCAATATTTCGGAGAACAGTAAATGACAAGCGTAATTTACCCCGGCACGTTTGATCCAATTACCAACGGGCATTTAGATATCATTGCGCGAAGTGCGGTCATTTTCCCAAAAGTTTTTGTCGCGGTGGCGAATAGTCCAAGCAAAAAGCCATTGTTCTCATTGGAAGAACGCGTTGAACTGGTGCGTCAATCGGTCGCTCATTTACCCAATGTGGAAGTATTTGGATTCTCTGATTTACTCGCAAATGAAATTAAAGCTAAAAAAATTACTGCGATTATTCGTGGTGTGCGTACAACGACGGACTTCGAATATGAATTACAACTGGCTGCGTTAAACCGTTTATTAACCGATGGTGTGGATAGTTTGTTTTTCCCACCAACAGAAAAATGGGCGTTTGTGTCTTCCACGATTGTACGAGAAATTTATTTGCACCATGGCGATGTGAAAGAACTGGTGCCGGAAGCCGTTTATTTAGCCTTAAAAGCACGTCGTGAATGAAAAAAACACTTCTAATTTTAACCGCACTTTTAGTGTTAACCGGTTGTGGTACAGTGGTGAAATTAATTGATCCATCGGAGAAATACACACCTTACGCGGGTGCGGCTTATGATTTAGAGATGGCACAAAAATGGGGCTTACCTATTTTAGATTTGCCACTGTCATTTTTATTAGATACCGCATTATTGCCTTATGCGTGGTCAAATTAATTTGCATTAAGATATGAAACTCAATCCTCAACAACAACAGGCTGTCGAATATGTCAGCGGGCCTTGCTTGGTGCTGGCAGGCGCTGGTTCGGGCAAAACTCGCGTGATCATCAATAAGATTGCTCATTTGATTGAACACTGTGGTTATTTGCCTAAACAGATCGCTGCTGTGACCTTTACCAACAAAGCGGCTCGTGAAATGAAAGAGCGTGTAGCCCATTCCATTGGTAAAGAAAAATCCAAAGGATTGATTGTTTCCACTTTCCATACCTTAGGTTTTGATATTATCAAACGAGAATATAAAGCTTTAGGCTTTAAATCGAATATGACCTTGTTTGATGAGCACGATCAACTTGCCTTACTAAAAGAAATGACGGCAGATGTGCTGCAGGAAGATAAAGACTTACTGCGTGAATTAATTTCCGTTATTTCCAACTGGAAGAATGATTTGGTTTCGCCAAAACAGGCTTATGCCTTAGCGAAAGATGCCAAATATCAAACCTTTGCAAAATGTTATGAGCGTTATGCAACACAAATCCGTGCTTATAATGCATTGGATTTTGATGATTTGATTATGTTGCCGACCTTACTCTTCAAACAGAACGAAGAAGTGCGGTCAAAATGGCAGGAGAAAATCCGCTATTTGTTGGTGGATGAATATCAAGATACCAATACTAGCCAATATGAACTCATCAAATTACTCGTTGGTGAGAGAGCTTGTTTTACCGTAGTGGGTGATGACGACCAGTCCATTTATTCTTGGCGAGGTGCTCGACCGCAAAATATGGTGCGCTTACGTGATGATTTTCCGCGTTTGCAAGTCATCAAATTAGAACAAAATTATCGTTCCACTCATCGTATTTTGCATTGTGCCAACATTTTAATTGATAACAACGAACACGTGTTCGACAAAAAGCTTTTTTCCAACTTGGGCGAAGGTGAAAAACTGCAAGTCATTGAAGCGAAAAATGAAGAGCATGAATCCGAACGGATTGTGGCAGAATTAATTGCTCATCGTTTTAGCCGTAAAACCAAATTTAAGGATTATGCGATTTTATATCGCGGTAATCATCAATCTCGTCTATTGGAAAAAGTGCTGATGCAAAACCGCATTCCGTACAAAATTTCTGGCGGGACGTCTTTTTTCTCCCGCGCTGAAATTAAGGACATGATGGCCTACTTGCGTTTAGTGGTAAATCAAGACGATGATGCGGCTTTCTTGCGTATTGTGAATACACCAAAACGAGAAATAGGTACCGCAACATTGCAAAAACTAGGCGAGTTGGCACAGGAAAAACATATCAGCTTATTTGAGGCGATTTTTGAGTTTGAACTGATGCAACGTGTTACACCGAAAGCCTATGATGCCTTGCAAAAATTTGGTCGTTGGATTGTGGAGTTAAACGATCAAAGTTTACGTTCCGATCCTGAAACCGCTGTGCGTTCTTTGCTTTCCTCATTGCATTACGAAGAATATTTGTATGAGTATGCCACCAGCCCTAAAGCCGCCGAAATGCAAAGTAAAAACGTGGCAACCTTATTTAGCTGGGTAGAGGATATGCTCAAAGGCGATGAGGTGAATGAGCCGATGACTTTAAATCAAGTGGTTACCCGTTTAACCTTGCGCGACATGATGGAACGCGGTGAAGACGATGACGAGAGCGATCAAGTGCAATTGATGACGCTGCATGCCTCTAAAGGTTTAGAGTTTCCTCATGTGTATTTAATCGGTATGGAAGAGGGGATTTTACCGCATCAAACTAGTATTGATGAAGACAATGTGGAAGAAGAACGCCGCCTAGCTTATGTGGGTATTACGCGAGCGCAACAAACGCTGACTTTTTCTCTTTGTCGTGAACGGCGTCAGTTTGGTGAGTTAATTCGTCCAGAGCCGAGTCGTTTCTTGGCAGAGTTGCCACAAGATGATGTGCAATGGGAAAAAGATAAGCCAAAATTAACGGCAGAGCAGAAGCAACAACAAACTTCTAGTCAGCTCGATCGTTTACGGGCAATTTTAAAAGGCTAGAGATGATTAAAGTGCGGTAAGAAATTCATTTGTTTTTTCAACCGCACTTTATTTATGCAAAATGTAGATAAATCAAGCAACCAACATCGCTTTTTCAAAAAATGATTTGACATATTTTCAAAAAAACGTATCATACCGCCCACACACCGAATGTGGTGAGATGGCCGAGTAGGCTGAAGGCGCTCCCCTGCTAAGGGAGTATGGGGTCAAAAACTCCATCGAGGGTTCGAATCCCTCTCTCACCGCCATTTGTTGTTAGTTTTATTTATTCTGCACCCGTAGCTCAGCTGGATAGAGTACTCGGCTACGAACCGAGCGGTCAGAGGTTCGAATCCTCTCGGGTGCGCCATTTTAAATCGACTCTATCAGTTAGAATGGTCAGGAATAATAAAACATCACTACGCACCCGTAGCTCAGCTGGATAGAGTACTCGGCTACGAACCGAGCGGTCAAAGGTTCGAATCCTTTCGGGTGCGCCATCTTTTCTCTTCAAACTTTTCTTTTTATCAAAAACAATTAACTACTAATTCAGTTATTTTTCTCGGTCATCAATAGTTTTTAATAAATAATTTCCTTTTATGTCTGTGATACTTCTAAAACCAACATTCGTGATTTTATAAGGGAAATTTGTCTTGTATTCGACGTTATCGTGGTGATGCCCATGGAAAACGTGTCTTACCCCTAATTTTTCTGCGAGTTGATTAATCACACGAAATCCCATTGGATGGGGTTTAGGCGCTTCATGGCAAATTAAAATATCGGCTTGCTCGTTTTCAATGGCTTCGATATCAGAAGGGAAAATAGACGTGCGATGACGCAATGGAACACCGCCACGCCAAATTTTTTCTTGTGGACTATATTGGCAATAGTGGATGGGATCAAAATACATTGGCTTGTTTGGTGGCATCCAGATTTGTCCTCGGAATACACCGCCTAATCCGGCAATGCGCTGCCCTTGAATTTCAACAACACGATTATGCAAATTACGCAATTTCCAATGTGTACCCCAAATCGCCTCAAATGCGGCGACGGTTTTGCTGTCATGATTACCGTGAATAAACCAAATATCACAATATTTTGCGAGTTTATCTAATTCATCAGGCGAAGAGAGTTGCAAGTCGCCCAAAATAATCAGGGCAACGTTGCCATTTTCTTGCACGAAAGGATAAAGATGTTCATAACTTCCGTGCGGATCGCCTGCGAATAAAATCATGTTATTTCTCGGTGGTCAATGTGCGTTTAGTATGCTGTAAACCTTCAAGTTCTTCATCATTTAACACTTTTTCCACAACAGATTTCACTTGGTTATAACGGTCTAGATAACTTGGCGATTCAATTTCAATGTAAGGCACTTTGTATTTATCTAACAATTTCTTCAATAACTGTTGGAATTGTTGACGTTGTTTTTGACTGCCTAGACTACGTAAGCCATCATCCACCCATTTTGTGTTGTTTTTCAATAAAATGGTGACATCAAACGGATATTCTTTGATCATAGAATCCAAGAATGGATGGGCTTTGCCTTCATATTGAATACAAAAAGCCTGCGTGGTAATGAAATCGGTATCAATAATCGCTACTTTATGGGCATGACGCACCGCATAATCAATATAGCGTTGGTGGCCTAGCGCCATTTGTGGATAGTCAGAATATTGCATGGCTTGCTCATCGCCACCTAATTTTTCAAAGACATATTCCCGACCATATTCCCATGCAGAAGTGGTATTAAATACAGCAGCCAGTTTGCTAACTAACACACTTTTACCGCTACTTTCGCCACCCAAAATGGCAATGGTTTTCGCAAAGAACGGACGGACTTCTTTCGGAATGAATTTCCAATATTGGAAAGGAGTAGTACGAATTTTCGTTGCGGATACATTAAAGAAAGAGCGGTCAGGATCCACTAAAGAAACTTCGAGACCCAAGTATTTTTCGTATGGCGCTTTGTCTTGTGGTTCACTACTAAAAACCATCGTCGGGGTAAATTGTTTTTCTTCAAAGAGATTTTTTACCGCTTCACTCCAAGCTTGCCAACCATTCGGATAACTTGGAATACCATCCTCAACTAAATGATGAATGAAAATTTGATTTTTTTGATATTTAAAGATTTGCTGCATCCAGCGAAGACGATCTTGTACCGTCGGCATACGCTTCATTTTACTATCATAAAACAGCTTTAAATCGCGTTCGGTATCGCTACAGACAATCACGTGAAGCTCATCCACTTTACTGAATGCTTCATAAATCATATTAATATGGCCGGTGTGAACAGGGTAGAATTTTCCAAAAATCACACCCACTTTTTTATCGTGTTTATTCGACATAATGTATCCTTCGCTAAATCGCCACCGCATAGTGACAGTATAGCCCTATTTTATGCAATCTTTGTGCAAATAAAAACATTTTTCATTGAATGATTTTTTACCGCAACATTTTGCGTTATACTACGACCTGCATTCTCAGGGCAGGGTGAAATTCCCTACCGGTGGTGACAGCCCACGAGCACTTAAAAGTGCGGTCAATTTTGATTGCGTTTTACAAAATTGTTTCGCTTTGTCCTTTTAAGGTTAGCAGATTTGGTGAAATTCCAAAGCCGACAGTATAGTCTGGATGAAAGAGAATAAAACGGATTGGGTTCCCAATTCCGTCCTATTTATTTGCATTTCTCAGCCCTGATTCTGGTTAATTTTAACGTAACAACAAAGGAAATTACGATGAATCAGTCAATTTTATCTGCATTTGGTGCGACCGGAGAAGAACGGGTGATTAACGCATTGAATGCATTCAAACAAGGCAATGGCGTATTGGTATTGGATGATGAAGATCGCGAAAATGAAGGCGATTTAATTTTCCCTGCAGAAACCATTACGCCAGAACAAATGGCAAAACTTATTCGTTATGGTAGCGGTATTGTGTGTTTATGTATCACCGATGAACAATGTAAACAGCTTGATTTGCCACCTATGGTTGAGCATAACAATAGCGTGAATAAAACCGCGTTTACCGTGACGATTGAAGCGGCAGAAGGTGTGTCAACAGGTGTATCGGCACAAGATCGTGTCACCACAATCAAAGCGGCGATTGCAGATCAGGCGAAACCGGCAGATCTTCACCGTCCAGGACATGTTTTCCCATTACGTGCGGCAGAAGGTGGTGTTTTAACGCGTCGCGGTCATACTGAAGCGTCCGTTGATTTAGCGCGTTTAAGTGGTTTTAAACCAGCGGGTGTGATTTGTGAAATCACAAATGATGATGGCACTATGGCTCGCGCACCAGAAATTATCGAATTTGCGAAAAAATTTGGTTATGTAGTATTAACAATTGAAGATTTAGTAGCGTATCGCCAAAAACATCATTGCTAATTAAATACTCAGAAAACAAAAGTGCGGTTAGAAAATCTCTTAAATTCTGACCGCACTTTGTATTTTAGGCTTAATTGGTTTCCACAAAGCTTAATGCTGTTTCGACCACTTCGATTCCCGCGCCTTGCTTAAAGGCATTTTCACTTAAATAGCGTCGCCATTGTCTTGCCCCTTTGCAGTTTTGGAATGCGCCGAGCATATGTCGAACGATATGATTTAAATAAACACCTTGGCTCAGTTGTTTTTCAATATAAGGGAACATGGCTTCCACCGCTTGTCTTGGTGTGACGATATCCGCATTTGCATCAAAAAGCATTTGATCAATATAGCCCAACAACGATGGATTTTGATAAGCCTCACGCCCAACCATCACGCCATCCACAAATTGTAAATGATATTTCATTTCTTCGATGGTTTTAATGCCGCCATTAATAGCAATGGTTAACTGTGGAAAATCTTTCTTTAATTGATAAACACGATCATAATCCAAAGGGGGAATCTCGCGATTCTCTTTTGGACTTAATCCTGAAAGCCAGGCTTTTCGTGCATGAACAATAAATTCTTGGCAGCCTGCATGATGAACTTTTTCGATAAAATTGCAGAGAAATTCATAGCTATCCAAATCATCAATGCCGATACGCGTTTTCACGGTCACAGGAATATTCACGACACGTTGCATTTCTGCAATACATTCTGCTACTAAATCTGCCTTTGCCATTAAGCAAGCACCAAACATACCATTTTGCACGCGATCGGAAGGGCAGCCCACATTCAGATTAATTTCATGATAGCCTCTTTCTTCGGCTAATTTGGCACAATGTCTAAGTTGTGCGGGATCACTTCCGCCAAGTTGTAGGGCAACCGGGTTTTCTTGCAAATCAAAATCTAAATGATCGTATTTCGCATGAATAATGGCGGGAGCCGTGACCATTTCGGTATAAAGCAACGCATGTTTACTAAATTGGCGATGAAAATAGCGACAATGGCGTGTCGTCCAATCTAACATTGGGGCAACAGAAAAGCGGCCACGATAAAAGTGCGGTTGGTTTTCTGACATTTTTTATTTCTCTTGAATCTCGTTACGGCGAAGATCTTCTGCTTGTTGTTCCTGCATTCGTTGACGGAAACGTCCAGCCGCAAAGTGGTAAAAAGGTTTCGGGCTAAATTGGCGCGAAATTATGGAGGCAATGATACTGGAAATCAAGAGCCAAATCAGCACAGGTTGAGCCCCGGTCATTTCCATCACCACTACGCTAGCGGTCACAGGGGATTGGGTGCCGCCGGCTAAAAAGGCTGCCATACATAAAATGACGAGGAAGCGTTGATCAACCATGCCATTGCTGATTTCCCATAACATGGTGCCAATGCCTGCACCGGTAGTGAGGGATGGCGTAAAAATTCCACCTGCGATGCCATTCCAATACGTCGTAACCGTTGCGAAGAGTTTTAGTATCCCCACTTCAGGTGAAACGAGTTGTCCTTCTAATGCTCTGGCGACAACATCATAACCTGTTCCATAGGTTTGTCCTTCGCTGTAGGTACCCATAGCCGCAAGCACTAAACCAAGTAATAAGGCAATATAAATAGGGTGTTTACGGATCCAGTCACGCCATTTGATTGGAGAAAGTCCTGCGAGTCCTTTGGCAAGGAGTCGCCCAAATATACCACCCAATACACCGCAGACAACGCCACAAATGGCAAGCCAAAGATATAAATAAGGAATAGAGGTCGCGCCCTTATAAACAGGAAAGTAAGGGCTATTGCCTTGAATCGCTACCAAAATAAAACCCGCTGCTAATACCCCAAGTAATACGCGGCGTTCCCAGCGTAACATCACGCCTCGACCCAATTCTTCAATGGCAAAAATCACTCCAGCCAAAGGGGCATTAAATGCGGCAGCAAGACCACCTGCCGCACCGGTTGCGACGAGTTCATTCGTACTTAATCCACGGAAAGCAAAGTTATATTTACGACAGAAATTTCCCCAACTCAGCATAACAGCAGCACCGACTTGAACAGAAGGACCTTCACGTCCAACAGACGCACCGATAACCATTGCAAAGAAAGTAAGGGGAATTTTCCAAATGGTTTGGCGAAATTCAACCAGTTTTGTTTTATAGCCACTATAAGGAAGATTGATGGATGCAATCACTTGTGGAATACCGCTGCCACCAACATAAGGCGTGTATTTGGCTGTAAACCAGGTAAGAAATGCAAGACCAAGTGGCAAGACGATCCAAACGGCGAGAGGGTATTTGGCAGACCAATAAGCATTAAATTCAAGTCCCATGTCAGCGAGTTTTGCAAATCCAAAGGAAAAAAGCGCAACAAATGTTGCACCAATCAGTAAGCATATAAACTCTAGGGTTTTATGAGAGATACGATGGGTTTGTCGAAGCTTTTTATGATAGAAATAACGTAAGTGAAAAATAAATGAACGTAACATAATGATTGCCAACAAAATAATTCTGTTTGAAATTATAAAACCCTGGCTTCAGGCAGGCAATTGATTTGAAAAAAGAGAGTTAAAACTAAATGAATTAAACATCTTGAAGAGAATATATTAAATGTAAAGATGAGATGGAATAAATTATTTAAAAATCATATAATTATAGAAGATCTCTTAAGCTAAGTCAGAATTTACTACACTTAGATCAATAATTATAAGGATTCTATTATGAAAAAAATACTATTTATCTCTATATTTAGCTGTTTCCTAACTTGTACTGAAGTACAAGCATCTATAGCAAATTCCACCAGTTCGAGTAGTCAATTTAATCAAATTTCTACTAATTTAAGTAATGAAGAATTTGGTAAGCATATCCTCAAAAAAGTTTATCCGAGAGCTGTATACGATAAATGGAGTAAATCTTGGGAAGATGATGATTTTTTTATTGATTATGATTTAAAAGATATTCAAACCAGTGAAGGAGAAAAGCGTTATTTTGCACTGAATTATGGAACTGCAGGATATAATGAGGAGCTGTATTTATACATTTTCAAAAAGTCATTAGATGAATGGGTTTTAGAAAATCAGGAATATATGAATTCTGAAAACTTTGAGCAAAAACCATTATTTAAAAATAAAAATATAGAGCTTCTTGGTAAAGCATCGGTCGTTAAGCTAGGAAAGGATACACTGGGTTTTCAATTAGACGGCCGTGATGGAGGGAGTGGCGGTGAGAAAGGTGATATTAATTGGATTTACCCCGTAGGTAATAAAATGAAAATGGTGGTTGGGTGTCATTATGAAGAGTGGCGTTTTGGGCCTCTCGGCGTTGAATGCGAGCCTAAAATTAATTCAAGCCTAAAACCAACAGAGGCATATTATCCGATCGAATTGAATTATAAGCTTGTGAAATATAAGCTTAATGATAAGGCTCAGAGTGGGTCAGAAGAATGGGATATAAAGAGCATAGGTAACAAGAAAGGTAAAGTAGTAATTTTATTTAATCCACAAACTCAAACTTATGAACTACCAGTTGGTTTTGAAAAAATTAGTACGGATGCGAATAAACTATGGGAATACTTTAGTAGCTCAGCGGCATCTAAAAAAATAAGTAAATAGTAACCAATTAATAGATTTGGCAGATTTTCTAGTTATTGATGAAAATGGTAAGCCATCACCAAAAGTAAAGACCATTTATGAAAAGAAGGAAGTCTTTGCCTAGACTGTCAGTTATAGGGGATGGGTGTCAAGTACAAAGAATGCGATACTTGACATTCCCAAGGGAACTCTTTAGAATTTAGCGTCTATTTCTTCTGTCTATTGGATGGAGAGATAGATTTTGTAACAAACATTCTATTATGAATAACATTTAAACTGGAGCTTTTTTAATGGCAACTATCAACCAGCTAGTACGCAAACCGCGTGTGAAAAAGGTTGTAAAAAGTAACGTTCCTGCATTAGAGGCTTGCCCGCAGAAACGTGGTGTGTGCACTCGTGTATACACAACTACACCTAAAAAACCGAACTCAGCATTACGTAAAGTATGTCGTATTCGTTTAACTAATGGCTTTGAAGTAACTTCTTACATCGGCGGCGAAGGTCACAACCTTCAAGAGCACAGTGTTGTGCTTATCCGTGGTGGTCGTGTTAAAGACTTACCAGGTGTTCGTTACCACACTGTACGCGGCGCATTAGACTGTGCAGGCGTTAAAGATCGTAAACAAGGTCGTTCTAAATACGGCGTTAAACGTCCTAAAGCTTAATGGAACTCCGTTAAGTAAGGCCAAACGTCTAAATTAGTAAAAATTTAAATCAGAAACTCCAGTATCACATTAGCTCACTTTAAAGTGCGGTTAATTTTTATAGAGTTTTGGATATCCTGAAGATTAAATATACGGAGAAATTCGCAATGCCACGTCGTCGTAGTGTTGAACCACGCAAGATTCTTCCAGATCCGAAGTTCGGTTCAGAGTTACTTGCAAAATTTATTAATGTATTAATGGTAGACGGTAAAAAATCCGTTGCTGAAACCATCGTTTACGGTGCGTTAGACAAACTTGCAGAACGCACAGGTAAAGAACCTTTAGAAGCATTTGAAATTGCACTTGAAAACGTTCGCCCAACCGTTGAGGTTAAATCTCGTCGTGTTGGTGGTTCTACTTACCAAGTGCCAGTTGAAGTACGTCCAGTTCGTCGTAATGCATTAGGTATGCGTTGGATCGTTGAAGCTGCACGTAAACGCGGTGATAAATCAATGGCTTTACGTCTTGCAAATGAATTATCTGATGCATCAGATAACAAAGGCGCAGCAGTGAAAAAACGTGAAGACGTTCACCGTATGGCTGAAGCTAACAAAGCATTTGCTCACTTCCGTTGGTAATACGCTTTTAAAATTTAAGGGCTTCATCCTCGATGAAGCCTTACCCTTATATAAACAGATATTAAACTTAACAAGGTTATAATAATGGCTCGTACAACCCCTATTGAAAGATATCGTAATATCGGTATTAGTGCGCACATTGATGCTGGTAAAACTACTACCACTGAACGTATCTTATTCTACACTGGTGTAAGTCACAAAATTGGTGAAGTACACGATGGTGCAGCAACAATGGACTGGATGGAACAAGAACAAGAGCGTGGTATTACCATTACCTCTGCGGCAACTACCGCATTCTGGTCTGGTATGTCACAACAGTTCCCACAACACCGTATCAACGTTATCGATACCCCGGGACACGTAGACTTTACTGTTGAAGTAGAACGTTCTATGCGTGTTCTTGATGGTGCGGTAATGGTTTACTGTGCGGTTGGTGGTGTTCAACCTCAGTCTGAAACTGTATGGCGTCAAGCTAACAAATATCAAGTTCCACGTATTGCGTTCGTAAACAAAATGGACCGTACTGGTGCTAACTTCTTACGTGTTGTTGAACAACTTAAAACTCGTTTAGGTGCTAACGCTGTTCCTCTTCAACTTCCAATCGGTGCAGAAGAAAGCTTCACCGGTGTTGTTGATTTGATCAAAATGAAAGCGATCAACTGGAATGAAGCTGACCAAGGTATGACTTTCACTTATGAAGATATTCCAGCAGATATGCAAGCAGCGTGTGAAGAATGGCGTCAAAACCTTGTTGATGCAGCAGCTGAAGCAACTGAAGAATTAATGGAAAAATATCTTGGTGGTGAAGACTTAAGCGAAGAAGAAATCAAAGCAGGTCTTCGTCAACGCGTATTAGCAAACGAAATCATCTTGGTAACTTGTGGTTCTGCATTCAAAAACAAAGGTGTTCAAGCGATGCTTGATGCAGTTGTTGAATACTTACCAGCACCAACTGATATTCCAGCAATCAAAGGTATCAACCCAGATGAAACTGAAGGTGAACGTCACGCAAGCGATGATGAGCCGTTCTCTTCATTAGCATTCAAAATTGCAACTGACCCATTCGTAGGTAACTTAACCTTCTTCCGTGTGTACTCAGGTGTAATTAACTCTGGTGATACAGTATTAAACTCTGTACGTCAAAAACGTGAACGTTTTGGTCGTATCGTACAGATGCACGCTAACAAACGTGAAGAAATCAAAGAAGTTCGTGCGGGCGATATCGCTGCAGCAATCGGCTTAAAAGATGTCACTACGGGTGATACATTATGTGCAATCGAAGCACCAATCATCCTTGAGCGTATGGAATTCCCAGAGCCAGTAATCTCTGTAGCAGTAGAACCTAAAACTAAAGCTGACCAAGAAAAAATGGGTCTTGCATTAGGTCGTCTTGCTCAAGAAGACCCTTCATTCCGTGTTCACACTGATGAAGAATCTGGTGAAACCATTATTTCTGGTATGGGTGAGTTACACTTAGACATCATCGTTGACCGTATGAAACGTGAGTTCAAAGTGGAAGCTAACATCGGTAAACCACAAGTATCTTACCGTGAAACTATCCGCACTCGTGTTAACGATGTGGAAGGTAAGCACGCAAAACAATCTGGTGGTCGCGGTCAATATGGTCACGTTGTTATTGACTTATACCCATTAGATCCAGAAGGTCCTGGTTACGAATTTGTAAACGAAATCAAAGGTGGTGTAATCCCTGGTGAATACATTCCTGCAGTTGATAAAGGTATCCAAGAACAGCTTAAATCTGGTCCATTAGCGGGTTATCCGGTAGTAGATATTGGTGTACGTTTACACTTCGGTTCATACCATGATGTTGACTCATCAGAATTAGCGTTTAAATTAGCGGCTTCTTTAGCATTTAAAGCAGCGTTCGCTAAAGCAAACCCAGTTCTACTTGAGCCGATTATGAAAGTTGAAGTAGAAACTCCACCTGAGTATGTGGGTGATGTAATCGGTGACTTAAGCCGTCGCCGTGCTATGGTTAACGGTCAAGAAGCAAACGAATTCGTTGTTAAAATCGATGCAGAAGTTCCACTTTCTGAAATGTTCGGTTATGCAACAGACTTACGTTCACAAACTCAAGGTCGTGCATCATACTCAATGGAACCGTTAAAATATGCTGAAGCGCCAACAAGTGTTGCTGCTGCAGTAATTGAAGCGCGTAAAAAATAATTTTTTGTAACAATCCGCTCTATAAGTCGAATGGCTTATAGAGCATTTTCTAGGAAACTAAACAAATGTCTAAAGAAAAATTTGAACGTACAAAACCGCACGTAAACGTGGGTACAATCGGCCACGTTGACCACGGTAAAACAACTTTAACAGCAGCAATTACAACCGTATTAGCAAAACACTACGGTGGTGCAGCTCGTGCATTCGACCAAATCGATAACGCGCCAGAAGAAAAAGCGCGTGGTATCACCATCAACACCTCACACGTTGAATACGATACTCCAACTCGTCACTACGCACACGTTGACTGCCCAGGACACGCGGACTATGTTAAAAACATGATTACCGGTGCGGCGCAAATGGACGGTGCAATCTTAGTAGTAGCAGCGACAGATGGTCCTATGCCACAAACTCGTGAGCACATCTTATTAGGTCGCCAAGTAGGTGTACCTTACATCATCGTATTCTTAAACAAATGCGACATGGTAGATGACGAAGAGTTATTAGAATTAGTAGAAATGGAAGTTCGTGAACTTCTTTCTCAATATGATTTCCCAGGTGACGATACACCAATCGTACGTGGTTCTGCATTACAAGCATTAAACGGCGTTGCAGAATGGGAAGAAAAAATCCTTGAGTTAGCAAACCATTTAGATACTTACATTCCTGAACCAGAGCGTGCAATTGACCAACCGTTCCTTCTTCCAATCGAAGACGTGTTCTCAATTTCAGGTCGTGGTACAGTAGTAACAGGTCGTGTTGAGCGTGGTATCATCCGTACTGGTGATGAAGTTGAAATCGTTGGTATCAAACCAACAGCGAAAACAACAGTAACTGGTGTTGAAATGTTCCGTAAATTACTTGACGAAGGTCGTGCAGGTGAAAACATCGGTGCATTATTACGTGGTACCAAACGTGAAGAAATCGAACGTGGTCAAGTATTAGCGAAACCAGGTTCAATCACTCCACACACTGATTTCGAATCAGAAGTTTACGTATTATCAAAAGATGAAGGTGGTCGTCACACTCCATTCTTCAAAGGTTACCGTCCACAGTTCTATTTCCGTACAACTGACGTAACTGGTACAATCGAATTACCAGAAGGCGTGGAAATGGTAATGCCTGGTGATAACATCAAAATGACAGTAAGCTTAATCCACCCAATCGCGATGGACCAAGGTTTACGTTTCGCAATCCGTGAAGGTGGCCGTACAGTAGGTGCTGGCGTTGTTGCGAAAATCATCAAATAATTGATGTCTTAACTGTAACAGGTTAGATTAAGAAGGCGTATCGAAAGATACGCCTTTTTGTTTTTTATCAATGAATATCATTTTTATGATAGAAAGTACGGTTAAAAATTGTGTTGTTTTGGTATGATACAGATTCATTTTTTATACGGATGTTTTTATGCAACAACTACCATTTAAAGCCGTTGTCTCTGATCTTGATGGCACGCTACTTAATACCAATCATGTAATTGGTGAGTTTACTATTGATGTATTGAATAAATTAGAACAAAAAGGTGTAGATATTATTTTAGCAACGGGCCGTAATCATACAGATGTTGCTTCTATTTTAGACAAGATTGGTACGGAGCATGCCGTAATGATCACTTCCAATGGCGCGCGAGTGCGTGATCTAAAAGGTAATCTTATTTATAGCAATAGTCTTCCAGAAGAAATCGTGCTTGAGTTATACAAAATTCCTTTTGATCGCACCAAAATTTGTATCAATATTTATCAGGATGATGGTTGGTTTATCAATACAGATGTGCCTGAATTAGCAAAATATCATAAGGATTCAGGTTTTATGTACGAAGTGGTTGATTTTACAAAGCATCATGGAAGAGGAACTGAAAAAGTATTTTTTATTGCTCATGATCCTAAAGATCTAATCGAACTAGAAGATTACCTTAGAACACATTTCGGAGATAAAACAACGATTGTTTATTCGGCGCTAACTTGCTTAGAAGTGATGAACAAAAATGTATCGAAAGGTGATGCATTATCTCATCTATTAGAAAATAGAAATTATGGATTAAAAGATTCTATTGCTTTTGGTGATGGCCAGAATGATGTTGAAATGCTTTCTTGGGTTGGTAAAGGTTATGTGATGGCAAATGCTGATCCTCGTTTAAAGGAGGCTTGTCCTGAACTGGAAGAGATCGGGTTAAATAAAGACGAAGCAGTGGCTAAACATTTAGCCGCACTTTTTGGTATTAAATAGATGTTTCAATCAATTTTTCTGGTTAGTGCTGGTGCGGCAATTGGTGCTTCTTTACGTTGGGGATTAGGTCTATGGCTTAATTCACTCTTTAGTTCGATTGCATTTGGCACACTTGTAGCCAATTTTATTGGCTGCTTTTTGATGGGGATTTTACTAGCAGCCTTTTGGACCTTCCCTCAATTTAGTCCTGAATGGCGATTATTCTTAGTGACTGGGTTTCTTGGTGCGCTCACCACATTTTCCTCTTTTTCAGGCGAAGTAATTGAACTCTTTTTTAAAGAAGAATGGGGAAATGGATTGTTTGTTTTAGTGAGTCATTTAGTTGGTTGCTTAATTTTTACAGTATTAGGGATTTATTTCTTTAGACTCATCAGTCTTCTATTCCATTTCCGATAAAATCACTAAATTCTTCAGAATAAAACCCATGAGAGAGCATATACTGCCAAATTTTTTGTTTGCTTTTGATTGGTTGAGGTTCTGCATAATTAGGAAACTTTTTACGTAGAACCTTTTCTGCGATTTCAGTCCAATTAATTTCACTTTCTGTAAGAACTTCATTTATAACGTCTGAAGGTACGCCTTTTAGTTGGCGTAATTCTTTTTTGATACGATTTACGCCATATCCTCGTTGTGAGCGTGCGTGTAAATAATTTTCAACAAATCGTTTATCATTTTGCCAGTTTTTTTTCTGGCAGTAAGCAATCGTTTCATCGATCTCATCTTCTGTAAATGCTTTTTCCTGCATTTTATTGCGCAGTTCAAATTCGCTATATTCACGTCGAGCAAGTAAATTAACAACGTAGCTCAAAGCAAGAGAAGACATATAAATTCCTTGTAGGTGAAATACGGTTGAAATGAAAAGTGCGGTCAATTTTGACCGCACTTTTAGTGATTAGAAATCGCTTTCTGTGTCATCGTTAGATTGTTCAATGTCAGCCATTAATGCTTGTTCTGGATTGGCTACTAATTCAGCACGAAGCTTCGCTTCAAGTTCATCAGATTTAGCAGGGTTTTCGTTTAACCATTTCATTGCATTGGCTTTACCTTGACCAATCTTTTCACCATTGTATGCATACCATGCACCAGATTTCTCAACAAGTTTGTGTTTAACACCGAGCTCAATTAATTCGCCCGCTTTCGAAATACCTTCTCCGTAAAGAATCTGGAAATCAACTTGGCGGAAAGGTGCTGCTAATTTGTTTTTAACTACTTTAACACGAGTTTCATTACCAATGACTTCATCTCCATCTTTAACTGAACCTGTACGGCGAATGTCTAAACGCACAGAAGAATAGAATTTTAATGCGTTACCACCGGTTGTAGTTTCTGGGTTACCAAACATGACACCAATTTTCATACGAATTTGGTTAATGAAGATAACAAGACAGTTTGCATTTTTGATTTGACCAGTTAATTTACGTAGCGCTTGAGACATTAAACGCGCTTGTAAGCCCATGTGCGAATCCCCCATTTCACCTTCAATTTCAGCTTTTGGAGTGAGTGCAGCAACAGAGTCCACAATGACGACATCTACAGCACCAGAACGTACTAATGCATCACAAATTTCAAGTGCTTGTTCACCATTGTCTGGTTGGGAAACTAAAAGTTCTTTTACATCAACGCCAAGTTTTGCTGCATAAATAGGATCAAGTGCATGCTCCGCATCGATAAACGCACAGGTTTTACCGACTTTTTGTGCTTGAGCAATAACAGATAAAGTTAAGGTTGTTTTACCAGAAGATTCAGGTCCAAAAATTTCAACAATACGACCCATTGGTAAACCACCAATACCAAGCGCGACATCAAGACCTAAAGAACCCGTTGAAACAGATTCAACATCAAGGGCTTGAGTATCGCCCAATTTCATAATTGAGCCTTTACCAAATTGCTTTTCAATTTGACCAAGTGCTGCCGCGAGTGCTTTTTGCTTTTCTTCTTGAGTTGCCATATAAAACCTTCTTGAATAGAGTTATCTAAATTTAGTTAGATTATATCTGTATTGATGTACAGTATCAAGAGAAAATTTTTTCCTCGATGAAAAAATGTGAACTAGATTCCAAATTTTAGAAATAGTTTATTTAAAATCAAATTTTTAAGTATTTGTGTAGATCTTGAATTTGTGCTTTGAGAATTTGTTCACCCAGTTCATATACAGTTTTTATTTTGACTTCATCTCGCTCTAATCGGCCTATATTGAGTGATACATTTGGACGAATTACAAAGATTTTATTTTGTTTTTCTAAACGAATGATTTTTTCTACTTGCTCATTGTAAGTGCGGTAGCGATTTTCTAAGGTTTTGACTAAGTGTGGATATTTGCGATAAAAAAGCTTGAATAAAAAAGAAGATGATCTTGTTTTACGGTAGTCAATCGGTTGGGTTAAAACCACGATGATTTTATCACAACCGAGCTCTTGTGCTTTTTCAAATGGAATACTATCGGCAATTCCGCCATCTAGGTATTTTTGTCCATTGATTTCTACAAATTTTGAGACAAAAGGCATCGCTGAGGTTGCTCTGAAGTATTCCATCTCTTTGAAAACATCTTTGATTTTGAAATACTCCGCTTTACCGCTCGCGATGTTTGTGGCGGTTAAATAAAAATCGAGGTGAGATTTCTCGAATTCGTCTTGATCAAAGGGATCAAGATTAAAAGGGAGATCATAGAAAGCGAAATCTTTATTGACAATATTGCCTGTTGTAAAAAGGCTATAAAATCCCATGTAACGCTTATCTTTAAGATATTTCAGGTTATATCTCAACGCTCTTCCTTTTTGATTAGATGCATAATTTATGCCAAATAATGCACCTGCAGAAACGCCAATAATTTTATCTATTTGAATGTTTTGTTCCATCAGTGCATCAAGGACACCTGCGGTAAACA